>NZ_JAGSTV010000050.1:0-674 GCF_018148075.1 Burkholderia sp. AU19243
CACCGCGACGACGAAAACTGGCTGCGCCACACGCTGTGGTACAGCGAAGGCGATCGGCTCGACTACAAGCCGGTTCAAATGAAGCCGCTGACGGTCGAATCCGTGCCGCCGAAGCCGCGCACGTTCTAAGCCGAGTCAAAGGAATCCGAAATGGCAAAACGCATTTTTGAAGTCTACCGCTACGATCCGGACAAGGACGCGGCGCCGCGCATGCAGACGTACGAGCTGGAGATCAAGCATGAGCGCATGCTGCTTGATGCACTGGTGAAGCTGAAGGCCGTGGACGAGACGCTGTCGTTCCGCCGTTCGTGCCGCGAAGGCGTGTGCGGTTCGGACGCGATGAACATCAACGGCAAGAACGGTCTGGCGTGCCTGACGAACCTGAACGATCTGCCGCAGAAGATCGTGCTGCGTCCGCTGCCGGGGCTGCCGGTGGTGCGCGACCTGATCGTCGACATGACGCACTTCTTCAACCAGTATCACTCGATCAAGCCGTACCTGATCAACGACGCGCCGCCGCCGGAGAAGGAACGCCTGCAGTCGCCGGAAGAGCGCGACGAGCTCGACGGCGTGTACGAGTGCATTCTGTGCGCGAGCTGCTCGACGTCGTGCCCGAGCTTCTGGTGGAACCCGGACAAGTTCGTCGGCCCGGCGGGCCTGCTGCAGGCTTACCG
>NZ_JAGSTV010000051.1:0-596 GCF_018148075.1 Burkholderia sp. AU19243
GCGATCGAGTTCATGTGCCGCGAAGCGCCGAACGTCGTGTACGAGCTCGAACACTTCGGGATGCCGTTCGACCGTAACGCGGACGGCACGATCTACCAGCGCCCGTTCGGCGGGCACACCGCGAACTACGGCGAGAAGCCGGTGCAGCGCGCATGCGCGGCCGCGGACCGCACCGGTCACGCGCTGCTGCACACGCTGTACCAGCAGAACGTCGAGGCGAAGACGCAGTTCTTCGTCGAATGGATGGCGCTGGACCTGATCCGCGACGCGGACGGCGACGTGCTGGGCGTGACGGCTCTCGAGATGGAGACGGGCGACGTCTACATCATGGAAGGCAAGACGACGCTGTTCGCGACGGGCGGCGCAGGCCGGATCTTCGCGGCATCGACGAACGCGTTCATCAACACCGGCGACGGCCTCGGCATGGCGGCGCGCTCGGGCGTCGCGCTGCAGGACATGGAGTTCTGGCAGTTCCACCCGACCGGCGTGGCGGGCGCGGGCGTGCTGATCACCGAAGGCGTGCGCGGCGAAGGCGGCATTTTGCGCAACGCGAACGGCGAGCGCTTCATGGAACGCTACGCCCCGACGCTGAAGGA
>NZ_JAGSTV010000052.1:0-575 GCF_018148075.1 Burkholderia sp. AU19243
AACGCCCCTGTCCAGACGTCCCAGCCGCTTCAGCCGCCGCGCCTCGGCGACGAAATCCTGCGCGTCGACCACGTGAGCCGCGGCTTCAACAAGACGCAGGGCGAGCTGCTCGTGCTCGACGATGCGAACCTGTCTTTGCGCGAAGGCGAGATCGTCGGGCTGCTCGGCCGCTCCGGGTCGGGCAAATCGACGCTGCTGCGGATCATCGCGGGGCTGATCGAGCCGACCGGCGGTGAAGTCACGTATCTCGGCAAGCCGCTGCGCGGCCCGGCCGAAGGCGTCGCGATGGTGTTCCAGACCTTCGCGCTGTTCCCGTGGCTGACCGTGCTGCAGAACGTCGAAGCCGGGCTCGAGGCGCTCGGCGTCGGCGCGCGCGAACGGCGCGAGCGTGCGCTCGCCGCGATCGACCTGATCGGCCTCGACGGTTTCGAGAACGCGTATCCGCGCGAACTGTCGGGCGGGATGCGGCAGCGCGTGGGCTTCGCACGCGCGCTCGTCGTCGATCCGACGATCCTGCTGATGGACGAGCCGTTCTCCGCGCTCGACGTGCTGACGGCCGAGACGCTGCGTACCGA
>NZ_JAGSTV010000053.1:0-546 GCF_018148075.1 Burkholderia sp. AU19243
GGTTCTCGAGCGTGGAGGTGTCCTGCGTGATGGCTTCGCCCTTCGCGAGCGAGCGCAACAGGCGCCGCATGATCTTGCCCGAGCGCGTCTTCGGCAGGTTGTCGCCGAACCGGATGTCCTTCGGTTTCGCGATCGGCCCGATCTGCTTGCCGACCCAGTCGCGCAATGCCTTCGCGAGCGCCGCCGCCTCGTCGCCTTCCGGGCGCGAACGCTTGAGCACGACGAACGCGACCACCGCTTCGCCGGTCGTGTCGTCCGGGCGGCCGACCACCGCCGCTTCCGCGACCAGCTCGTGCGACACCAGCGCCGACTCGATCTCCATCGTGCCAAGCCGATGGCCCGACACGTTGAGCACGTCGTCGATGCGCCCCATGATCGTGAAGTACCCGGTGTCCTTGTCGCGCACCGTGCCGTCGCCGGCCAGATACAGCCGCCCGCCCAGTTCCTCCGGGTAGTAGCTCTTTCTGAAGCGCTCCGGGTCGCCCCAGATCGTGCGGATCATCGACGGCCACGGACGCTTGACGACCAGAATCCCGCCTTGCCCGT
>NZ_JAGSTV010000005.1:0-417200 GCF_018148075.1 Burkholderia sp. AU19243
GTTGCCGGCCCCGGGCCGCGCGTCGCGGCGCTGCCCGGGCTCGGCTGGGGCGTGGCGCTCGCGATCGCGCTGGCCGCGGCGGCCGGAATGGCGCTGTCTGCCCGCCACGCCGACACCGACCAGACGGTCGATGAACTCGTGTCGAGCCACGTGCGGGCCGGCCTGTCGGCGCGCGACATCGACGTGATCTCGACCGACCGGCATACGGTCAAGCCGTGGTTCAACGGCCGGCTCGACTATGCGCCGCCGGTCGAGGACTTGTCGGCGAGCGGCTTTCCGCTGGCCGGCGGCCGGCTCGATTACGTCGGCCGCCGTCGCGTCGCGGTTCTCGTGTACCGCTACCGGCAGCACGTGATCGACGTGTACGTGCGGCCGGCGGGAGAAGGGCGCGCGCACGCGCCGTACGCGACCGTGTCGCAAGGCTACGCGCTCGATCGCTGGGATGCGGCCGGGATGACCTGGTGGGCCGTGACCGACGCGGAACCGTCGGCGCTGACCGCGTTCCGGGCGGCGCTCGATGCGCGGCTGGGGGCGGCGCGCAGCGAGTGAGCTCAACCCGCAGCGCGCGAGTCCGGAGCCGCGCTCGCTGCTCCGTCCCTGATTCCCGCGCGGACGCTCGCATTGCCGAGGTGGCCCCGGGCGCCGTCAAGTCTTTGAAAACATGGCCGAATCCGGTTGAGAATCGTCGATCGTTGTTGCGCGCGCCCCGTATCCGGGTTAGAATCTTCGGCTTCTCACTTGCCACACCGGTTCAGACGCCCGGGTGGCTTCTATCCACAAGGAGTGTGTAATGCGTCATTACGAAATCGTATTCATCGTGCACCCCGATCAAAGCGAGCAAGTGCCCGCGATGATCGAGCGTTACAAGACCACGATCACGACGCACGGCGGCCAGATCCACCGTGTCGAAGACTGGGGCCGTCGCCAACTGGCCTACATGATCGAGAAACTCGCGAAGGCTCACTACGTCTGCATGAACATCGAGTGCGACCAGACGACGCTCGACGAACTCGAACACGCGTTCAAGTTCAACGACGCCGTGCTGCGCCACCTCATCGTCAAGATGAAGAAGGCCGAAACCGGCCCGTCGCCGATGATGAAGGAAGTTCAGCGCGAAGAAGCCAAGAAGGCGGCTGCAGCTCAGCCGACCGAAGCGCAGGCTTAAGTTCGTCACGTATTAAGCCACCAAGGAACGCGCCACTCACGTGAACAGGTTGCAATTGACGGCGAGCGTCGTCGAACGCGCACCGGTGCGATATACGCCGGCAGGTGTTCCGATCGCAAGCGCCACGTTGCATCACCGCACGGAAGTCGTCGAAGCAGGCATTCCCCGTCAGGTCGAAATGACGATCGAGGCGGTGGCGGCCGGTGAGGCGAGCGGCAGGCTGGAGAGCCGTGAAATGGGCGTCGAGACGCTGTTCACGGGCTTCCTGGCGAAGAAAAGCCGCAACGCAAGAACCTTGGTGTTTCACATCACAGCAATGCAGGACATTGGAAAGGACTGAAATCATGCCCCGCCCGACTGGTAAGAAATTCGACAAGCGTCGTCAGCAACAAAACCCGCTCTTCAAGCGCAAGAAGTTCTGCCGCTTCACGGCTGCAGGCGTCGAGCAGATCGACTACAAGGACACGGAAACGCTGAAGGACTTCATCGGCGAAAACGGCAAGATCACGCCGGCTCGTCTGACGGGTACGAAGGCGCACTATCAGCGTCAGCTGGATACGGCAATCAAGCGTGCGCGTTTCCTCGCGCTGCTGCCGTACACCGATCAGCACAAGGCGTAATCAGGCGACGCAATAAGGAGAATTCGAATGCAAATCATTCTGTTGGAAAAAGTCGCCAATCTGGGCAACCTCGGCGATATCGTCAAGGTCAAGGACGGTTACGCTCGCAACTTCCTGATCCCGAACCGCAAGGCTCGCCGTGCAACGAAGGAAGCGATCGCCGAATTCGAAGTTCGCCGTGCCGAACTCGAAAAGATCGCCGCTGAAAAGCTGGCAGCAGCGCAGGCAGTCGGCGAAAAGCTGAACGGCCAGACGTTCGAAGTCACGCAGAAGTCGGGCGTCGACGGCCGTCTGTTCGGCTCGGTCACGAACGGCGACGTCGCGGAACTGCTGAAGAAGGCGGGTTTCGAAGTCGAGAAGCTGCAAGTTCGCATGCCGGAAGGCCCGCTGAAGATGATCGGCGAGCACGTCGTCCAGATCGCGCTGCACACGGACGTCGTCGTCGACGTCACGATCAACGTGATCGGCGACCACGCGTAAGCGTACGCAAGCTTGCCGGGCGGCTTCCGCCGTCCGGACAAGGGCAGGCGCCCGGGCAACCGGGGCCTGCCTTTTTTATTGCCTGTCAGTCGGCGGCCGGTATGGCGCCGTCCAGTGTAATTCGCGATAATCCCAACCCATGAACGCGCCGCAAGATCCTCAAATCGAATCGCTGAAAGTTCCGCCGCATTCGGTGGAAGCCGAGCAGTCGGTGCTCGGCGGCCTGTTGCTCGACAACGCGGCATGGGACCGGATTGCCGACTTCCTGTCGCAGAGCGATTTCTATCGGTACGACCACCGGATCATCTACGAGCACATCGGCCGGCTCATTGCGTCGACGCGCCCGGCCGACGTCGTGACCGTGTACGAAGCGTTGACCACGTCCGGCAAGGCCGACGACGTCGGCGGCCTCGCGTACCTGAACGCGCTCGCGCAGAACACGCCCAGCGCCGCGAACATCCGCCGCTATGCGGAGATCGTGCGCGACCGCGCGGTGCTGCGCCGGCTCGTATCGGTCGCCGACGAAATCTCGGCCGACGCGTTCAATCCGCAGGGCAAGGAAGTCCGTCAACTGCTCGACGAGGCCGAGTCGAAGGTGTTCTCGATCGCCGAAGAGGGCGCGCGCGGCAACCAGGGTTTTCTGGAAATCGGCCCGCTGCTCACGCAGGTCGTCGAGCGGATCGACACGCTGTATCACACCGCGAACCCGAGCGACGTTACCGGCACGCCGACGGGCTTCGTCGACCTCGACCGGATGACGTCCGGGATGCACGGCGGAGAGCTGATCATCGTGGCGGGCAGACCGTCGATGGGTAAGACGGCCTTCTCGATGAACATCGGCGAATACGTCGCAGTCGAGTACGGGCTGCCGGTCGCGGTGTTCTCGATGGAAATGCCGGGCACCCAGCTCGTGATGCGTATGCTCGGCTCGATCGGCCGGCTCGACCAGCACCGGATGCGTACCGGCCGGCTGACCGACGAGGACTGGCCGAAGCTCACGCACGCGGTGCAAAAGATGAGCGAGGCGCAACTTTTCATCGACGAGACGGGCGGCCTGAATCCGATGGAATTGCGCTCCCGCGCGCGACGCCTTGCGCGTCAATGCGGCAAGCTCGGCCTGATCATCGTCGACTACCTGCAGCTGATGTCGGGTTCGTCGCAGGGCGAGAACCGCGCGACCGAAATCTCGGAGATCTCGCGATCGCTGAAGAGCCTCGCGAAGGAGCTGGACGTACCGGTGATCGCGCTGTCGCAGCTGAACCGCGGTCTCGAACAGCGGCCGAACAAGCGCCCGGTGATGTCGGATTTGCGCGAGTCGGGCGCAATCGAACAGGACGCGGACGTGATCCTGTTCATTTACCGCGACGAAGTTTACAATCCCGACAGCCCGGACAAGGGGACGGCCGAGATCATCATCGGCAAGCAGCGTAACGGTCCGATCGGGCCCGTTCGGCTCACGTTCCTGGGCCAATACACGAAGTTCGACAACTTTGCGGGGGCGCAGAACTTCTACGGCGAGTAACAGTTCTTCGCCGGATGTAAACCGTTATTTCACCAAGCGTTGTATCCAATCCCGGCGCGCGCATATGCGCGCGTCGCGTCGCAACCGAAAACGGTACAATGTCGCCCGTTTTCGTGACAGTCGTTTGACAATCTCTCAGGAATCCCATGTTCGGTCGATTCATGCCCACGGAGGGCAAGTTCTTTGAACTCTTCAACGCGCACGCGAAGCACATCGTTTCCGGTGGCCGCGAGCTCGAACTGCTAATCGACAATCTCGCCGACGCCGAGATTCACAAGCAAAACGTGCAAATCGCCGAGAAGGCCGCTGACAAGCTCACGCATGAAGCGATCGATCTGCTGCACAAGACGTTCATCACGCCGCTCGATCGCGACGAAATCCACAAGCTGATCACGACGATGGACGACATCCTCGACCTGATGGAAGACGTCGCGACGGCCGTGTCGCTGTACGACGTGCAGTCGGTCACGTCGGAGGCGAGCCAGCTCGCGCACATCGTCACGCAGTCGGCGCAACACGTCCAGCAGGCGGTCGCGCTGCTGTCGGACATGAAGCAGTCCGCGCAGATTCTGAAGCAGTGCGAGGAGATCGACCGCTGGGAGTCGGAAGCCGATCGCGTGCTGCGCGCGGCGATGTCGAAGCTGTTCCGCGAAGAGGACGACGTGAAGACGCTCATCAAGCTGAAGGCGATCTACGAGCTGCTCGAAGAGATCACCGACAAGTGCGAGGACGTCGCGAACATCATCGAAGGCATCGTGCTGGAAAACGCCTGAGCGGACCACGATGCATTCGATACAACTCGCCCTATGGATGGTCGCGACGCTGGTGCTCGTCGCGCTCGTATTCGACTTCATGAACGGCTTCCACGACGCGGCGAACTCGATCGCCACCGTCGTGTCCACCGGGGTGCTGAAGCCGCAGCAGGCCGTCGTGTTCGCGGCCGCGTTCAACGTCATCGCGTACTTCATCTTCCACCTGAAGGTCGCGCAGACCGTCGGTAAAGGCACGATCGATCCGGAGATCGTCGACCACTACGTCGTGTTCGGCGCGCTCGTCGGCGCGATCGGGTGGAACGTGATCACCTGGTACTACGGGATCCCGTCGAGCTCGTCGCACGCGCTGATCGGCGGCCTCGTCGGCGCGGCGCTTGCGAAGTCCGGCTGGAGCGCACTCAACATCGATGGTCTGCTGAAGACGATCGCGTTCATCTTCATCTCGCCGCTGCTCGGCTTCATCCTCGGTTCGCTGTTCATGCTCGGCGTGTCGTGGCTGTATTTCCGTACCGCGCCCAGCAAGGTCGACCGGCGCTTCCGCCGGCTTCAGCTGCTGTCGGCCGGCCTGTACAGCCTCGGCCACGGCGGCAACGACGCGCAGAAGACGATCGGCATCATCTGGATGCTGCTGATCGCGTCGGGCTATGCGTCGGCAACGGCCGATGCGCCGCCCGCGTGGGTGATCGGCGCGTGCTACCTGTCGATGGGGCTCGGCACGCTGTTCGGCGGCTGGCGCATCGTCCGCACGATGGGGCAGAAGATCACGAAGCTGAAGCCGGTCGGCGGTTTCTGCGCGGAAAGCGGTGGCGCGATCACGCTTTTCATCGCGTCGTTCCTTGGCATTCCCGTGTCGACCACCCATACGATCACCGGCGCGATCGTCGGCGTCGGCGCGACGCAGAAGCTGTCGGCCGTGCGCTGGGGCGTCGCCGGCAATATCGTGTGGGCATGGGTGCTGACGCTGCCGGCGGCTGCGCTGTTCGCGGCCGGTGGATGGTGGATCGGGCGCCAGATTTTCTGACCGCCGGTACGGTCCGAACGATACGCAATGCGCCGCACGCCGAAAGGCTGCGGCGCATTTTCTTTTGCGGTTCGGCGGAAGCAGGGCGGCAAATGCCGTCGACGTCGTGACGGCCGGGATTCGGATCGGATGACCGGTCAGTAACTGCCGTTCGCGAACCGCGCGATCGGATCGTCTGCCGTGCCGGTGCGCGGGCTGGCGGGCGCGGATTGCGTCGACGCACGCAATACCCGCACCGGCGGCGGCTCGATACTGCGCGCAGGCGCCGGCGTGGCGGCTGCCGGCGGTTCGGCATCGAAGGCCGCAGCCTCGGCGGCCGTCAGCGCCGTCGTCGGAATCGGCGTGCCGACTTCCGTAGCGGCAGCCGAGGCTGTATTGGTCGTCATTGCGGGCAGCGCGTCATTTTCCGATGCGGGCTGCTGCAAAGCTGCCTGCATCCGCGGCGGCGGTTCGTACGCATCGGCGGCGGGTGCCGAAGGCGCGGCTGCGGCAGCCGTTACGACCGGCGTCGGCCGCGCGACCGGCGCCGGCGCCTGCGCCGCTCTTGTCGGCGACGGGACATAGGCAGACTGCCGCGCCGCGGCGGCGGTGGCTACGACTGCCGCCGCGGGCGCAACCGCAGACGGATTGCGCGGCTCGTCGCGCTTCGCCTCGTAAGTCGGGGCTTCGAACGGCGTCGGCGTCGAGCGTGGCGGCGCGACGCGGCGAATGCCGTCGAAGCGCTTCGCCCAGTACGGATTCGTCAGATAGTCGAGCCGCACGGTGCCGCCGGTCGACGGCGCGTTGACGAAGCGCAGCTTGCCGACGTAGATGCCGACGTGCGAATGCGGCCGCCCGGTCGTGTTGAAGAAGATCAGGTCGCCCGGCGCGATTTCGTCGGGCTCGATCGATACGCCGCGGCTGCTCATGTCGGCGGTCGTGCGCGGCAGGTTCACGTCGGCCGCGCGCCCGATCACGTAACGCACCAGCCCGCTGCAATCGAAGCCGCTGGTCGGCGTGTTGCCGCCCCAGCGATACGGGACGCCGACGAGGCTCATCGCCTGGATCGAGATTTCTTCCTGGCCGACGCTGTGGTCGACGAACTTCGGGAAATTGGCTGGAGGGGGGAACGCGCGCGGTGTCGTGATCTTCGTGCCGGAGGTGTGCGATGCCGACTGCGGCGGCACGCTGGAGCAGGCCGCAAGCAGTGAAACGACGGCGACGGGAACCCAGATTCGAAGCATGACAAGGCGGACGCGCGCGGCGCGCGCGAATCGTATGACGACAGACAGACCAGATGGTAGACGTTCCGGCGGGGCTTACGCAACCATTCCTGAGAATTTACTTGAAGTTTCGCGCGTAAACTGCATTGTTGCGTGACGCGGCATCGTCTTTTTCTTCGACCCCAAATAAAAACGGCGCTCCGGAAACGGAGCGCCGCGTGGCGTCGAAAGCGGGCCGACCGGCCGGGCCTGCGCGTTACAGGATGTCCGACGCGTAGTCGGCCAGCCGCGAGCGTTCGCCGCGCGCCAGCGTCACGTGGCCGCTGTGGCCCCAGCCCTTGAAGCGGTCGACGACGTACGTCAGGCCCGAACTGCCTTCGGTCAGGTAAGGCGTATCGATCTGCGCGATGTTGCCGAGGCACACGATCTTCGTGCCCGGGCCCGCGCGCGTCACGAGCGTCTTCATCTGTTTGGGCGTCAGGTTTTGCGCTTCGTCGATGATCAGGTACTTGTCGACGAACGTGCGGCCGCGCATGAAGTTCATGCTCTTCACCTTCAGGCGCGAACGGATCAGTTCCTGCGTTGCCGCACGCCCCCATTCGCCGGCGGCGTCGTCAGTCTTTTGCAGCACTTCGAGGTTGTCGTCGAATGCGCCCATCCACGGCTGCATCTTCTCTTCCTCGGTGCCGGGCAGGAAGCCGATGTCCTCGCCGACGGGCACGGTCGCGCGCGTCACGATGATTTCGTTGTAGCGCTTGTCGTCGAGCACCTGCGCGAGCCCGGCCGCGAGCGCGACGAGCGTCTTGCCGGTGCCGGCCTGGCCGAGCAGCGTGACGAAGTCGATTTCCGGGTTCATCAGCAGGTTCAGCGCGAAGTTCTGTTCGCGGTTGCGCGCGGTGATGCCCCACACGTTGTTCTTGTGGTGACTGTAGTCACGCAGCGTCTGCAGCAGCGCCGTCTTGCCGTTCAGCTCGCGAACGATCGCGTGGAATGCCGGTTCGCCGTTCTGCGGCTCGAGATAGACGAACTCGTTGACGAGCATCGACGCGACGAGCGGGCCCGTCACGCGGTAGTACGTCGTGCCCGTCTTCGTGTCCTGCCAGCTCTCCATTCCCTTCGCGTGCTTGGTCCAGAAGTCCTGCGGGAGTTCGCGCACGCCCGTGTAGAGGAGGTCCTTGTCCTCGAGTACCTGGTCGTTGAAGTAGTCTTCCGCGGGCAGGCCGAGCGCGTGCGCCTTGATCCGCATGTTGATGTCTTTCGACACCAGCACGACCTGGCGGTCCGGCCGGTCGCGCTGCAGCGCGCGCACGACGCCGAGGATCTGGTTGTCGGCCTTGCCTTCGGGCAGGCCTTCGACCGGCGCGATGTCGGCCAGCTTCGTCTGGAAGTACAAGCGGCCGAGCGCCTCGCGACTGCCAAGGCGCGACAGCGGAATGCCGGCCGAGATCGGGCCGCCGTCAGCGACCAGCGCGTCGAGCGTGCGGCTCACCTGGCGCGCGTTGCGCGCGACTTCGGACATCCCCTTCTTGTGATTGTCGAGTTCCTCGAGCGTCATCATCGGCAGATAGACGTCATGTTCCTCGAAGCGGAAGAGGCTGCTCGGATCGTGCATCAGCACGTTCGTGTCGAGCACGAACAGCTTCTGCAGTTCGGCTTCGGCCGGCTTGCGGTTGCGCGACTTCGTCGCGGCGCCGGCGTCGCGCGCAGGCGTCGCGGCGGACGGCTTGCTCGCGGCGGGCTTGTCATTGCGCGCGACGACGGGGGGCGCGGTCATTGCGGGTTCGGCAGGCGCCGGGATCGGCTGCAGCAACGCGGCGGTTTGTCTGGTCTTGCGGCCGCGTGCGGACGTGCCCGCGGCTTCCGGTGCCGGCGAGGCGACGGCGCGCAGCGGCGCGGCCGTGTTCGCGGCTTCGGTCATCGGTTGGGCCACGCTCGCCGGGCCGAAGTCGCCGGCTGTGGATGCGTCCCCTTCGGCGGATTTCTTCGCGGCTTTCGCGGGCCGCGCTTTCGCCTTGTATTCATCGGGCGGCAGCAGGCTGCCGAGCTTGCTGGGGGGGGTAGGCAAAGGCATGGTGTCCCTCGGGAGGAATCGTGTCGCATGAAGTGCGCCGCTGATCGCATCCTGCGTGACGTAGACGCATGCAGTTTGCGCGCGGTGGCGCACAGGAATTTCGTCTAGCCGGTTCGCCTAAGTGTCGGTCAGCTCCTTGACGAGGTGAGGGCCGGACCGAGAGCCGGCGCGCAGTCCATAAAAAAAGCCGCTGCCCCGTGGACCGGGACATGCGGCTCGGCTGATACCGTCGTGATGCGCGTCAGGTGCCGGAAAGCATCGCAACGGGCACCGGCGCAGCTACGAGAAATATGGGGCGAACTGGCATTCATTGCGGCCCAATATAACGCGCCTCAAAGCGCTTGTACAGCCTTAAGCACGTCGTCCACGTGGCCGGGTACCTTGATGCCGCGCCATGCGTGGCGAAGCACGCCGTCGGCGTCGATCAGGAACGTCGAACGTTCGATTCCGCGCACTTCCTTGCCATACATTTTCTTCATCTTGATGACATCGAACAGCGCGCACAACGCTTCGTCGGCATCGGAAATCAGCGGAAACGGCAGCTCGAGCTTCGCCTTGAAATTGTCATGCGAGCGCAGGCTGTCGCGCGACACGCCAATCACTTCCGCGCCGGCCTTCTTGAACTTCGGATACAGATCGCGGAACTGCAGGCCTTCGGTCGTGCAGCCCGGCGTGTTGTCCTTCGGATAGAAATACAGCACGAGCTTCTTGCCCTTCAGGTCGGACAGCGAAATGTCGCCGCCCGTGGCAGCTGCGGTGAAATCGGGAACTTGACGGTCAACTTCGACGGACACGTGCTTCTCCTGTTGTTATGGAAAGGCGCCGCTCGGGCGGCGCGGTTCGGCAGGGCGGCGCGGCGGCACGCCGCAAGGGCGGGGCAGGCGGCGCCTGCGCGCGAACGTCAGTCGGGCTGGACGATCAGTTCGCCGGAGCGGCCGGGGATTTCGCCCCACGCGACAGGGTACGATGGCAGCGTGTCGCGGTCCAGCGTCGCGTGATAGTCGCCCATCGTCGCAAACGTATGGCCCTGCGCGCGCCAGCCCGCGAGCAATTGCTCGAACACGGGCGCGAGCTTCTGGCCTTCCAGTTCCGCATGCAGCGTGAATACCTGGTCGTGCGGGTTGGTTTCGGTGAACTTCAGGATGTGCGCTGCGACGTTGTGCGTGTCGATGCCGTCGATGCCGAGCACCTCGTCGAGCGTCGGCAGCGTGGTCGGCATCTGCACGTGCGACAGTGTGCGGCCGCCGACGACGGGCAGGTACGGCGAATGGCCGCGGCCGTCGGAGGCGTAGCGCATCCCCCATGCGTCGATCTGCTCGAACGCGGCGTCGTTCATCTGCCAGCCGGCCGCGCCGTGCGTGACGGGCGGCGCGCCGAAGACGTCGACAAAGCGCGCGTGGCTCTTCTGCATCTCACGCGCGGTCCAGTCGCGATCGCGTGCGCGCACGTTGTCCTGCCAGTACACGTGATCCCACGTATGGATTCCGCATTCGAAGCCGGCCTCGTGAATCGCGCGCATGTCGGCGATCGCGCGCCGGCCGATGTCGGGGCCTGGCAGCAGCACGCCGTACATCAGCTGCTTCACGCCGTAATGCTCGACCACCGACGTGCGCGACACCTTCTTCAGGAAGCCGGGGCGGAACACGCGCCGCAGCGCCCAGCCCGTGTGATCGGGCCCGAGGCTGAAGAGGAAGGTCGCGCGCGCATTGAAGCGATCGAAGATGCGCGCGAGATTCGGCACGCCTTCGCGCGTGCCGCGCAGCGTGTCGACGTCGATCTTGAGGACGATACGAGCCAAGCGAGCGTCCCGTCAGTTCTGCTGTTCGACGAGCGCGCGTGCGTCGGCGACATGGCCGCGATACGCTTCGAAGATCTTGCGCAGTGCGTCGTCGAACGTCGATTGCGGCGCCCACGCGAGCTCCTGCATCGTGTTGTCGATCTTCGGCACGCGGTTCTGCACGTCCTGGTAGCCGTTGCCGTAGTACGCGCCGGAGGTCGTCTCGACGAGCTTCACCTGTTTTGCGGAATCCGCGTATTCCGGGAATTCGGCGGCCAGTTCGAGCATCTTGTGCGCGAGCTCGCGAACCGAGAAGTTGTTCTTCGGATTGCCGATGTTGTAGATCTTGCCCGACGCGACGCCGTTCTTGTTGTCGATGATCTTCATCAGCGCGCTGATGCCGTCGTCGATGTCGGTGAACGCGCGCTTTTGCGAGCCGCCGTCGACGAGGCTGATGTTCTCGCCGCGCACGATGTGGCCGAGGAACTGCGTGACCACGCGCGAGCTGCCTTCCTTCGGCGTGTAGATCGAGTCGAGGCCCGGGCCGATCCAGTTGAACGGACGGAACAGCGTGAAGTTCAGGCCTTCCATCCCGTAGCCCCAGATCACGCGGTCCATCAGCTGCTTCGAGCATGCGTAGATCCAGCGCGGCTTGTTGATCGGGCCGTACGTGAGCGCCGACGCGTCCGGGTCGAACTGCTCGTCCGAGCACATGCCGTAGACCTCGGAGGTCGACGGAAACACGAGGTGCTTGCCGTACTTGACGGCCGAGCGCACGATCGGCAGGTTCGCCTCGAAGTCGAGTTCGAACACGCGCAGCGGCTGCTGGACGTAGGTGGCCGGCGTCGCGATCGCGACGAGCGGCAGGATCACGTCGCACTTCTTCACGTGATACTCGACCCACTCCTTGTTGATCGTGATGTCGCCTTCGAAGAAATGCATCCGCTCGTGGTTGACGAGGTCGCCCAACCGGTCGGTCTGCATGTCCATGCCGAACACTTCCCAATCGGTGGTTTCAAGAATGCGCTTCGACAGGTGATGACCGATGAAGCCGTTCACACCCAGGATCAGGACTTTTTTTGCTTTCATGAATGACGGGAAGAATGAATGAACTGCGCGAATTCCGCGGGCGTCACGACGGTTTCGCCGCCGTCGCGCTGCTGCCACAGCTCGAGAATGGATAGGGCGCGGCTGTCGCCGCAGACGCCGAATAGCGCATTATCGCTTACGTGCAGGCCGGGCGGCAAATCCGCCGCAGCCGCGGCGGCGGCGCTGCCGGGTGCCGCGACGCGCGCGCGGGCGACCACGAACCGCGTGCCGCCGATGTCGGTGAACGCGCCCGGATACGGCGGGGCGACCGCGCGCACCAGGTTGTAGACCTGCGCGGCCGGCTTCGTCCAGTCGATGCGGCCGTCCTCCGGCTTGCGTCCGCCGTAGTAGCTGCCGTTCGCGAGGTCGTTAGGCAGATGCGGCGCGTCGCCCGCGAGCAGCGCGGGCAGCACGCGCCAGAGCGTCTGTTCGGCCGCCACCGTCACCTTGTCGAATACCTGCGCCGCGGTGTCGTCCGGCAGGATCGGCACGGCGGTCTGGCCGACGATCGCGCCGGCGTCCGGCTTCGCGGCCATTTCGTGCAGCGTCGCGCCGGTTTCCGTTTCGCCGTTCAGCACGGCCCAGTTGGTCGGAACCCGACCCCGGTATTTCGGCAGCAGCGACCCGTGCATGTTGTACGCGCCGCGCGGTGCGATGGCGAGCAGGTCCGCCGGCAGCATGTGGCGGTAGTAGAACGAGAAGATGAAGTCGGGCTGCGCGTCGGACACGGCGCGGCGCAGCGCGGGATCGGCGGGATCGGCCGGCGTGACGACCGGGATCCCGTGCTCGGCGGCCACCGATGCGACGCTGCCGAACCAGATGTTCTCGTTCGGGTTGTCCTCGTGCGTGACGACGAGTGCGACGTCGACGCCGCGTGCCAGCAGCACCTGCAGGCAGCGCACGCCGACGTTGTGATACGCGAAGACGACCGCGCGCGGCTTCATTGCGCGGCTCCCGCGCGGTTCGCGGCAGCCGGCACCGGCGGCACGCCTTCGTGCTGCTCGAGCACTGCCTGAATCAGGTAGCGCGGCCGTGCACGCACCTGCTGGTAGATGCGGCCGACGTATTCGCCGAGCAGCCCGAGCGCGAAGATGATCACGCCGAGCAGGAAGAACGTGATCGCGAACAGCGTGAACACGCCTTGCACTTCCGCGCCGACGATGAAGCGGCGCACGAGCAGCAGCACGAACAGCGCCGCGGAGCCGAGCGACAGGATCACGCCGATGAACGACAGCCACTGCAGCGGCACGACCGAGAAGCCGGTCACCAGATCGAAGTTCAGCCGGATCAGGCTGTACAGCGAATACTTCGACTGGCCCGCGAAGCGCTCCTCGTGCGCGACCTCGATTTCGGTCGGGTTCTGCGCGAACGTGTAGGCGAGCGCGGGGATGAACGTGTTGACTTCGCCGCACACGTTGATCGTGTCGATGATGCGGCGGCTGTACGCGCGCAGCATGCAGCCCTGGTCGGTCATCTTGATACGCGTGATGCGCTCGCGCAGCCGGTTCATCATCTGCGATGCCTTGCGGCGCCACAGGCTGTCCTGCCGCTGCTTGCGGATCGAGCCGACGTAGTCGTAGCCTTCGCGCATCTTCGCGATCAGCTTGCCGATCTCCTCGGGCGGGTTCTGCAGGTCGGCGTCG
The DNA here is from genome assembly GCF_018148075.1 of Burkholderia sp. AU19243. Classification (NCBI taxonomy): domain Bacteria; kingdom Pseudomonadati; phylum Pseudomonadota; class Betaproteobacteria; order Burkholderiales; family Burkholderiaceae; genus Burkholderia; species Burkholderia sp. AU19243. The sequence goes on from NZ_JAGSTV010000005.1 coordinate 13,364, forward strand.
AGCGTGATCACGATCTCGCCGCGCGACTGCGCGAAGCCGGCGAGGATCGCCATGTGCTGGCCGTAGTTGCCGTTGAGCAGCACGACGCGCGTCGTGTCGGGACGCACGTGGAACTGGTCCGCGAGCATCGCGGCCGAGCGGTCGCGGCTGCCGTCGTTGATCAGGATCACTTCGTATGACGTGCCGAGTGCGTCGAGTGCCGGGTACAGCCGCGCGAACAGCGCAGCCAGGCCGTCTTCCTCGTTGTACACGGGGATGATGACCGAAACCTCCGGGTTCGCGGCGCCCGGATGCCCGGCGCGTGCTTCAAGGTGATTCATGTACGCTTATTTTCCGTATTGTTCGCAAATCTGATTGATGGCGTCGGCTACGCGACGCACATCGTCTTCCGTCATCTGCGTGAACAGCGGCAGCGTGACGGTCGAGGCGCCGTACCGCTCGGCGTGGGGGAACATGCCCTCCCTGAAGCCGCGCGCGCGATACAGCGTGAAAAGGTGGATGGCCGGGTAGTGGACGCCCGTGCCGATGCCGCGCTCCTTCATCTGCGCCATGAAGTCCGCGCGCGAGATCGACAGCCGTTCGAGCGGCAGCGTGACCTGGAACATGTGCCAGTTGCCGTTCTCGAAATCGGCGACCGGCAACCCGAGCCCGAGCGTCACGGCCGGGCCGCCGTCGAGGGCCGCGAAATACGCGCGCGCGAGCGCGCGGCGCTGCGCGGTGAAGCGCTCGAGGTGCGGCAGCTGGCCGAGACCGACGCGCGCGGCGACGTCGGTCATGTTGTACTTGCCGCCGAGCACGTCGCAGTCCATCCCGTCGAAGCCGGTGCGCGTGATGCCCTGCAGCCGGTACTTCTGCGCGAGCGCCGCTTCGGCGTCGTCGTTCAGCACGAGTGCGCCGCCTTCGATCGTCGTCAGGTTCTTGTTCGCGTGGAAGCTGAACGACACGATGTCGCCGATTGCGCCGATGCGTTGGCCTTTCCACGTCGAGCCGAGCGCCTGGGCCGCGTCCTCGATCACGCGCAGGTTGCGGGCGCGCGCGATCGCGTACAGGCGGTCCATGTCCACCGGCAGGCCGGCCAGGTAGACCGGGATGATCGCCTTCGTGCGCGGCGTGATCGCCTGCTCGAGCTTGTCGAGGTCGATGTTGCGCGTGACCGGGTCGATGTCGGCGAACACCGGCGTCGCGCCGGTTTCGAGGATTACGTTGCTGGTCGACACCCACGTGGCGGGCGTCGTGATCACTTCGTCGCCGGGGCCCACGCCTGCGATGCGCAGGCCGATCTCGAGCGTGCACGTGCCGGAGTTGAACGCGCGCACCGGCCGGCCGCCGCAATACTCGGACAGCGCGGCTTCGAACTTCTGGTTCTGCGGGCCGGTGGTGATCCAGCCCGAGCGCAGCACTTCGACGACGCCCTGGATGGTTTCCTCATCGATCTCCGGGCGGGTGAACGGCAAAAACGGAGCGGTAGTCTGGCTCATGAATGCGGTTTGCCTGTAATGGCTGGTAATAAAGGGGCGGGCGATCCGGCCCGAAACCGGCATTAAACACCGGTTGAGCGTTTCGTACCGTGATTTTTTGTAGGCGGGCGCTTAATGCCCGCCGGTGCGACCGGGCCGGCCGCGCGCTCAGCTGCGCGCCAGCACGAGCACGCCGATCAGGATGATCCCGATGCCGACGAGCCGCTGCACCGACAGCACTTCGCCGAACAGGTACCACGCGGCGAACGCATTGACGACGTAGCCGAGCGACAGCATCGGGTACGCGATCGACACGTCGACCCGCGACAGCCCGAGGATCCAGACGACGACGCTCAGCACGTAGCAGCCGAGACCGCCGATGATCGGCAGCTGGGTCGCGATCTTGAACCCGACCGGGATGATGTTCGCACGGCTGAATTCGAAGTGTCCAACGGCGTTGACGCCGGCTTTCAGCAGAAGTTGCGCACAGGCGTTGAGCATCACGCCGGTGATGATGCAGACGAACGAAACGGGATTCATGCGGCGGGCGTCCTTACGATTGCGGTTTCTCGACGATCACGCGGCGGTTGTCGCGCGCGATCACGCGCATCGGCACGTGTTGCTGGACCAGCGAGTCGTACTGGCCGGGCGGCATGATCGCGAGCGCATGGGGTTCCTGCTTCCAGCGTTCGATCCATTGGTCGACGGTCGGGATCCACTTGTTCGGCTCGACCGAAATCCCGAACGAGAGCTCGTCCTTGCGCTGGACCATGATCGTCGTGTGGCCCATGTAGAACGGGAATGTGTGATCGAGCATCTCGATCGAGTAGAACGGCGTGTCCGGCGGCAGCTTCGCGAGTTCGGCGCGCACCGCGGGCGCGAGCAGCGCGCCGGAGCTGTAGCGGCCGAACTCGTCGTGTCCGGTGCCGCCGATCGTGCCGAACGCGAGCCACGCGGCGCCGAATGCGGTGATCGCGGCCGCGACGCCCGCGCGGCGGTTCAGCCATGCGGCCGCGAGCGTGAGCGCACCCGCGACTGCGAGGCCCACGTAAAGCCAGACCTGGAACGCGCGGTACAGCGCGTTCGGTGTGCGTGCGTCGCCCTGGTATGCGAGCGCGATGATGCCGAATGCCGCGGCGACGAAGAACACCAGATAGCCGAGCAGGTGACGGCGGAACTGCTCTGCGCTCATCAGCGGCAGGTACGCGCCGATCATCAGCGCGAGCGCCGGCGCGACCGGCAGCACGTACGAGATCAGCTTCGAATGCGACGCGCTGAAGAACAGGAAGATGAACGCGCTCCAGATCAGCAGCACGAGCATCGGCGAGAATCCGTTCGGCTGGCGCGGCATGCGCACCGCATGGCGCACGCTCTGCCATGCGACCGACAGCCACGGCAGGAAGCCGACCAGCAGCACCGGCACGAAGTAGTAGAACGGGCCCGGACGATTCTGTTCCGGCGTCAGGTAGCGGCGGAACTGCTGGACGATGAAGAAGAAGTTGAAGAACTCCGGGTTGCGCTGCTGGACAAGCACGAACCACGGCGTGACGATCGCGAAGAAGATCACGAGGCCGCTGACCAGATACAGCCGCTTCCATAGCGCCCAGTCGCGCGCGATCAGTGTATAGAGCACCAGCACGGCGCCGGGCAGGATCAGCCCGACGAGGCCCTTGGACAGCACGGCGAACGCCATCCCGGCCCAGCACGCCCACATCCAGCCGCGCACCGCACCGGCGCGCAGGCCGGGCCGCTGCGCGAGCAGCAGCGCGCACAGCGACACCGCCATCCAGAACGCGAGCCCCATGTCGAGCGCGTTGAAGTGGCCCATCAGGTTCCAGTACGGCGAGCACGCGAGCACGACCGCCGCGAGGAAGCCGGACAGCGGGTTGAACAGGCGCGCGCCGGTGAAGCCGACGAGCAGCACGCCGGCGAAACTCGCGAGGCCCGTGTAGAGCCGCGCCTGCCATTCGCCGATCCCGAACCATGCGAAGGTCAGCGCGTTCAGCCAGGTTTGCAGCGGCGGCTTCTCGAAGTACTTGTAGCCGTTGTAGCGCGGCGTGATCCAGTCGCCGGTGACGAACATTTCGCGCGCCATTTCCGCGTAGCGGCCTTCGTCGCTCGGGATCAGATGGCGCAGGCCGAGCGGCGCGAACCAGACGATCGCGAGCGCGGCGAGCAGGAGGACGAACGTGATGCGGTTGAGCGGTAGCCTCGACGGCGTATCGTTCATGGATTTTCAGCCTGTTGGTTATTGTGACGGGCGGCCGGCGCTTGGCGCGGGCGGCGGGCGGCCGGGCGGGTCGGATCCGGGCGATGTTCCGGGGATCGACCCGAGGCGCCGGCCGCAGTTTTACCGCATCGGCGATTAACGTTCAATTAAGAGCGCGGCGGCGACTTTGCGGCCCTCGGCCATCAGGATGTTGTAGGTGCGGCACGCGGCCTGGAAATCCATCGTTTCGACGCCGATCCGCCGGGCTGTCAGCGCGGCCACGAGTCGCGGATGCGGAAAGCGCAGCCGCGCGCCGCTGCCGAAGATCACGAGCTCGGGCGCCGGGTCGAGCAGCATCGCGAAGTGCTCGGGCGCGAGCGCGTCGAACGACGACACGGGCCAATCGCGCACTGGTGCGCCGGGCAGCACGATGACACTTGCTTCGTGGCGCTGGAGGTTGACGTCGACATAATCGGGGCCGTAGCCGGTAACGGTGTTGAGCGCGCCGCTCGAGTCCTGGTGCAGTTTCAAATCGGTATTCCGCGGTTCCGTAGGGGGAATGTCTGACATGGGCCAACCGGGCCCGGGCGGCCGGTTTCATGCCCGGCGCGCGCGGGACGCCTGTCGGCGCGGGCCCGGAGCGGCCATGGTGCATTGCGAAAGTCGGCCAAAATCCGCTAAATTATAACTTTTTGGTCGCCTGCGGGCGTCCCTTGCGTCGTGCGCCGCCACAAGCCGCGTCCGGCCGCCGCTTTTTCCCAGTCTAGACAGCGCGCGCAGACCGGCCGCTCTCCAGTTTTGATCCCGTCCCCCGGCCGCAAGGCCAACCCAGGAACCGTGTTGTCGTGAAACCGATTCAGAAGTCGAACAAGCTGCTCAACGTCTGCTACGACATCCGTGGCCCGGTGCTCGAGCACGCAAAGCGCCTCGAGGAAGAAGGCCACCGCATCATCAAGCTGAACATCGGCAACCTCGCGCCGTTCGGATTCGACGCGCCGGACGAGATCATCCAGGACATGATCCGCAACCTGCCGGCGTCGTCCGGCTATTCGGATTCGAAGGGCGTGTTCTCCGCGCGCAAGGCCGTGATGCACTACACGCAGCAAAAGGGCGTCGTGGGCGTCGGGCTCGACGACATCTACATCGGCAACGGCGCATCCGAGCTGATCGTGATGGCGACCCAGGCGCTGCTGAACGACGGCGACGAAGTGCTGCTCCCCGCGCCCGATTATCCGCTGTGGACGGCCGCCGTGAGCCTGTCGGGCGGCACGCCCGTGCACTACGTGTGCGACGAGCAAAACGCGTGGATGCCCGACCTCGACGACATTCGCCGCAAGATCACGCCGAACACCAAGGCGATCGTCGTGATCAACCCGAACAACCCGACCGGCGCGCTTTATTCCGACGAATTGTTGCTCGAGTTGCTCGAGATCGCGCGCCAGCACGGGCTGATCGTGTTCGCCGACGAGGTCTACGACAAGATCGTCTACGACGGCCTCGAGCACACCGCGCTGGGTTCGCTGTCGGAAGACGTGATCACGGTCACGTTCAACAGCCTGTCGAAAAGCTACCGGTCGTGCGGCTACCGCGCGGGCTGGATGGCCGTGTCGGGTCTCGGCGGCGACAACCGCCGGCGCGCGAAGGATTACCTGGAAGGGCTCGGGATCCTGTCCTCGATGCGCCTGTGCGCGAACGTGCCCGGGCAGTTCGCAATCCAGACCGCGCTCGGCGGCTACCAGAGCATCAACGAGCTGATCGTGCCGAGCGGGCGCCTTTTCAAGCAGCGCGAACTCGCATACGACATGCTCACGTCGATTCCCGGCGTGACGTGCGTGAAGCCGCAGGCCGCGCTGTACATGTTCCCGCGCCTCGATCCGAAGCTCTATCCGATCCAGAACGACCAGCAGTTCATCCTCGACCTGCTGCTCGAGGAGCGCGTGCTGCTTGTGCAGGGAACGGGCTTCAACTGGGCGGCGCCGGATCACTTCCGCGTGGTCTTCCTGCCGAATCTCGACGATCTGGCCGATTCGATCAACCGGATCGCGCGCTTCCTCGACGGCTACCGCAAACGCCACTCGGTGTGAGCGGACAGGGCCTCCCGGCATTCACTCATTCTTACTCATCGATCACACGCAGCATGGAACCGATCAAAGTTGGCCTGTTGGGCTTCGGCACCGTCGGCAGCGGCACCTTCACGGTGCTGCACCGCAACCAGGAAGAAATCAAGCGACGCGCGGGGCGCGGCATCGAGATCGCGCGCATTGCGGTGCGCAACCCGGCCAAGGCGCAGGCCGCGCTCGGCGCTCACGCCGGCACCGCGCAGATCACCGATGACTTCAACGCGGTCGTCGACGATCCGTCGATTTCGATCGTCGCGGAGATGATCGGCGGCACGGGCATTGCCCGCGACCTGGTGCTGCGCGCGATCGCGAACGGCAAGCACGTCGTGACCGCGAACAAGGCGCTGCTCGCCGTGCACGGCACGGAGATCTTCGAGGCCGCACGCGAGAAGGGCGTGATGGTCGCGTTCGAAGCGGCCGTCGCCGGCGGCATCCCGATCATCAAGGCGCTGCGCGAAGGTCTGACGGCCAACCGCATCCAGTACATCGCGGGCATCATCAACGGCACGACGAACTACATCCTGTCGGAAATGCGCGACCGCGGCCTCGACTTCGCGACGGCGCTGAAGGCCGCGCAGGAGCTCGGCTACGCGGAAGCCGATCCGACCTTCGACATCGAAGGCGTCGATGCCGCGCACAAGGCGACCATCATGAGCGCGATCGCGTTCGGCGTGCCGGTCCAGTTCGACCGCGCATACGTCGAAGGCATCAGCAAGCTCGACGCGACCGACATCCGCTATGCGGAAGAACTCGGTTACCGGATCAAGCTGCTCGGCATCGCGCGCCGCGCCGCGAACGGCATCGAGCTGCGCGTGCACCCGACGCTGATTCCCGAGAAGCGCCTGCTCGCGAACGTCGAGGGTGCGATGAACGCGGTCGTCGTGCACGGAGACGCGGTCGGCACGACGCTGTACTACGGCAAGGGCGCGGGCGCGGAGCCGACCGCGTCGGCGGTCGTCGCGGATCTCGTCGACGTCACGCGCCTGCACACGGCCGATCCCGAGCATCGTGTGCCGCATCTCGCATTCCAGCCGGACAGCCTGTCGAACACGCCGATCCTGCCGATCGACGAAGTGACGAGCGGCTATTACCTGCGTCTGCGCGTGGCCGATCAGACCGGCGTGCTTGCCGCCATCACGCGCATCCTCGCCGAATCGGGCATCTCGATCGACGCGCTGCTGCAGAAGGAGTCCGAGCAGATCGAAGGCGCGAATGGCGAGACCGACATCATCCTGATCACGCACGAGACGGTCGAGAAGAACGTCAACGCAGCGATCGCGCAGATCGAGAGCCTGGCGACGGTGGTCTCGAAGGTAACGAAGCTGCGCATGGAAGCGCTGAACTGAGGACCAGGAACGACATGAACTACATCTCCACGCGCGGCGCCGGCATCGGCGAGCGCCATACGTTCTCCGACATCCTGCTCGGCGGCCTCGCGAAGGACGGCGGGCTGTACCTGCCGGCCGAGTACCCGAAGGTGTCGGCCGACGAGCTCGCGCGCTGGCGCACGCTGCCGTACGCGGATCTCGCATTCGAGATCCTGTCGAAGTTCTGCGACGACGTCCCGGCCGACGACCTGCGCGCGATCACGCGCCGCACGTACACCGCCGCCGTCTACAGCAACACGCGCCACGGCGAAAACGCGTCCGACATCACGCCGCTGAAGACGCTCGGCACCGAGAACGGCACGGCGCTGTCGCTGCTGGAACTGTCGAACGGCCCGACGCTCGCGTTCAAGGACATGGCGATGCAGCTGCTCGGCAACCTGTTCGAATACACGCTCGCGAAGCACGGCGAGGCGTTGAACATCCTCGGCGCGACGTCGGGCGATACCGGCAGCGCGGCGGAATACGCGATGCGCGGCAAGGCCGGCGTGCGTGTGTTCATGCTGTCGCCGCACAAGAAAATGAGCGCGTTCCAGACCGCGCAGATGTTCAGCCTGCAGGATCCGAACATCTTCAACCTCGCGGTCGAAGGCGTGTTCGACGACTGCCAGGACATCGTGAAGGCCGTGTCCAACGATCACGCATTCAAGGCGCGGCACAAGATCGGCACGGTGAACTCGATCAACTGGGCGCGCGTCGTCGCGCAGGTCGTCTACTACTTCAAGGGCTATTTCGCGGCGACGACATCCAACGACGAGCGCGTGTCGTTTACGGTGCCGTCGGGCAACTTCGGCAATGTCTGCGCGGGCCACATCGCGCGGATGATGGGCCTGCCGATCGCGAAGCTGGTCGTCGCGACCAACGAGAACGACGTGCTCGACGAGTTCTTCCGCACCGGCGCGTACCGCGTGCGCAGCGCCGAGAACACGTATCACACGAGCAGCCCAAGCATGGACATCTCGAAGGCGTCGAACTTCGAGCGTTTCGTGTTCGACCTGCTGGGACGCGATCCGGCGCGCGTGATGCAGCTGTTCCGCGACGTCGAGGAGAAGGGCGGGTTCGACCTCGCGGCGAGCGGCGATTTCGCGCGCGTGGCCGAGTTCGGCTTCGTGTCGGGGCGCAGCAGCCATGCCGACCGCATCGCAACGATCCGCGACGTGTTCTCGCGCTACGACACGATGATCGATACGCATACGGCCGACGGTGTGAAGGTCGCGCGCGAGCATCTCGATGCGGGCGTCCCGATGGTCGTGCTCGAGACCGCACAGCCGATCAAGTTCGGCGAGACGATCCGCGAGGCGCTCGATCGCGAAGCCGAGCGTCCGGCCGCGTTCGACGGGCTCGAGGCGCTGCCGCAGCGCTTCGAGGTCGTGAAGGCCGACGCGCAGCAGGTGAAGAACTTCATCGCCGCGCATACGGGCGCATAACCGCGCATCGGCGCGCACGACGTTGCACCGCGCCGCCGCGGGCAAGCCCCGCGGCACAGGACGGCCGGAATGCCGATTCGTCGAACGAGTCGGGGTTCCGGCCGTTTCGTTTGGCCATTGACGCGCGGCCAGCCGTGTTGCGAAACCGGCGCCGGTGCCGCGCGTTCGCGCCGATCACAGTTTTCGCATGACGGCCATATCGCACGTGGGCGCGACGGCGTCGCTACAATGACGTATTGACTCCAACGATCCCCGATTCCATCGATGTCGAACCCGAATCCCGCGGCGCCGCGCGCGCCGATGCTGTCGACCGCCGAGGCGCTCACGGCGCTGCTCGATGCCGCGCAGCCGCTGCCCGGCACCGAAACCGTCGCGACGCTCGATGCGCTCGGTCGCGTGCTGGCGGCCGACGTAAGCTCGCCGCTCGACGTGCCGCCGATGCACACGAGTGCGATGGACGGCTACGCGGTGCGTGTCGCCGATCTGCTGCACGGCGAGCGGCGCCTGCCGGTGTCGCAGCGGATTCCGGCCGGTCATCCGGCCGCACCGCTTGCCGCGGGCACGGCCGCGCGGATCTTCACCGGCGCGACGGTGCCGCCGGGCGCCGATGCCGTGGTGATGCAGGAGCAGACGGCGGCCGACGGCGACGCGGTTGAAATCCTGCACACGCCGAAAGCCGGCGAGTGGATCACCGCGCAGGGCGCGGACATCCGCCAGGGGGCGGTGATCCTGCCGGCCGGCACGCGGCTCACGCCGCAGGCGCTCGGTCTTGCCGCGTCGGTGGGTTGCGCGCAGTTGCCGGTCGCGCGGCGGATTCGCGTCGCGGTGTTCTTCACCGGCGACGAATTGACGATGCCGGGCGAGCCGCTGAAGCCGGGCGCGATCTACAACTCGAACCGCTTCACGCTGCGTGCGCTGCTGGCGCGGCTCGGCTGTCACGTGACCGACTACGGGATCGTGCCCGACTCGCTCGCCGCGACCCGCGATACGCTGCGCGAAGCCGCACGCGATCACGACGTGATCCTGACGAGCGGCGGCGTATCGGTCGGCGACGAAGATCACGTGAAACCGGCGGTCGAGGCCGAAGGGCGGCTCGCGCTGTGGCAGATCGCGATGAAGCCCGGCAAGCCGCTCGCGTATGGCGCGGTGCGTCGCGGCGACGGCCGCGCAGATGCGCACTTCATCGGGCTGCCCGGCAACCCGGTATCGAGTTTCGTCACGTTCCTGCTGTTCGTGCGGCCGTTTCTGCTCCGCCTGTCCGGCGTGCGCGACGTTGCGCCGCGCGCGCTGTCGCTGCGCGCGGACTTCTCGCAGAGCAAGGGCGACCGGCGCAACGAATTCCTGCGCGCGCGCATCAATGCGGCCGGCGGTCTCGATCTGTTCCCGAACCAGAGTTCGGCGGTGCTGACGTCGACGGTGTGGGGCGACGGCCTGATCGACAATCCGCCGCAGCACGCGATCAGCGCGGGCGAGACCGTGCGTTTCATTCCGTTTTCCGAACTGCTGTCGTAACGCGACGGCTTCCCGACCATGAAGATCCAGCTGAAATTCTTTGCAAGCGTGCGCGAGGCGCTCGGTGTGTCCGACGAGCAGGCCGACGTGCCGGACGGCGTGGCGACCGTCGGCGACGTGCGTGCGTGGCTGCGGCTGCGCGGTGGCGCGTGGGCCGAGACGCTTGCCGAAGGGCGCGCGCTGCGCATGGCGTGCAATCACGAGATGACCGATCCCGGCACGCGCCTGACCGACGGTTGCGAGGTCGCGTTCTTTCCACCGGTGACGGGCGGCTGAGCGTTGCATGTGGCCCGACTAAATCGGGTCGACTGCGAAGCATGGGACCGGAGTAAGCGCTAAAGCGCTAACTCCGATCGACCGCGAAGCATGGGATCGGAGTAAGCGCTAAAGCGCTAACTCCGATCGACAGAGACAGACAATGGCTACGGTACGAGTACAGACGGACGATTTCGACCTCAGCGCAGAAGTCGCGGCATTGCGTGCGCGCAACCCGAAAATCGGCGCGGTCGCGTGCTTCGTCGGCACGGTGCGCGACCTGAACGAAGGCGATTCGGTCGCCGCGATGGAGCTCGAGCACTATCCGGGGATGACCGAGAAGGCGCTCGAGAAAATCGCCGCCGACGCCTGCCGCCGCTGGCCCGGGATCGACGTCGCGATCGTGCATCGGGTCGGCCCGCTGCTGCCGCTCGATCAGATCGTGATGGTCGCGACCGTTGCGTCGCATCGCGGCGACGCGTTCGCGTCCTGCGAGTTCGTGATGGACTACCTGAAGACCGAGGCGCCGTTCTGGAAGAAAGAAACCACGCCGGACGGCGAGCGCTGGGTCGATGCGCGCAGCAGCGACGATGCGGCGCTCGCGCGCTGGGGCGTCGAATCGGGCAACACGCGGCGATGAGCGCGGCGGCCACATCGTGCGACGCCGTGCCGCGGTGAGCCGGCGCTGCTTCGCCGCGTTACGCGTCCGAATCGACGCCGCGGCCGATGATTCGGGTCGGAAAAGGCTCGCCGCGCGCGCGTGACGGCAGCGCATGCGGATCGTCGCTCGTGTCGCGGCGGCGCGGCGCGATTGCGTCGAGCAACGCCTGCTGCTCCGGCGGAATCTGGTAATCCCAACCGAAGCGGCTCAGCTGCAGGCTCTGCGCGATCCGCAGCGCCGGTTCCATGAAGCGGACGGCCGCCGCCGGCTCGTAGCGGGCCTCCACGGTCCTCAGGAACAGCGACAGCCAGCGGCTGAAGTGTGCGGGCTCGATTCCGTCGAGCGGCTGGTGCGCCTGCTGCACGTTGCCGCGATAGCCCTTGGTGCCGAGCACGAGGCTCGACCAGAAGCTGACCATCTTCGGCAGATGCTCGTCCCAGCGGCCTTCGAGCTTCGCGTCGAATACGGGGCCCAGCAGCGGATCGGCGCGCACGCGATCGTAGAACGCGTACACGAGCTCGCGGATGTTGTGTTCGGTGGGTTCGGCGTCGCGCGGGCGGGCCGGCGCGGTATCGGACGAAGCGGGCAGGACAGTCATGGCAAAAAGGGCCGGGAAAATCGGAATATGGGCGACGGGGCCACAACGCGCCGGGTGGCACGGCACTGCGGACAATGCGTGGGACGCCGGTCGGATTTTGACGCAAAATAGCGTCCACCCAGGCAAGAATAATGCGTAGATTGAATGCATCTTATTGCGCGCGGGCGGTTCCGGCAACCCCGGGCCTTCAGATGGTGTCGGGCAGCCGGCCCGGCGTGCGTCCGGATTGACCCGGTTTGCGTAATCGCGGCACGATCAACAACTTTCCGTATTCGCTCATGAGACTCACCGACTACACCGACTACTCGCTGCGCGTCATGCTGTACCTTGCCGTGCGCGGCGAGGGGCTCGCGACGATCCAGGAGATCTCGGACGCCTACGGCGTGTCGAAGAACCATCTGATGAAAGTCGTCCAGCAGCTCGGCGAGCTCGGTTGGGTCGATACCGTTCGCGGGCGCAACGGCGGGCTGCGGTTGTACCCCCATTCGCTGCAGCTGACCGTCGGCCAGGTGGTGCGCGCGACAGAGAACGATTTTGCGCTGGTCGGCTGCTTTGCGGCCGACGGCGAGTCGCGCGGCTGCGTGATCGAGCCGCAGTGTCGTCTTAAGGGCGTGCTGGCGGCCGCGCGCGATGCGTTCTTCGCGGAACTCGATCGTCATACGATTGGCGAGTTGGCGGTGCCCGCGTCGCCGCTCGTCACGTTGCTCGGTATTCGTCCGGTCACGCCCGTGCGCGGCGCCGCGTCTGACGGCGACGCGCAAGTGTCAGCCGAAGCATCGTCGAAGGCCTGACACGCCTGCACCGCACCGCTCGTCCCGCTGCAGTGCCCGGCGAGGGCTGCGGCGCGCCCGCCTGCCAATTTTTGCGCTGAATCAACCGGAATTCCGCTTGAAACCCGTATAACCATCCTCATCTTGGTGTTAATCGAAAATTGGAGGTCTCACTCAATGAGAATCGACAAGCTCACCACCAAGTTCCAGGAAGCACTCGCGGACGCGCAAAGCCTCGCGGCTGGCCGCGACAATCAATACATCGAACCCGTTCACGTGCTCGCGGCGCTGGTCGCGCAGCAGGACGGCTCCGCCCGCTCGCTGATGTCGCGCGCGGGCGTGCACGTGCAGGCGCTGCAGGGCGCGCTGAACGAAGCCATTTCGCGCCTGCCGCAAGTGACGGGCACGGGCGGCGACATCCAGATCGGCCGCGAGCTGGCCGGGCTGCTGAATCAGGCCGACAAGGAAGCGCAGAAGCTCAACGACACGTTCATCGCGAGCGAGATGTTTCTGCTTGCCGTGTCCGACGACAAGGGCGAAGCCGGCAGGCTCGCGCGCCAGCACGGTCTCACGCGCAAGTCGCTCGAAGCCGCGATCGCCGCGGTGCGCGGCGGCTCGCAAGTGCATAGCCAGGACGCGGAAAGCCAGCGCGAGGCGCTGAAGAAATACACGGTCGACCTGACCGAGCGCGCGCGCGCGGGCAAGCTCGATCCGGTGATCGGCCGCGACGACGAAATCCGCCGCTCGATCCAGATCCTGCAGCGCCGCACCAAGAACAACCCGGTGCTGATCGGCGAGCCGGGCGTCGGCAAGACCGCGATCGTCGAAGGGCTCGCGCAACGGATCGTCAACGGCGAGGTGCCCGAGACGCTGAAGGGCAAGCGCGTGCTGTCGCTCGACATGGCCGCGCTGCTCGCCGGCGCGAAATACCGCGGCGAGTTCGAGGAGCGCCTGAAGGCCGTGCTCAACGACATCGCGAAGGACGAAGGCCGGACGATCGTGTTCATCGACGAGATCCACACGATGGTCGGCGCCGGCAAGGCCGAAGGCGCGATGGACGCAGGCAACATGCTGAAGCCGGCGCTGTCGCGCGGCGAGCTGCACTGCATCGGTGCCACCACGCTCGACGAATACCGCAAGTACATCGAGAAGGATGCCGCGCTCGAGCGCCGCTTCCAGAAGGTGCTCGTCGACGAGCCGAGCGTCGAGGCGACGATCGCGATCCTGCGCGGGTTGCAGGAGAAGTACGAGTTGCACCACGGCGTCGACATCACGGACCCGGCGATCGTCGCGGCGGCGGAGCTGTCGCACCGCTACATCACCGACCGCTTCCTGCCTGACAAGGCGATCGACCTGATCGACGAGGCCGCATCGAAGATCAAGATGGAAATCGATTCGAAGCCCGAAGAGATGGACAAGCTCGATCGCCGGCTGATCCAGCTGAAGATCGAGCGCGAGGCGGTAAAGAAGGAGCAGGACGAAGCGTCGCAAAAGCGCTTGCAGTTGATCGAGGAAGAGATCGAGCGCCTCGGCCGCGAGTATGCGGACCTGGAAGAGATCTGGACCGCCGAGAAGGCCGCGGTGCAGGGCAGCGCACAGCTGAAAGAGGAAATCGAGAAAGTGCGGGCCGACATCGCGCGTCTGCAGCGTGAAGGCAAGCTCGAGAAGGTCGCCGAACTGCAGTACGGCAAGCTGCCGCAACTCGAGTCGCAACTGAAGCAGGTCACGCAGGCCGAAGAGCAGGAGCAGCACAACCCGACGCGTCCGCGTCTGCTGCGCACGCAGGTCGGTGCGGAAGAAATCGCGGAAGTCGTGTCGCGCGCAACCGGGATTCCGGTGTCGCGGATGATGCAAGGCGAACGCGAGAAGCTGCTGCACATCGAGGAAAAGCTGCACGAGCGCGTGGTCGGCCAGGACGAGGCGATCAGCGCGGTGGCCGATGCGATTCGGCGTTCGCGCGCGGGGCTCGCCGATCCGAACCGTCCGTACGGCTCGTTCCTGTTCCTTGGCCCGACGGGTGTCGGCAAGACCGAGCTGTGCAAGGCGCTGGCGTCGTTCCTGTTCGACTCGGAAGAGCACCTGATCCGCATCGACATGAGCGAGTTCATGGAGAAGCACAGCGTCGCGCGACTGATCGGCGCGCCGCCGGGCTACGTCGGCTACGAGGAAGGCGGCTATCTGACGGAAGCCGTGCGCCGCAAGCCGTACAGCGTGATCCTGCTCGACGAGATCGAGAAGGCGCATCCGGACGTGTTCAACGTGCTGCTGCAAGTGCTCGACGACGGCCGCATGACCGACGGGCAGGGCCGCACGGTCGACTTCAAGAACACGGTGATCGTGATGACGTCGAACCTCGGCTCGCAGGTGATCCAGGCGATGACCGGTTCGCCGCAGGAAGAGATCAAGGACGCGGTGTGGCTCGAAGTGAAGCAGCACTTCCGTCCGGAGTTCCTGAACCGGATCGACGACGTCGTCGTGTTCCACGCGCTCGACCGCAGCAACATCGAGTCGATCGCGAAGATCCAGCTGGCGCGCCTGCACGACCGGCTCGCGAAGCTCGACATGGCACTCGACGTGTCGCCGGCGGCGCTCGAGCAGATCGCGAAGGTCGGCTACGATCCGGTGTTCGGCGCGCGGCCGCTGAAGCGCGCGATCCAGCAGGAGATCGAGAACCCGGTCGCGAAGCTGATCCTCGCGGGCCGCTTCGGTCCGAAGGACGTGATCCCGGTCGACGTCAACGACGGCCAGTTCGTGTTCGATCGCGTCGTGCACTGATCGACGGTAGCCGCTCGCATGCCCGGTTCACACCGGGCGCGCAAAAACAAACACCCCGCTTCGGCGGGGTGTTTGCATATCGGGCGGCCGAAACGCGCGTAGCGGACGCCCGGGCCGTGAAGCGTGCGGACTCAGGCCTTGTTGCCGCCGAACATGCCGGCGATTTGCGTGAGCGCGCCCAGCACGTTCGACGTGTCGACCTGGCCGCCGGCCGGCACTTCGCCGTTCGGCGTCGCGTGGTTCACGACGTGCGGCAGCACCTGCGCGAGAATCGACGACGCCTGCGCCGGATCGATGCCGACCTTGCTCGCGAGCGAGCCGACGACGTCCGAGCCGAGCACATTCTGCAGCGTGTCAGGCGAGATCGGCTGGTTTTCGCCGGTGCCCACCCACGAGCCGATGATGTCGCCCGCGCCGCCGGCCTTGAACTTCTCGATCAGCCCGTTGAGGCCGCCCGGCTGGTTGTTGATGAATTCGAGCGCGGTCGTGATGAGCGCGCTTTGCGAGTTGCCGCCGGCCTGGCCGCCGATCAGACCGCCGACGATGTCGAGGAGACCCATGGTTCTTCACCTTCACTGAAAAGGGCGCCGTAACGCCGGCGCCCGTTGATCGAAATGCCGCGCGCACGCCGTCGCGCGCGCAGCGCACATCAGGCGCCCGACGCCGCGGCGGCGGAGGCTGCCTTGTCCTTCTTGTTCTTCTTCTTCGAACCCTTCGTCGCCTTCGCGGACGACGCCGCGGCCGGCGCGCTCGCGCCTGCGTCAGCCGAGGCCGCCGCAGCTGCGGCCGCTTTCTCCTTCTTCGACGCGCGCTTGCTCTTGGCCGGCTTCGATGCGGCTTCCGGGGCGCTGGCCGTCGTCGCCGGTGCGGTTGCCGTTGTCCCGGCCGTCGCGGTCGTCGATGCGGACGGTGCGGTGGTGCCCGCCGACGCCGTGGCCGGCTTCGACAGCTTCACGCCTTTCGGCGGCGTCGACGAACCGCCGATCGTCAGACCGTTTTCCTCGAGATGCCCGACCGACTTCGTGCCGAGACCCTTCACGCGGTTCGCGAGATCGTCTGCATCCTTGAACGGGCCGTTCTTGGTGCGCTCGTCGATGATCGCCTTGGACTTCACGGGCCCGAGGCCCTTCACCGATTCGAGCGCGGCCTGGTCGGCCGTGTTGACTTCGACGGCCGCGGCGAGTCCGGCGGCAACCGACAGCGATAACGCGACGAACAGCATCAGCAGCTTTTTCAGCATGGCACAGGCTCCCTGGTTCTGACGGATGAATGGCTGTTGCAACGGACGGCGGTGCGCAACCCGGCCGGGCGTCGCCGTTAAGCATAGGACAAATGCGTGCCCTTTTTAAGACAGGCTGACCGAATCTTGCTGAAGGCTTGCGTCGCTGTAAAGAAGGAAGGCCCTGTGCGGCGGCCGTTTTGACCATTCTTTACGGTGTGGGCGGCGCCGAGGTGCGGAACCGGAAATTGTCGGCCCTGGCCATCCGACAATGCTTGACTTAGAGTGAACTCTAACTCCTAACCTTGTTCCTGCCATGTCGAAAACCCTCTCCACCTCCCGCGCCGCCGGTCCGCTCACGATCGGGCAGGTCGCCGAACTGACCGGTGTGTCGACGCATACGCTGCGGTATTACGAGCAAGCCGGGCTGTTGCGCGCGATTTCGCGCACGGCGGCCGGACACCGGCTCTATGCGCCGGCCGACCTTGACTGGCTGGCCTTCGTGATGCGCCTGAAGGCGACCGGCATGCCGATCGTGCAGATGCAGCAGTTCGCCGCGCTGCGCGCGCAAGGCGAGTCGACGTTCGGCGCACGGCGGCGGCTGCTGAGCGCACATCGCGACGCGGTGCGTGCGCATATCGCGGAGCTGCAGGCGAGCCTCGACGCGATCGGCGACAAGATCGCGTACTACGAGGCGCAGGAGCGTGAGATGGAACGACGGGCGAGCCCTTGTCAATCATCCCCGGAACAGGACCCACACCATGGAACGACTCGTTGAAGACCGCTATGCGCGCGGCTGGAACAAGCTGAAGGAGATCGACGGCGAAGCGGGAGAGCGCGTGATCGCGGCGCTTGCGCCGATCGCGCCGGACTTCGGGCGGCTGCTCGTCGAATTCGGCTTCGGCGACATCTATAGCCGGCCGCAGCTCGATTTGAAGGCGCGGGAGATCGCGACGATCGCCGCACTGGCCGCGCTTGGCAATGCGCAGCCGCAACTGAAGGTGCACATCGAGGCCGCGCTGAATGTCGGGTGCACCCGCGACGAGATCGTCGAGGTCTTCATGCAGATGGCCGTGTACGCAGGATTTCCGGCCGCGCTCAACGCGCTGTTCGCAGCGCATGAAGTGTTCACGCGGTGCGATGCGGCAGCCGGAAACGGCAACGGCGGCAGTGCGGCGGGCACGGCCGCGCACGCCGCGTGACGGCGCGCAGCGTACGGTCGCGCTGCACGCATCAGACGCGGTGCGGCGCGACGATCCGGTGTTTCGCGATGCGCCGGTACAGCGTCGCGCGCGAGATGCCGAGCGCCTGCGCGGCTGCGTCGGGTCGCCAGCGATGCGCGGTGAGCGCCGCTACGATACGGCTGCGTTCGTCGTCCGGCAACCCGCCGGACGGACCACCGCCGAGCTGGGCGGCGAGATCGGACGGCAGGTCGCGCCGCGTCACGCGCGCGGCGTCGCACACCGCGCACGCGTAGCGCAGCACGTTGCGCAACTGACGCACGTTGCCGGGCCACGCATACGCGGCAAGCTGCTCGGCGAGCGTCGCATCGAGCGTGAGCACGTGGCCGGTCGCTTGCGCTTCTTCTGCGAACACCGCGGCGATCACGTCGCGCACGTCCGCGCGCTCGCGCAGCGGCGGCAGCTCGAACGTCGCGCCGCTCAGCCGGTAATACAGATCCTCCCGGAACGTGCCATCGGCGACCATCCGTGCGAGATCGCGGTGTGTCGCGCAAATCACGTCGAGATCGACGCGCACCGGCGTATCGCTGCCGAGCGGCACGACCTCGCCGTCGGCGAGCACGCGCAGCAGCCGCGTCTGCAGCGTGAGCGGCATGTCGCCGATTTCATCGAGGAACAGCGTGCCGCCGTCGGCGAGCGCGATCTTGCCGCGCGCGCCGTGCTTGCGCGCACCGGTGAACGCGCCGGCTGCGTAACCGAACAGCTCGCTTTCGATCAGCGCCTCGGGCAGCGCGCCGCAATTGACCGCGACGAACGGCCGCGCGCGCCGCGCGCCTGCATCGTGGATCGCGCGGGCAAAGACTTCCTTGCCCGCGCCGGTTTCACCCAGCACGAGAATCGGCAGCCGCTTGCTCGCCACGCGCAGCGCGAGCTCGGCCTGCTGCGCGACGCGCGTGTCGCTGCTCTGCAGGAACGGCGTCAGCGCACCCACGTGACGCTGCGCGGCGCCCGGCCGGCGCGACGCGCTGCCGGTTTCGCGGCCCGCGCGCTTTAGCGGCGCGCGCAACCGCGCATAGAGCGGTGCGCCGGTCGCGCGCAGCCGCAGCGTGACGATAGCATCGAGCCGCGCGGCATCGCGCAGCGGCATTTCGGTCGCATCGAAGACTTCGTCGATATGACGCGGCTCGCGCAGCGCGGGCAGCGCGTCGCGCGCGTGCCGGTTCGCGGCGACGATATTGCCGCATTCGTCGAACGCGATCAGCCATTCGGGCTGCGCCTCGACGTAATGACGGTTCGGATGACCGAACAGTATCCAGTGCTGCGCGGTGCTGTGCACGAAATAGCCGTCCTCGATCAGCGCCGCGCTCTGCCGCACGAGCTGGTACACGAGCCGCTGGCTGTCGCGGTTGTCGGGCGACTGCACGGCCGATGCATCGAGCACGCCGATCAATTCGCCGGCAGGCGAGAAGATCGGCGCCGCGCTGCACGTGAGCGTGGTGAATGCCGCGCGGAAGTGGTCGGTCTTGTGCACGGTGATCGGCGCGAGATCCGTCAGCACGCTTGCGACGCCGCACGTGCCTTCCTCGCTTTCCGACCAGCACGAGCCGATGTGCAGCCCCGCGTGCCGGAAGTCGGTGCGGCGCTCGCGATCGATCCGGTAGTCGATCGTTACGCCGTGCGCGTCGGTCAGCATCACGCAATAGTCGGCAACACGAATCATGTCGTGCAGGCGCGTCAGACACTGACCCGATGCGCGCAGGAACGCCTCTTCCTTGTCGCGCACTTCGCGCAGCTCGGCCGCGGTCAGCACCCGGGGGCCGATCGACGAAGCGGGATCGAGCGCATAGCGCTCGAGCGAACGCTGCCACGACGACACCAGGCGCGCCGAATCGGCCGGCGGGGGCAGGCGTCCGGCGAGCGCGCCGAGCACACGGTCGGCGTGCTGGGCCTGGGGGACGGCATAGGGCATGGTCGGCTCCGGTTCCGTACGGCGGGGAATGCGATGTTCTTGTAGCACATCCGCCGGCGCGGATCACATTGCATCGCAGCACGCGCGCGGCATGAGACGTTCGTCTCAGCGGCATCTCAGCCGGTCTCGCGCGGTTGAGACGCGCAAGCTCGCCGCGCGCGACGACGGCGAGCAGCACGCCGATGCACGCCGCGCCCCGGTGCGCGTGGGCGCGACGCCGGATCGCTCCGCAATTCGACGGGCCGAAACGGATGAACATGGGCAGCGAGCACGTGAGACGCGCGCGCGGTTTCGCGTGTTGTCCGGTTGCCGGAGCAATGGATCGCGACAACGGGCGGCGCCGCCGAGCCAGTCCGGGCGCGGGTTTCGCGGTCGCCGCACATACGGTGGCACGCCGCTTGCAGATATGACGGGCAAGTCCGGCGCTGTCGCGTCGGCGACGACGATCCGCTGTCCTCGACGGCCGCGGACGACAGAAGCAGGGCCGGCGTGCGAGCGCCGGTCCACTGGATGGAGACAAGCCCGTGACGACGCCCGTGACCGTCGGCGTGATCGCGAACCCTGCATCGGGGCGCGACATTCGCCGTTTGACGACGCATGCATCGGTGTTCCCGACCGCCGAGAAGGCCAATATGGTCGTGCGCCTGCTGGCCGGCCTCGGCGCGATGGGCGTCGAGCGCGTGCTGACGCTGCGCGACAAGACGGGCATCGCGACGCTGCTGATGCGCGCGCTCGACACGCATCGCGCGGTCGCGCCGCACGAACGCTGGCCCGAGGTCGAATTCGTCGATCTGCCGATTTCCGATACCGTCGCCGACACGCACGCCGGCGCGGCGTACATGCATCGGATGGAGGCCGCGCTGATCGTCGTGCTCGGCGGCGACGGCACGCACCGCGCTGTCGCCGCGCATTGCGGCACGACGCCGCTCGTCGCGCTGTCCACCGGCACCAACAACGCGTTTCCCGAACATCGCGAGGCGACCATCGCGGGCGTTGCCGCAGGGCTCGCCGCGACCGGCGCCGTGCCGGCCGACGTCGCGTTCGTGCGTAACAAGCGGCTCGTCGTGCGCTGCGTCGCCGGCGCGAACGCGGGGCGCGACGAGATCGCGCTCGTCGACGTGTGCGCGGCGCGCCAGCGCTTCATCGGCGCACGCGCAATCTCGGGGCCCGACGACATCGATTCGCTTTACCTGACGTTCGCGGAGCCGGACGGCATCGGCCTGTCCGCACTCGGCGGCGCGTGGGCGCCGCTCGATCGCAGCGCGCCGCACGGGCTCGCGATGCGCTTCGCCACCGACGGCAAGACGGCCGGCACGCCGCTCGTCGCGCCCATCGCACCGGGGCGCGTCGATCGCGTCGTGATGCGCAGCTGCGAGCGGCTCGAGCCGGACGCGTGGCACACGATTCCGGTCGAGCACGGCACGCTCGCGTTCGACGGCGAGCGCGAGATCGAGCTCGCGCGCGGCGACCGCTACGAGGTCGCGCTCGACTGGCGCGGGCCGTTGACGCTGGACGTGGGTCGCACGTTGCGTTACGCATCGTCGCGACAGGTGTTGCGCGAAGCCGGCGCGTGGCGCGGGTGAGCATGCGCAGCCCGAAAACAAGTTTCGGTATCCGTAGCGACGATCAAGGAGGCGCCGTCATGACGGCCGCTCTCGATCCGCGGGTCGCCAGCGTCGTGCGTTGAACGTCGACGGCAGCGGCTTCACGTTCCATTGACGGCGCAAGCCGTGCAATCCGTCGCCGCGGCTTTGCCGCGACGGCATTCGCAGTCAGACCTACTCAGGAGACACACATGACCGTATCGACACAGCTCAGCAGGGACACGCTGCTGGACGCCTACCGGCTGATGCGCACGATCCGCGAATTCGAGGAGCGCCTGCACGTCGAGTTCGCGACCGGCGAAATCCCCGGTTTCGTTCACCTGTACGCAGGCGAGGAGGCGTCCGCGGTCGGCACGATGCTGCACCTCGGCCTGGACGATTACGTCGCCACCACGCATCGCGGGCACGGCCACTGCATCGCGAAAGGGGTCGACGTGCACGGGATGATGGCCGAAATCTACGGCAAGAAGACGGGCGTCTGCCATGGCAAGGGCGGCTCGATGCACATTGCGGATCTCGCGATGGGAATGCTCGGCGCGAACGGCATCGTCGGCGCTGGCGGCCCGCTCGTATGCGGCGCGGCACTCGCGGCCAAGCACCGGAAGACCGGCGGTGTCGGCGTGTGCTTCTTCGGCGACGGCGCGTCGAACCAGGGCGTGATCTTCGAATCGATGAACCTCGCGTCGGTGTGGCGGCTGCCGGCGATCTTCGTCGCCGAAAACAACGGCTATGCGGAAGCGACGTCGTCGAGCTGGTCGGTCGCGACCGACAACATCGCCGATCGCGCGAACGGCTTCGGGATGCCGGGCGTGATCGTCGACGGCTTCGACTTCTTTGCGGTGCACGAGGCGCTCGGCGAAGCGGTTGCACGCGCGCGAAACGGCGGCGGCCCGACGCTCGTCGAGGTGAAGTTCACCCGCTACTTCGGCCACTTCGAAGGCGATGCGCAGACTTACCGTGCGCCGGGCGAAGTGCAGAAGCTGCGCGACGAGAAGGACTGCCTGAAGCATTTCGAAGCGCGCGTCGTGCGCGCGGAGGTGCTGACGACCGACGAACTGAGAGCGGTCGACACTCAGGTAAAAGCGCTCATCGACGACGCGGTCGCACAGGCGAAGGCCGCGCCGCTGCCCGACGCGGCCGATCTGCTGACCGACGTGTACGTGTCTTACCCGTGACCGAGATCTGACGCAACAGCCAGCAGCCAGCGGTTGGCCGCAGGCGGCTCGCAGCCGGCACGCAGCGCGTGACGGACCGAATATTTCAGGAGACAGACATGGCAAGGAAGATTACCTATTCGCAAGCGATCAACGAAGCGCTCGCGCAGGAAATGGCGCGCGACGACAGCGTGATCGTGATGGGCGAGGACAACGCAGGCGGCGCCGGCGCGCCGGGCGAGGACGACGCTTGGGGCGGCGTGCTCGGCGTGACGAAAGGGCTGTTCCACAAGTTTCCGGGCCGCGTGCTCGACACGCCGCTGTCGGAGGGCGGCTACATCGGCGCGGCGGTCGGCGCGGCCGCGTGCGGAATGCGGCCGGTCGCGGAGCTGATGTTCATCGACTTCATGGGCGTGTGCTTCGACCAGATCTTCAACCAGGCCGCCAAATTCCGCTACATGTTCGGCGGCAAGGCCGTGACGCCGGTCGTGATCCGCGCGATGTACGGCGCCGGGCTGCGCGCGGCCGCGCAGCATTCGCAGATGCTCACGTCGCTGTTCACGCACATTCCGGGGCTGAAGGTCGTATGCCCGTCGACGCCGTACGACGCGAAGGGGCTGCTGATCCAGTCGATCCGCGACAACGATCCGGTGATCTTCCTCGAACACAAGCTGCTCTATACGCGCGAAGGCGACGTGCCGGAGGAGTCCTATGCGATTCCGTTCGGCGAGGCGAACGTCGTGCGCGAAGGCGACGACGCGACGATCGTCACGTACGGCCGCATGGTGCATTTCGCGACCGACGCGGCCGCGAAGCTCGCGAAGGACGGCATCCATGTCGACGTGATCGACCTGCGCACGACGTCGCCGCTCGACGAGGACACGATTCTCGAAAGCGCGGCGCGCACCGGGCGCTTGGTGGTCGTCGACGAAGCCAACCCGCGCTGCTCGATTGCGACCGACATCGCCGCGCTCGTCGCGCAGCGCGCATTCCGCTCGCTGAAGGCGCCGATCGAGCTCGTGACCGCGCCGCATACGCCGGCGCCGTTCGCCGGCGTGCTGGAAGACCTGTATATCCCGTCCGCCGATGCGATCGCGCAGGCGGTTCTGAAGACGAGGAGCTGACACGATGTCGATTCACATGATCACGATGCCCAAGTGGGGGCTGTCGATGGAGCAGGGGCAGGTCAACGGCTGGCTGAAGGCGATCGGCGAGCGCGTGACGAAGGGCGACGAAGTGCTCGACGTCGAGACCGACAAGATCTCGTCGGGCGTCGAGTGCGCGTTCGACGGCACGCTGCGCCGGCAAATCGCGCAGGAGGGCGACACGCTGCCGGTCGGTGCGCTGCTCGGCGTGGTCGCGGCGGCCGATGCAAGCGATGCCGACATCGATGCGGCGATCGCCGAATTTCAGCGCGATTTCGTGCCGAGCGCGGCCGCCGACGACGCAGCGGGCCCGCAGCCCGAAAAGGCACAGATCGGCGGACGCACGATCCGTTTCCTGAAGCTCGGTGACGGTTCCGGCACGCCCGCGGTCCTGATCCATGGCTTCGGCGGCGATCTGAACAACTGGCTGTTCAATCACGCGGAACTCGCCGCGCACCGGCCGGTGTGGGCGCTCGATTTGCCGGGCCACGGCGAGTCGGGCAAGGCGGTCGACAGCGGCAGCCTCGACGAGCTGGCCGACGCGGTGCTCGCGCTGCTCGATGCGCAGCACATCGACCGCGCGCACCTGATCGGCCATTCGATGGGCGGCGCGGTGGCAATGACGCTGGCCGACGGCGCGCCGCAACGCGTGGCGTCGCTGACGCTGATTGCGAGCGCCGGCCTCGGCGCCGACATCAACCGCGACTACATCGACGGCTTCGTCGCCGGCAACAGCCGCAATACGCTGAAGCCGCACCTCGGTGCGCTGTTCGCCGACGACGCGCTCGTCACGCGGCAACTGGTCGAGGATCTCGTCAAGTACAAGCGGCTCGAGGGCGTGCAGGCCGCGCTCGAGAAGATCGCGAACGCCGCGTTCGACGGCGCGACGCAGCGGCGCGTGTTCCGCGACCGCCTCGCGTCGCTCGCGCCGCGCACGCTCGTGATCTGGGGCGAGCGCGACCAGGTGATTCCCGCTCGGCATGCGCAGGGCCTGCCGGACGGCGTGCGGACCGAGGTGATCGCCGGCAGCGGCCATATGGTGCAGATGGAAGCCGCTGCCGACGTGAACCGCCTGATCGCCGCCTTCCTCGGAGACTGACGATGGCCGCCGCGCTCGAACGACCCAGTCTCACCGCGCTCGGTCAACCGGGCGCGAGAAGCCGCGACAAGCTCGCGCGCATTCCGGTGCGCGTCGAGCCCGCGGCCGGCGCGGGGCTGCCGAAGCCGCCGTGGCTGCGGGCGCGGCCGATGATGAGCGGGGCGGTGGCCGACATGGCGGCCGTGCTGCGCGACCATCGGCTGCATTCGGTCTGCGAGGAGGCGATGTGCCCGAACATCGGCGAATGCTTCGCGCAGCGCACCGCCACCTTCATGATCATGGGCGGACTGTGCACGCGGCGCTGCCCGTTTTGCGATGTCGCGCACGGCCGCCCCGAACCGCTCGACGCGGATGAACCGGCGCGGCTTGCCGATGCGGTCGCGGCGCTCGGGCTGCGCTACGTCGTGATCACGTCGGTCGATCGCGACGACCTGCGCGACGGCGGCGCCGCGCACTTCGCGGCCTGCATCGCGGCCGTGCGCGCGAGTGCGCCCGGGATCGGCGTCGAGGTGCTGACGCCCGATTTTCGCGGCCGCGTTGCGCGTGCGCTCGACGCGCTGTCGTCGGCGTGGCCCGACGTGTTCAATCACAACATCGAAACGGTGCCGTCGCTGTATCGGGCGGCGCGCCCCGGCGCCGACTATCGCGGTTCGCTCGAGCTGCTCGCACGGGCGAAGGCCGCGCGCCCGACGCTCGTGACCAAATCCGGCTTGATGCTCGGGCTTGGCGAGCGCGACGACGAGGTTCGGGACACGCTGCGGGACCTGCGCGCGCATGAGGTCGACGTGTTGACGCTCGGCCAGTATCTCGCGCCGTCCGCGCACCACCTGCCGGTGCGGCGCTACGTGAGCCCCGACGCGTTCGCCGCGTGGCGCGACGAGGGGCTCGCGCTCGGTTTCAGGGAAGTCGTCGCCGGCCCGCTCGTGCGTTCGTCGTATCACGCTGCCGACGTGCTGGAGCGCCCGTAGGTCGCGGCCCGTGTGTCAGCGGCGCACGGACACGTGCGTGCGGCTGACGTGGCGCAGGTACAGCGCGAGTCCCGCGCCCGCAAGCATCAGGCTGACCGTATTCGCGAACCAGAAGCCGCGTGCGCCCGTCAGCCACGCGGGCGCGATGCCGCCGACGTCGAAGCCGAGCACGTAGCCGCCGCCGAGCCCGAAGCCCCACAGCGCGACCGCGTAGATGACGGTTGGCACGACGGCGACCTTGTACGCGCGCAGCACGAACGCGGACGTGATCTGCAGCGCGTCGAAGAAGTGATAGCAGGTCACGATCGCGACCAGCGGCAGCGCGGCAGCGGCCACGGCCGGGTTCGGCGTGTAGCCGCCGACGATCAGCGGCCGCAGCGTGAACACGAGCACGCCGTAGGCGGCCGCGATCATGCACGCGAGCATCACGCTGTGCCGGCCGAGCAGGCGCGCCTCGTCGGCGCGGCCGGCGCCGAGCGCGCGTGCGACGAGCGTCGACGCCGCGACGCCGATCGACAACGGCGTCATGTACAGTACTGCACCGATGTTGCCGGCGATCTGATGGCCGGCGAGCGTCGTCGTGCCGAATTGCGCGATGAAGAGCGCCATGCACGTGTAAGACGTCACCTCGATCAGGTACGACAGCCCCATCGGCACGCCGAGCTTGAGCAACGCCTTCTGGCGTTCCCACACGGGCCGGCAAAAGCGCGAGAAGATCGCGAGCGGCGAGAACACGTCGAGCTTCGCGAGCAGCATGAAGCCGATCAGCGCGAGCGCCCAGTTGATCAGCGTGCTCGCGAGCCCGCAACCGGGGCCGCCGAGGGCCGGCACGCCGAACCCACCGAAGATGAACCACACGTTGAGCGGAAACTTGAGCAGCAGTGCACCGATCTGCAAGATCATCGCGAGGCGGGGCTTGCCGGCAGCGTTGGTCAGCGCGTTGTAGATGCGGAATACGAGGCTGGCCGGCAGCCCGTACGACAGGATCCGCAAGTAGTCGACGGTGCGGTCGTGCAGCGCGGGCGGCGCGTGCGCGACTTGCAGCAGCGGTTCGGGAAAATGCAGCAGCAGGAAGCCGGGCACCGCCAGCATCAGCGCGAGCCACAGCGCCTGGCGGACTTCCTCGCCGATCTCCGCATAACGCCGCGCGCCGTACAACTGGCCGGCGATCGGCTGCAGCGCGGACAGGATGCCCGTCATCCCGATGTAGACCGACACGTAGATCGACGAACCGAGGCCGAGCGCCGCGAGATCGGTGGCTGAATAGCGGCCGACCATCGCGGTGTCGAGCACGCCGAATGCAATGATCGCGAGCTGGCCGACGAGCACCGGCCACGCGAGCCCGACGATCCGGCGGATGTCGGCCAACATCGTCAATCGGCTAGCCGGCGGCGGGGGCCGCGGCGCTTGACGGGCGCGACCGGCCGTTCGATCCGCTCGTAAAGGCGGAAGCGCTCGTCGCGGTCGGCCACGCGGCGGCCTTCCCACACGAGACGCCATACGTATCGCGACATCGCGCTCGGCTCGCCGAAGTCCGCACGGTCCTGGCGCAGGATCACGTCGCATTCGCCGGAGAATTCGAAGCGCATGTCGCCGAAGTATGCGAAGGTCGCGATTTGCGCATCGCCGAGCCGCACGGGCGAGATGCACTCGTAGTCCTTCGGCAGATGCGATGCGATCTGCTTCGCGACGTCGCTATACGTACGGCCGTAGTTGACGATCGGCAGCCACAGCGTCATCAGCAGCACCCACATCAGCGTGGTGCCCGCGCCCGACAGCACGACGCTGCGCCACAGCACCTTCGGCTGGCGCGAGATGCGCCAGCGCGCGAGCAGGCACCAGCATACGGTGACGATCACCGCGCAGATGAACGACAGGATCTTGAAGTGCGGTTCGTAGCCGGGCACGAGCCGCGCGAGGTTGCGCGCGAGCGGATGCGGAAAGCCGGTGAGGGACGCGAGCCACACGAGCCACACGAACGTGCCGAGGATCGTGAAGCTCAGCACCGCGAACCAGTCGATCGCGTTGATCGCGCCGCGCTTCAGCGTCGGCAGCGCAAACGTCGCGAGCACCGCGAGCGGCGGCAGCAACAGCATGTACATGCGGTTCGATTGCTGGCTCTGCAGGATCACGAGCGCGACGAGCGGCACCACGACCGACAGCGGAAT
Organism: Burkholderia sp. AU19243; assembly: GCF_018148075.1. NCBI lineage: Bacteria > Pseudomonadati > Pseudomonadota > Betaproteobacteria > Burkholderiales > Burkholderiaceae > Burkholderia > Burkholderia sp. AU19243. The sequence goes on from NZ_JAGSTV010000005.1 coordinate 41,040, forward strand.
CGCGATGTGCGCGCGGCGGCGCATGCCGGCCCAGCTCCACCACGCCCAGATCGCGAGCGGCCAGGCCGGCCACGTGAACAGCGGCAGGTTCTTCGCCGCATAGCCGAGCACTGCGGTCGGCGGACCGGAGAAGCGCATCAGGCTGCCGTGGATCCACTGGTTGAAGAACCACGCCGCGTCGTCCGGCACCGCGGTGAACGCAGCGAGCGGCCACAGCGCGAAGATCGCGGCCGCGAGCGGCAGCCCGATCAGCGGCAGGCGCAGGTTGCGCATCTCCGGCGTGACGAGCCACAGCGCGGCCGTGCCGGCGAGGAGTGCGACGACGAGCACCGGGTTGCCGGACAGCGCGACGAGCCCGATCGCCGCACCCCACCACAGTGCGCCCTGCATCGGCTTGTCGATGCCGCGCACGATTCCGTACACGAACATCGCGATCCACGCGAATTGCGCGAGCTGCGGTGTCGTTTCGTGGCCGCGTTCCGCGAGTCCGAAGCATGCGACGAGGATCAGCAGCGCGCCATCGGCGAGCGTGCGGCCGTAGTCGCGCGGCTCCGGCTCGCCGCCGAACGCATACTTGAACGGCTGTACCTCGGCGCGCCGGCCGAGCAGGTATGCGGCGTACCACACGAACGCGCAGGCGACGCAGAACAGCACGCCGGTATCGACGCGCGACGCGTTGCTCGCGTCGACCCAGGGCGCCAGCGCGCGGATCGACACCGCACCGAGCCAGTAACCGAGCGGCCCGTCGGTCGTGATGAACTTGCCGACGAGATTCGGCAGCAGCCAGTCGTGCCAGCCGCCGGTGGCCATCGTCCACATCACGCCGAAGCCTGCCGCGTCCTCGTTCTTCCACGGATCGCGGCCGAACAGCCCGAACGCCGCGTAGACGAGGCAGAGCGTGAGCAGCAGCCAGCGCGGCAGCGCGCGCGTGGCGGAGGCGGTGAGACGAACGACAGGCTTCATGCAGGTGAGCGATTTGTTATGGGCGGGCGGCCGGCGAGGGCGTGCGCGGCCGAGCCGGATTCGAGCATCCGGCATTGTAGACGCGCCGGCCGTTGCGCGTCAGACGATTGCCGGGCCGCCGGCCGGCAGCCCGTGGTTGTCCGGCGAGCGGAGACAAAAAAGGGCAGCCTGGGCTGCCCTTTCGTGCGGTACCGGTGCAATGCAACCACCGGAGCGGTGCGAAGCTTACTTCGCGACCTTGCCGCTGGCGCGTGCGCCGAACTTGTTCTTGAACTTCTCGACACGGCCTGCCGTGTCCATGATCTTTTGCTGACCCGTGTAGAACGAGTGCGATTCCGACGACACTTCGATCTTGGCGAGCGGGTAGGTCTTGCCTTCGTGTTCGATCGTTTCACGCGTCTGGATCGTCGAGCGCGTGATGAACTTGAAGCCGTTCGACATGTCTTGGAAGACGACTTCGCGGTAGTCCGGGTGAATGCCAGGTTTCATGATGTTCCTTGGTGAGAGCGGTAGCCAACCCGCCGCTTGCCGTGCCGGACCGCGCGAAACCGTGCGATTCGGCCAACGTCAAGCCCGGCGCGAGCCACTTGCCTAAGGTCGAAAAACGGCGATTATGCCAGAAAATCAGACGGTTGACGAATAATTTTCATCATCCGTCGAGGGCGCCGGCGCGGGCCGGGTCCTGCCGGTAGTAGCGGGCCAGCAACCGGTACAGCTCCGGAAATTCGGACTCGAACGCGCGCGGGCGCACGAACAGCGCCTCGCTGCACACCGCGAAGAACTCCGACGGGTGATCGGCCGCATAGGGATCGATCAGCGAGTCGCGCTCGAAGCGCGCCCACGCGCGCTCCGGCACCGCGTCGACCCTCGCGCAGAACTGGTCGTATGCGTGTTCGAACACGTCGGCCCAGCCTTGCGCGTCGAGGTGCGGCGCGTGCCACCGGCGAAATAGGGGCGGATAACCGTCGGCCGCGCCATTGACCATGTCGATCTTGTGTGCGAACTCATGGATCACGACGTTGTACGCATCGCGGCCGTCCGTCATCTGCGCGTCCTCCCACGACAGGATCACGGGGCCGCCTTCCCACGCTTCGCCACTCGCGTCCTGCTCGACTTCATGGACGACGCCGTCTTCGTCCTGCACGGTCTTGCGGATCACGAATTCGCCCGGATACACGACGACGCCGACCCAGCCGTCATAGAGCGACAAATCGAGATTCAGCACCGGCAGACACGCCTGCGCGGCGATCGCGACGATCATCTCGTCGGTGAGTTCGAGCCCGTGTGCGGTCGAAAACGACTTCTTCGCGATGAACAAACTCGTCAATTCGCGCAGCCGGCCGAGATCGCCGGGGACGAGCGCGTCGAGGAACGGCAGCCGCGCGACGGTGTCCTGCCACAACGCATCGGCAATCGGATGGCTGCGCAGCGCGCGGTCGCGGCGGCGGTCGTCGAACCAGCGGGTCAGTTTCGAGAGCATGGAAGCGGCGCGAGAAAATCCAAAGCCTGTTTTTTAACTCAATCGATCTCTTTTTGCCATGCCGCGAACAGGCCGCCAACGAGCGCGACGCCCGCAAGAAAGTAGAAACCGTCGAGCGACGCGAGGAACGACGCCTGTTGCGCGATCATCCTCGCGATCGACGCGATCGCGAGGCCGTGCGCTTCGTTCGGCGCATGGCCGGCTGCCGCGTAGCTGCGGGTGAGCGCGTCGACGCTCTGTTGAAACAGCGGATCGAACACGTTCGCGCGCTCGACGAGTCGCGTCTGGTGCACGGCGAGCCGATGCTGCTCGACGATGATCACGGACGACGTCGCGAATGAAATCGTCAGTTGGCGCACGATGTTCTTCAGCCGGTAGCCGTGCGTGTATTCGTCGATCGCGAAGATGCGGAACGTCAGGTTTGCGACCGGCAGCACGATGAACAGCAGCAGCAACCCGCGCAGCAGAAGCGGAACGATCAGCGCGGTCTCGCCGACCTGCGGCGTCATTCGCGTCATCCAAAGCGCGGCGGCGATCGCGATCGCGAAGCCCGGCACGACGAACCATTTCTTGTGCGTGACGCGCTTTGCATGGCGCAGATATGCGAACAGCGCTGTGGCCGAAATCAGCGACATCGTGCCGACCAGTCGCCCGGCATTCTCGACCGGATAGCCGAGACCGCCTTCGAGCAGCCGGGCGGTCAGATAGCTGAAGCCGGTCGATTCGTAGTAGTAGAACATGTACAGCAGCAGCCCGATCTGGAACGTGCGCTCGCGAAACGCGTGCAGCCGCACGAGCGGCGTCGGATGGTTCCACTGGTGATACGCGAACCACGCGAGCGCGCCGAGGCCGGCGAACGTGAGCATGATCAGCATCGGCGAGCCGCTGTAGAGCTGGTAGTGCACCTGCTGCAATACGATTTGCAACGCGCCTTGCGCGAGCGCGAACACGACGTACGGCCAGAAATGCCCTGAGCCGCGCTCGTCGTCGGGCGTGCGCCCCAAATCGGGCAGCGTGACGAGTGCGAGGATCGCAAACGCGAAGCCCGCGGGCGCCGTGCACGCGAACAGCGCCCGCCACGTCGAATGCGCGACGAGCAGCCCGCCGGCGATCGGCGCGAGCGCGCTGCCGAGCAGGATCATGATCAGGAACGCGCGCGTCGCGGGCGGCCGCTCCTGCGGCTTGAAGCTGATCTGGATCAGGATCCGGCATGCACCCATCATCGGGCCGATGAAGTAGCCCTGGAAACCGCGCGCGAACGCGAGCTCGATCGACGTGTCGGCGAGGGCGGCCGCGATCGCGCCGAACGAGAACATCAGCATGCAGCCGGCGACGTAGCGGCGATGTCCGAGCCGGTCGACCCACCATTGCTGCTGCAGGATGCCGAGCACGGCCGTGACCGCATACGCGCTCGACGACCACACGAGTTCGTCCGGCGACGCGTTGATGCCGCCGGCGATGTAGCTCGCGAAGAACGAGAATGCTGCGTTGTCGAAGTAGTCGAGGCCCGTGACGAGCGCGAGCGCCCACGGGAACAGGTCCGCGCGCAGGTTCGCGCGGCTCCAGAGCGGCGAGCGGCCGGGCGCGACATTCATTCGCGGCGATCCTTGCGCGTGCGCCGCGAGCCGGCTTCCGTCAGCCGCTGCGCGATCAGCGCGTCGGCATTTTCGCCGGCGAGACGCCGTTCGATGTAGTCGATGTCGTGCTGCAGTTCCTTGCGCAGCGCGACGGCTTCCTTCAGCTCGCGCTGGACGGCCGCGATCCGCCGGTCGAGCGTGTCGATTTGCGAGGCGAGCCCCGTGCGGATGTCGCGCAGCGACGCATCCGAATACCGCCGCCGGCCGTCGCCCGTTTCTTCGAGCGGGCGCTTGAGCATCTCGGTGATGCCGTGCAGCGAAAAGCCGAGCGCGCGCAGTCGCAGGATGCGTGCGAAGCGTTCGAGGTCGGCCTCGTCATAAAGCCGGTAGCGCCCGCTGCTGCGCGACGGCGTGACGAGCCCGCGCTCCTCGTAATACTTCAGCGTGCGCGGCGTGACGCCGAGCCGCGACGCGGCGTCGCTTACGGTCAGCGGCGCGGAGGAGGTGTCGTTCGGCATGGGGATCGCACGGTTTCGGTCGGGAAGATGGCGTAATTATAGATCAACCTGTACGTTCACGTTCATGTTGGCGTGAAAAAACGGCCGCCAGGCGAGATGCACGGGCGGCCGTTCGTTGCGGGGCGACGGCGCTCAGCCGCCGCGGCGCATCAGGTCGAAGAACTCTGAGTTGCTCTTCGTCTGGCGGATTTTGTCGAGCAGGAATTCCATCGCCTCGACTTCATCCATGTCGTGGATGAACTTGCGCAGCACCCAGATCTTTTGCAGGATCTCGGGCTTGATCAGCATTTCTTCGCGACGCGTGCCCGACTTGTTCAGGTTGATCGACGGATACACGCGCTTTTCCGCGAGACGGCGCTCGAGGTGCACTTCCATGTTGCCCGTGCCCTTGAACTCTTCGTAGATCACGTCGTCCATGCGGCTGCCGGTTTCGATCAGCGCGGTGCCGATGATCGTCAGCGAACCGCCTTCCTCGATGTTGCGCGCCGCGCCGAAGAAGCGCTTCGGACGTTGCAGCGCGTTCGCGTCGACACCACCCGTCAGCACCTTGCCCGATGCAGGGATCACGGTGTTGTACGCACGGGCGAGACGCGTGATCGAGTCGAGCAGAATCACGACGTCGTGCTTCATTTCGACGAGACGCTTGGCCTTCTCGATCACCATTTCGGCGACCTGCACGTGACGCGTGGCCGGTTCGTCGAACGTCGATGCGATCACTTCGCCTGCGACCGAGCGCTGCATTTCGGTCACTTCTTCAGGGCGCTCGTCGATCAGCAGCACGAACAGGATCACGTCCGGGTGGTTCTGCTTGATCGCATGCGCGATGTGCTGGAGCATCACGGTCTTGCCCGACTTCGGCGACGCGACCAGCAGGCCGCGCTGGCCCTTGCCGATCGGCGCGATCATGTCGATGATGCGGCCGGTGACGTTTTCTTCGCCGCGCATTTCGCGTTCGAGCGACAGCGGCTTGTTCGGATGCAGCGGCGTGAGGTTCTCGAACATGATCTTGTGTTTCGAGGCCTCGGGCGGCTGCCCGTTGACTTTGTCGACCTTGACCAGCGCGAAGTAGCGCTCGCCGTCCTTCGGCGTGCGGACTTCACCTTCGATCGTGTCGCCGGTGTGCAGGTTGAAGCGGCGGATCTGCGACGGGCTGATGTAGATGTCGTCGGTGCTGGCGAGGTACGACATTTCGGGCGAGCGCAGGAAGCCGAAGCCGTCCGGCAGCACTTCGAGCGTGCCGTCGCCGAAGATCGTCTCTCCCGTCTTGGCGCGCTTTTTGAGAATGGCGAACATCAACTCCTGCTTGCGCAGGCGGTTCGCGTTTTCGATCTCCAGGCCATTGGCCATTTCGATCAGTTCGGACACGTGCAGAGACTTGAGCTCGGATAAATGCATACGGAGAACCCGCCAGGGAGGAGAAGCGACGAAAAGAAATAAGGGAGGAGGGCGAGCGGAGGCGCTCTGAGACTTAATGCGTCTTGTAGACGTTTTTTGATTCTAGCATATGCCGATTCGCGCCTGAGCGGCCGATCGGCGGCTGGACGACGGACGTGTTGTCGGCTGACAACACGTCCGCGGAGCGGCCGGTATTACAGGTGGCTGTCCAGGAATGCGGTGAGCTGGGACTTCGACAGCGCGCCGACCTTTTGCGCGGCAGCCGCGCCGTTCTTGAACAGGATCAGCGTCGGGATGCCGCGCACGCCGAACTTCGCAGGCGTTGCCTGGTTGTCGTCGACGTTGATCTTCGCGATCTGCAGCTTGTCGCCGTAGTCCTTCGCGACTTCGTCGAGGATCGGGGCGATCATCTTGCACGGGCCGCACCATTCGGCCCAGAAGTCGACGAGCACGGGCTTGTCGGATTTGACGACGTCCTGTTCGAACGATGCGTCGCTGATGTGTTTGATCTGTTCGCTCATTGGGTCAATACCTCTTTCGGTTCGGGGACTGCCTGCTTGGCGCGTTGCGGCGCTCCGGCAGCCTGTCGGCTGCCGGCCGCTGCGGCAGGTCACTCCGCTCTCCCGAAGGAAGGGCGCAGGCGCTGCATGGCGCGGCTCGCGGGTCGTTCGGGCGTCATATTAGCCTAAATTGCTATCTGCTGCGGGCGGCGATAGTAGCCGCTATGCGAGTAGGGGTACGACGCGCCGTTCGACCGTTGTGCTTCGAAGATGGAGGTGCGCTCGGCAATTGCAAGGGGCCCGGGATGGCAACGCGCCCGCACTTCGCCGGTTTCGGTTTCGCGCAGGTCTGGTTGGTACGTGAAGTTGGCGCGCACGCTCGCATTGTTGCGAACAAACGGTCGCATTCGGCACGAAGCGGTGATAGAATGTTTCGTGACGGGCCTCCTCGCATGGTGGGGCGGTGAACCTGGTCAGGTCGGGAACGAAGCAGCCACAATCGTTTTCCGCCAGTGCCGAGGGTCGGGCTCGTCACCTTCCTCTCGCCCCGTTCGCCGGGCGATTTTTATTTCCGCGTCATTCTCCGTTTGCCTGCACTTTGCATGTGTTCAGCGCCGTTTCGCGTGTCGGCGCGACGCAGTGTTACTGATACAATTTCCCGATGACCTATCAAGTTCTCGCACGCAAGTGGCGTCCGAAGGATTTCGCTTCGCTCGTCGGCCAGGAGCACGTCGTCAGGGCGCTCACGCACGCGCTCGACGGTGGGCGTCTCCATCACGCCTATCTGTTTACCGGAACGCGCGGCGTCGGCAAGACGACGTTGTCGCGGATCTTCGCGAAGGCGCTCAACTGTGAAACCGGCGTCACGTCGCAGCCGTGCGGCGTGTGCCGCGCGTGCCGCGAGATCGACGAAGGCCGCTTCGTCGACTACGTCGAAATGGACGCCGCGAGCAATCGCGGCGTCGACGAGATGGCCGCGCTGCTGGAGCGCGCGGTCTACGCGCCGGTGGATGCGCGCTTCAAGGTCTACATGATCGACGAAGTGCACATGCTGACGAACCACGCGTTCAACGCGATGCTGAAGACGCTCGAGGAGCCGCCGCCGCACGTCAAGTTCATTCTCGCCACCACCGATCCGCAGAAGATTCCGGTCACCGTGCTGTCGCGCTGCCTGCAGTTCAACCTGAAGCAGATGCCGGCAGGCCATATCGTGTCGCATCTCGAGCGGATCCTCGGCGAAGAGCAGATCGCGTTCGAGCAGCAGGCGCTGCGCCTGCTCGCGCGTGCCGCGCAGGGCAGCATGCGCGACGCGCTGTCGCTGACCGACCAGGCGATCGCTTACTCGGCGAATGAAGTGACCGAATCGGCGGTGTCGGGCATGCTCGGCGCGCTCGACCAGACTTACATGGTGCGCCTGCTCGATGCGCTCGCGGGCGGAAACGGTCCGGAGATCCTGGCGATCGCGGACGAAATGTCGCTGCGCAGCCTGTCCTTTTCGACCGCGCTCCAGGATCTCGCGAGCCTGTTGCACCGGATCGCGTGGGCGCAGTTCGCGCCGGGCTCCGTCCTCGACGAATGGCCGGAAGCGACCGATTTGCGGCGCTTCGCGGAGGCGTTGAGTCCCGAGCAGGTGCAATTGTTCTATCAGATCGCGACGGTCGGACGTGCGGAGCTCGGGCTCGCGCCGGACGAATATGCAGGCTTCACGATGACGTTGCTGCGGATGCTCGCGTTCGAGCCGACCATCGGTACCGGCAGTGCGCCGGGCGGCCAACCGGCCACGCCGCGTGCGATGCCTGCGCCCGCGCCGCGTGCTGCTGCCGCTGCCGGCGCTGCTGCGCCGCGGGCTTCGACACCGGCGGCCGCGGGTGCTGCGCGTCCGCATGCTGCCGCACCGGCTGCACCGCCGGTACCTGCGCAGACCGACGATGCGGGGATTGCGCCTGTCGTGACGGCCGCGCTTGTCTCGACAGCGGCAGTGAGTCCGGCATCGGCTTCGGCGCCGGCATCAGTACCAACATCGGCATCCGCCGACGCGCCGGTCGCCACGCAGCCGGCAGCGACCACGCCAACCCAGCCGGCACAGGCGGTCGATGCGCCCCCGGCTGCCTCCAGCGAACCTGAACCGGCCGCCGTTGCCGAGCGCGAGGACGAACCCGCGGCGCTCGCCGAACCGGCGTCGACGCCGGCGCCTGCGCCGCGTGCTGCACCGGTCGAGCCGGCCGCACGTCCGTCTGCCCGCGGTGGAGCGGCAGCAGCGCTCGACGTGCTGCGCAATGCCGGCATGCGTGTGTCGTCCGACCGGTCGCGGGCCGGCGCGGCGCCGAAGCCGGCGGCCCAACCGGCCGTCGAGAAGCCCGCGGCGGCGCGTCCTGCCGTACCGGTGCCGACGCCGCGCGCGGCCGCCCGCGCGCCGCAAGCCGCCGACACGCGCCAGGCGCCGCCGCCGTGGGAGGACATCCCGCCGGACGAATACGTGCCGCTGAGCGCCGACGAGATGTTCGGCGGCGCGGCCGACGACGGCTTCGTCCCGGTATTCGACAGCGGCCCGGACGACGTGCGCATCGCGCCGAAGCCGGTGGAGGTCCGCGTGTCCGCGCCGGCCGATACCCGCCCGCTGCCGCCCGCGATCGCGCTCGATCCGATCGGCTTCGACGGCGAATGGCCGGCGCTGGCCGCGCGGCTGCCGCTGAAGGGTGTCGCGTATCAGCTTGCGTTCAACAGCGAACTGACGGCGGTCGACGCGACCACGCTGAAATTGTCCGTGCCGGTGCCGCAGTATGCGGACACCGCGCAGGTGGCGAAACTCAAGGCCGCGCTGGCCGACGCGCTCGGCAGGCCGGTCGAGGTCGCGGTCGAGGTTGGACCTGCGCGGCGCACCGCGGCAGCGCTCGACGCGGCTGCACGCGCGGCACGCCAGCGCGAGGCGGAGCAGGACATTCACGGCGATCCGTTCGTCCAGCAGCTCGTGCGTGAGTTCGGCGCGCGCATCGTCGAGGGCTCCGTGCGGCCGCTCGCCGATCCGACACCCGACGGCACGCCGCCGACGCTGCATTGAACGAATCGCATGGCGGCAGGCACAATCACGCCCCGCACACATTGACCGGCACGCGCCGCGTGCCGGTTTTCACACGATCAGAAGGAGTATTCCCATGTTGAAAGGCAACCTTGCCGGACTGATGAAGCAAGCGCAGCAAATGCAGGAAAACATGAAAAAGATGCAGGAGCAGCTTGCGCAGATCGAAGTTGAAGGGCAGTCGGGTGCCGGCCTCGTCAAGGTGACGATGACCTGCCGCAACGAAGTGCGTCGTGTGGCCATCGATCCGAGCCTGCTTGCGGACGACAAGGACATGCTCGAAGACCTCGTCGCGGCCGCGTTCAACGACGCCGTGCGCAAGGCCGAAGCCACGTCGCAGGAAAAGATGAGCGGCATGACGTCGGGCCTGCCGCTGCCGCCGGGCTTCAAGCTGCCGTTCTGAGCGCAGCGTCCGTTCAGCCCGATCAGCACGTTCATCCTTCAACCGCCGTATGAAACAGCCGTCCGCCCTGTCCGCGCTCGTCGAAGCGCTGCGCGTATTGCCCGGCGTCGGGCCGAAATCCGCGCAGCGCATGGCGTACCACCTGATGCAGCACGATCGGGAGGGCGCGGAGCGGCTCGGCCGGTCGCTGCTGTTCGCGACCGAGCATCTGCAACATTGCGAGAAGTGCAACACGTTCACCGAAGCGCAAATCTGCGAGGTATGCAGCGACGAGGAGCGTGATCCGACGCTACTGTGCGTCGTCGAGACGCCGGCCGACCAGATCATGCTCGAGCAGACGATGACGTACCGCGGGCTGTATTTCGTGCTGATGGGGCGGTTGAGCCCGCTTGACGGGATCGGCCCGAAGGAAATCCATTTCGACCGCCTCGTGCGGCGCGCGTGCGACGGCGTCGTGAAGGAGGTCGTGCTCGCGACCAACTTCACGAACGAAGGCGAAGCGACCGCCCATTACCTCGGCCAGACGCTGAAGGCGCGCGGTCTCGCCGTCACGCGCCTCGCGCGCGGCGTGCCGGTGGGCGGCGAACTCGAATACGTCGACGCGGGCACGATTGCCCGCGCGATGCTCGACCGCCGCACGATGTAAGCCGGGCGCCGCCGGCCGGCGGCGCCGTTCCTCATGCCAGGGAGACACATGAGCACCAGCCAGGGCCCGCTCGCGGGCGTCAAAGTGCTCGAATTCGGGACGCTGATCGCGGGGCCGTTCGCATCGCGCCTCTTTGCCGAATTCGGCGCCGAAGTCATCAAGATCGAAGATCCGAACGGCGGCGACCCGCTGCGGAAATGGCGCAAGCTGTACCCGGAGCAGGGCGGCACGTCGCTGTGGTGGTCGGTCCAGGCGCGCAACAAGAAATCGGTCACCCTGAACCTGAAATCCGATGCCGGCAAGACGATCGCGCGGCAGCTCGCGCGCGAGGCCGACATCGTGATCGAAAACTTCCGGCCCGGCCTGCTCGAGAAACTCGGCCTCGGCTACGACGTGCTGTCGGCCGACAACCGCGGTCTCGTGATGGTGCGCCTGTCCGGCTACGGGCAGACGGGCCCGTACCGCGACCGGCCCGGCTTCGGCGCGATCGCCGAATCGATGGGCGGCCTGCGTCACATCACCGGCTATCCCGATCTGCCGCCGCCGCGCATCGGCATCTCGATCGGCGATTCGATCGCCGCGCTGCACGGCGTGATCGGCGCGATGATGGCGCTCCATCATCGCAACATGAACGGCGGCGCGGGGCAGGTGGTCGACGTTGCGCTGTATGAAGCAGTGTTCAACATGATGGAGAGCGTGGTGCCCGAATACGGTGTCTACGGGATGGTGCGCGAGCGCACCGGCGCGTCGCTGCCGGGCATCGTGCCGTCGAACACGTACGCGTGTCGTGACGGCAGCATCGTGATCGGCGGCAACAGCGATCCGATCTTCAAGCGGCTGATGAAGGCGATCGAGCGCGACGACCTCGCCGACGACCCGTCGCTCGCACGCAACGACGGCCGCGTGCCGCGCACGCAGGAAATCGACGATGCGATCGCCGCCTGGCTCGCGCCGCGCACGATCGACGACGCATTGGCCGTGCTCAATGCAGCCGACGTGCCGGCCGGCCGGATCTACACCGCCGCCGACATGTTCACGGATCCCCAGTTCGTCGCGCGGCAGATGATCCAGCGTTTCAAGCTGCCCGACGGCACCGAGATTCCGCTGCCGAACATCACGCCCAAGCTGTCCGATACGCCGGGCGAAACGCGCTGGCTCGGCCCCGAACTCGGCGAACATACGGACGAAGTGCTGCGCAGCCTCGGCTACGACGCGCACGCCATCGCCGAGCTTCGCGAGACGGGCGCGATCTGAGCGTCGCGCGTCGTCGACCGAGCGCCTCCGTCCGAGCCGACATGTTGCCGTGCGCGGACGACCGGCGCGCGGCACCGCGTTTTCCCGGGCGCCCCGGAATGCCGCCGCCCAACACGGCCGCGCGGCGTGCACCACGGGCACGCATGCGCCCGTCCGTGGCCGCCGGACTGTCGCTCTCGCGCCATCTTTCCTCGGTTACAATCGCCGGATGCGAATCCTACTCAGCAACGACGACGGCTATCTCGCCCCCGGTCTCGCCGCGCTCAGCGACGCGCTGCAGCCGCTTGCCGACCTCACGGTGATCGCGCCCGAGCAGAACTGCAGCGGCGCATCGAATTCCCTCACGCTGTCGCGTCCGCTGTCGGTGCAGCGCGCGGCGAATACGGGTTTCTTCTACGTGAACGGCACGCCGACCGATTCGGTGCACGTCGCGTTGACGGGGATGGCCGACGAGCGGCCCGACCTCGTCGTGTCCGGCATCAACAACGGCCAGAACATGGGCGAGGACACACTCTATTCAGGGACAGTTGCGGCCGCGACCGAAGGCATCATGTTCGGCGTGCCGGCCATCGCGTTCTCCCTCGCCGACAAGGGTTGGGCCCATCTGGCGGACGCTGCGCGTGTCGCCGCCGAAATCGTCGCGCACTATCTCGCGCATCCGCTGCCCGGTCAGCCGCTGCTGAACGTCAACATTCCGAATCTGCCGTACGACGAACTGAAGGGCTGGAAGGTCACGCGTCTCGGCAAGCGCCATCCGTCGCAGCCGGTGATCCGCCAGACCGACCCACGCGGCGAGCCGGTTTACTGGATCGGTGCTGCGGGCGCGGCGCTGGACGCAAGCGAGGGTACCGATTTCCACGCCGTCGCAAACGGTTTCGTGTCGATCACGCCGCTGCAACTGGATCTCACGCATACGCAAATGCTGCCTGCGACGCGCGAATGGGCGCGTGCAGGAGGGCGGGCTTCATGAGCGGCGAGCGCGCGAAGCGGTTTCCGCTCGCGCTCGAAGATCTCAAGCGAGCGCCACGCAAATCGGAAGGCCGGAACGGCGAGCGTCATGCGACGACCGCGGTGCCGAAGACGATCGACAAGCCAGCTGCCGTGCTCAAGCAGGTGGCGGCGAAGCCGGGCGCCGCGCGCGTGCCGCATGGCACGGCGGCCGCGAAGCCGGCGAGCGCACCGAAGCCGACCGCGCTGAAGCCGGCGATGCCGAAACCGGCCGCGCCGAGCGTTGCGCCGGCCGGCGCGTTTGCACTGACTTCGGAACGTGTGCGCGAGCGCATGGTCGAACGCCTGCGCGCGAACGGCGTGACCGACGCGCGCGTGCTGGATGCGATGGCTGCCGTGCCACGCCACATGTTCGTGGATCCGGGGCTCGCGACGCAGGCCTACGAGGACTCCGCGTTGCCGATCGGCCACCAGCAAACAATTTCAAAGCCGTCGGTCGTCGCGCGCATGATCGAGCTCGCGATGGCCGGCCGCACGCTCGAGCGCGTGCTCGAAATCGGCACCGGTTGCGGCTACCAGGCCGCCGTGCTGAGCCGCGTGGCACGCGACGTGTATTCGATTGAACGCATCAAGCCGCTCTTCGAGCGCGCGAAGCTGAACCTGCGGCCGCTGCGCGTGCCGAACATCCGTCTGCACTACGGCGACGGGCGTGTCGGTTTGCCGTCCGCAGCCCCGTTCGACGCGATCGTGATCGCGGCCGCGGGGCTCGACGTGCCGCAGGCGCTGCTCGAGCAACTTGCGATCGGCGGGCGCCTCGTCGCGCCGGTCGGCGGGCAGAGCGGGCAGCCGCAGGTGCTCACGCTGGTCGAGCGCGTCGCGCACGCGCAGTGGCGGGAGTCGCGGCTTGATCGCGTTTTCTTTGTCCCTTTAAAATCCGGAGTGATTTGAAACCGATGAGTATGTTGCGCGCGATGCAAAACAACCGAACCAGGGAACCGCTCACGTTCGCCCAGCGCGCGATCTGTGTCGCTGCGTTCTCCACGCTGCTGGCCGCCTGTGCGACGCGGCTCGACAACGCGCCCGTCGTCGACCGCTCCGGATCGCTCGGCACGACTGCCGCCGCGCAGCCGGCGGTGCCGCTCGGCCCGCCGCCGCCGGGTTTTTACCGTGTGAAACCGGGTGACACGCTGTACCGGATCGCACTCGAGAACGGGCAGAATTATCGCGATATCGCCGCGTGGAACAACCTGGCGAACCCGAACCAGATCGAAGTCGACCAGCTGCTGCGTGTCGCGCCTCCGGGCGGCGCCGCGGTTGCCGGCGCACAGGTTGCCGCACCGATCGGCGGCGCGGCCGTTGCCACCGCACCGCTCAGCAGCGGTCCCGCAACGCCGGCGGCGGGGTCGCCCGCCGCAGGGTCGTCGTCGGTCACGCCGCCGGCTGCCGCCGCATCGAGCGACACAGCAGCAGCGCCGAGCGGCCCGGTGACGTTCGCATGGCCGGTCCGCGGCCCGGTGCTGAACGGTTTCGACGACGCGAAGAACAAGGGCGTCAATATCGGCGGTACGTCAGGCGAGGCGGTGAAGGCCGCGGCCGACGGCCGCGTCGTCTATTCGGGCAATGGGCTGCGCGGCTACGGCAACCTCATTATCATCAAGCACGATGCAACTTACCTCACGGCGTATGCACACAATCGCGCTTTGATGGTAAAAGAGGGGGACGCGGTAACGAAGGGGCAGAAGATCGCCGAGATGGGTAATAGCGACGCCGACCGCGTGATGCTGCATTTCGAGGTTCGCCGGCAGGGTAAACCTGTCGATCCGCTGAAGTATTTGCCGCCTCAATAACCGAGACGACCATGCCGAAATCGAAGCGCCACGAGCCGCAAGCCGAGTCTGAGAAGATCAGTCGTGCCACGCAAGCATCGGTGGAGCGAGCTGGCGCTTCGACGGACGACGAAGACGACGTCGCGGAAAACGACCGCGATCTCGAGGCACGCGACGCCGAAGCGGACGGCGACGACGAGCACGAAGGCCGGGCGGAAGCCGCGCCCGACGTCGACGATTTCCGCGCATTGCTGCAGGCTGAACTCACGGCCGACACGATCCAGCATTACCTGAACCGCATCAGCGTGAAGCCGCTGCTGACCGTCGAGGAGGAGCAGCGCTATTCGCGTCTCGCGAAGGCCGGTGAATTCGAGGCGAGGCAGGTGATGATCGAGCGCAACCTGCGCCTCGTCGTCAGTATCGCAAAGGGCTATTTGAACCGCGGCGTGCCGCTGCTCGACCTGATCGAGGAAGGCAATCTCGGGCTGATGCACGCGATCGAGAAATTCGACCCGACGCGCGGCTTTCGTTTTTCGACGTACGCGACGTGGTGGATCCGGCAGAGCATCGAGCGCGCGATCATGAACCAGGCGCGCACCGTGCGGCTGCCCGTGCACGTGATCCGTGAGCTGAACCAGGTGCTGCGCGCGAAGCGCCACCTCGAAAAGAATTCGATGTCGACGGGCGAGGCGGCGGAGCGCCGCGAAGCCAGCATCGACGACATCGCCTATCTCACCGGCAAGACCGCCGAGGAAGTCACCGACATCCTCGCACTCAACGAACACACCGCATCGCTCGACGCGCCGCTCGATCTCGATCCCGCGAGCAGCCTGCTCGACCTGTTGCCCGACGACCAGAGCCAGTCGCCCGATGCCGAAGTCCAGCACCGCGAACTCGAGACGCTCACGCGCGCATGGCTGTCGCGGCTGTCCGACAAGCACCGGCATGTAATCGAGCGCCGCTTCGGCCTCAACCACATCGAGCCGGCCACGCTCGAGGAACTGGCGGACGAAATGGGGCTTACGCGCGAGCGCGTGCGGCAGATCCAGCAGGAAGCGCTGGTGCGCCTCAAGCGGTTCTTCGCCTCCAACGGTGTGCGCAAGGACGCCGTTCTGTAACTGATGACACCGATTCTCGTTTTTGACATCGAGACCATTCCCGATGTCGACGGCATTCGCCGTCTGGAAGATCTCCCCGCGACGCTCGACGATGCCGCTGTCGCCGAACATGCATTCGCCGCGCGCCGCGAGAAGACCGGCAGCGATTTCCTGCCGCATCACCTGCAGCGCATCGCGGCGATCTCTTGCGTGTTCCGAGACAACAACGGTTTTCGCGTGCGCTCGCTCGGCACGCCGCAGGACAATGAGGCGGCGCTGATCCAGTCGTTCTACCGCGTGATCGAGAAATACACGCCGCAGCTCGTGTCCTGGAACGGCGGCGGCTTCGATCTGCCGGTGCTCCACTATCGCGCGCTCGTGCACGGGATTCCCGCGACCCGGTACTGGGATCTCGGCGAGGACGATCGCGAATTCAAGTGGAACAACTATATTTCGCGCTATCACTCGCGGCACACCGATCTGATGGACGTGCTGGCGATGTATCAGGCGCGGGCGAACGCACCGCTCGATGCGCTCGCGAAGCTGTGCGGCTTTCCGGGCAAGCTCGGGATGGACGGCAGCCAGGTGTGGCCCGCATTTCAGGAAGGGCGCATCGAGGAGATCCGCAACTATTGCGAGACCGACGTCGTCAACACGTATCTGCTGTATTGCCGCTTCCAGCTGATGCGCGGCGGGCTCACGCCGAGCGAGTATGCGGACGAGATCCTGCTCGTGAAAAACGCGCTGGCGCAGGAGCCCGCGCCGCACTGGGCCGAATATCTGGCCGGATTCGACGCCTAGGCTCGGCGGCGCGTGGCGCGGCCGCACTCAATCCAGATCGAGTTCGAGTATGAGCGGCTGGTGGTCCGACGCGCGCACGTCGCCGTCGATCTCGCAGCGCGTGACGCGCGGCAGCAGCGTATCGGTCACGAACACGAAGTCGCAGGCGAGCGGGCCGTCCGACCACTGGGCGGTATCGTAGACACCGGCCGTCGGCGGCGGCGTGCAGCCCGCGTGCCGGGCGACCCATGCATCGACGAACGACGGCGCGTCGGCGATCGGCTCCAGCAGGCGCCGGTACGCATCGCTGCCGAACGCGCTGTTGAAGTCGCCGCAGATGATCGCGTCGCGCGGCTGGTCGGTTGCGGTGAACGGCCCGGTCGCATTCTCGGCCGGAGCAGGGTGGGCGCCGTGTGCGCATGCTTCGCGGTGTCGCGCGCGCAGCGCATCGACCTGCGCGAGCCGCTGGCGGGCCGAGTAGAACTCGAGGTGTGTCGTGACGACGCGCAGCGCGCTCGTCGATGTCGCCAGTTCCACCTCGACCGCGACGCGCGGCATCGATGGCGTACCGGCGTCTGCCGGCCAAGGCAGCAGTTGGCGCAGCACCCGCGCAACCGGCAGCCGGGTCGCTATCGCGTTGCCGAACTGCCGGCGAGGCGCGCCGGGTTCGAGCGCCGGCAGGTCGGCGCCGATCGCGTCGACGATCGTATAGCCGGGCAGCAGCGCCGCCAGTTCGGCGAACTGGTCGGGGCCTGGCTGGCCGGGCAGCGCGCCGAAGCCGCGCGTGACTTCCTGCATGCACAGCACGTCGAAGTCGCCAAGCAGGCGCGCGGCGGCGATCGTGCGTGCGAGGTCGACGATGCCGTCGGCATCCCGACCCCATTGAATGTTCCAGTCGATCAGTCGCATGGTCGAATCTCTCCAGATTCGCTACGGCGAGCACAACGCGTGCCGCGGGGCGGCGGTGCGCGCTGCGGCGCGCCTCTCAACGATCCATTCTCGCACCGCGCACCGCGACATGCGCGTCGACTCCGCCGCGCGCGCGACGAAAGCGGGCGATGCGGGCTGTCGTCGTCTACAATCTCGCCTTCTTCAACGTTTTGTCAGGAAAAGCTGGTGTCCGAAGCCGTCCCCACTTCTGCGCGCAAATCGAAAAATGCGCCCGTCGCGCCCGGGCCTGCCCCGGTTCTGGAGATCGAATCGCTCGACATGGAAGCGCGCGGTGTCGGCCGCACGGCTACCGAGGACGGCACGCCCGGGAAGGTGATCTTCGTCGAAGGCGCGTTGCCCGGCGAACGCGTCACCTATTCGAGCTACCGCCGCAAGCCGAGCTACGAGCAGGCAACCGTCGTCGACATTCTGCGCCCGAGCGTGATGCGCACGCAGCCGAAATGCAAGTTCTTCGGTACGTGCGGCGGCTGTTCGATGCAGCATCTGGACATGCGCGCGCAAGTGGCGATCAAGCAGCGCGTGCTCGAGGACAACCTGTGGCACTTGTCGAAGCTGCGCGCCGACGCGATGTATGCGCCGATCCACGGGCCGTCGTGGGGCTACCGCTACCGCGCGCGCCTGACGGTGCGCAACGTCGCGAAGAAGGGCGGCGTGCTGGTCGGCTTCCACGAAAGGAAGAGCAGCTACGTTGCCGACATGACGAACTGCGAAGTGTTGCCGCCGCATGTGTCGGCGATGCTCGTGCCGCTGCGCCGGCTCGTCGAGGGTTTGTCGATCCGCGACCGGATGCCCCAAATCGAGCTCGCGGTCGGCTCGACGGTCACGGCGCTGGTGCTGCGCGTGCTCGAGCCGATCAATGCGGACGACGAGGCGCTGCTGCGCGCGTTCGCGGACGAGCACAACGTGCAGTTCTGGCTGCAGCCGAAAGGCCCGGACACGGTGACGCCGTTCTATCCGCTCGACGTGTCGCTCGACTACACGTTGCCGGAGTTCGGCATTCGCATGCCGTTCAAGCCGACCGACTTCACGCAGGTCAACCATCAGATCAACCGCGTGCTGGTGGGCCGCGCGCTGCGTCTGCTCGCGCCGTCGCGCGACGATCGCGTGCTCGACCTGTTCTGCGGGATCGGCAACTTCACGCTGCCGCTCGCGCGCCTGTCGCGCGAGGTGATGGGCATCGAAGGCAGCGAAACACTGACGACGCGCGCGCTCGCGAACGCGCGCGAGAACGGCGTCGACGGCCACACGACGTTCGCGTGCCGCAACCTGTTCGAAGTAACCGGCGACGATCTCCGCGCGCTCGGCGCATTCGACAAGTTCCTGATCGATCCGCCGCGCGAAGGCGCGCTCGCGGTGTCGAAGGCGCTGGCCGAAATCGCGCAGAGTGGCGACGGTCCGCTGCCGAAGCGGATCGTCTACGTGTCGTGCAATCCGTCGACGCTCGCGCGCGACGCGGGCCTGCTCGTGCACGAGGCCGGCTACCGGCTGAAGGGCGCCGGAGTCGTGAACATGTTCCCGAATACGTCGCACGTCGAATCGATCGCGCTGTTCGAGCGCGATTGAGCGGGCGGCAGACGTAAAAAAACCGGCCCGAGGGCCGGTTTTTTCATGATCATGACGAACGTCAGTTGCGGTTGCCGCCGAAGATGCCGAGCAGCGCGAGCAGGTTCGTGAATACGTTGTACAGATCGAGGTAGATGGCGAGCGTGGCCGAGATGTAGTTCGTCTCGCCGCCGTTCACGACACGCTGGACGTCGAACAGCATATAGGCCGAAAAGATCGCGATCGCGAGCACCGACACGGTGAGCATCAGAGCCGGCAACTGCAGGAAGATGTTTGCGACCGATGCCAGCAGGATCACGATCACGCCCATGAACAGCCACTTGCCGAGCCCGGAGAAGTCACGCTTGCTGACGGTGGCGATCGTCGCCATCGCGGCGAAGATGATGCCGGTGCCGCCGAACGCGAGCATGATCAGCGACGGGCCGTTCGAGAAGCCGAGGATGAAGCTCAACAGGCGCGACAGCATCAGGCCCATGAAGAACGTGAAGCCGAGCAGCACGAACACGCCCGCCGCGCTGTTTTTCGTGCGCTCGATCGCGAACATGAAGCCGAACGCGATCGCGAAGAACGCGAGCAGGCTCATCATCGGGCTCGTGGCTGCGAACAGCGAGAAGCCCGTCGCGACGCCGACCCATGCTCCCAGAACCGTCGGCACCATCGACAGCGCGAGCAGCCAGTACGTGTTCCGCAGCACGCGGTTGCGAACCTCCGCGGTGCTGACGGAGCCGCCGCGGCCGAAATTGTACGGATAGTCGTTCATGGTTTCTCCTAACATTGAACGCATGGGCGTCCGGGGCCGGTTCGGCGCGCGCGGTGTGCGGCGCAGCAAACCGGAGCAGCTATGGCTAAGATACGTTCCGTGCCGCTTGGTTTCAATGGCCGCGCGGCGCAAAAACATATGAATTTGGAACCTTTCACCGGTGTAAGGGTTCAATCGCAATGATACACGGGATCGTGCTACAATAGCGGATTCATTTGAACCTGTAACTTCTTAATTTTTTGGAGTTTTTATGGCAATCGAGCGCACCCTGTCGATCATCAAGCCGGATGCGGTGGCAAAGAACGTGATCGGCCAGATCTACAGCCGTTTCGAAGGCGCCGGCCTGAAGATCGTCGCAGCGCGCATGGCACACCTGTCGCGTGCTGACGCAGAGAAGTTCTACGCAGTTCACGCGGCACGTCCGTTCTTCAAGGATCTCGTCGATTTCATGATCTCGGGCCCGGTGATGATCCAGGTTCTGGAAGGCGAAGGCGCGATCCTGAAGAACCGCGACCTGATGGGCGCGACGGATCCGAAGAAGGCGGAAAAGGGTACGATCCGCGCCGACTTCGCCGACAGCATCGACGCGAACGCCGTGCACGGCTCGGACGCTGCCGAAACGGCCGCGGTCGAAATCGCGTTCTTCTTCCCGGAAATGAACGTCTACTCGCGCTAAGCCCTGGCTGGCAACAAGTAGGCAGGATTCAGCGCACGCGGCAAGGCAGCACATCATGACGAGCGAAACTTCCGTCAATCTTCTCGACTTCGATGCCGAGGGTCTTGTCGCGTACTGCGGCAGCCTCGGCGAGAAGCCGTTCCGCGCCAAGCAGTTGCAGCGCTGGATCCACCAGTACAACGCCGGCGATTTCGACGGCATGACCGATCTTGCGAAGTCTTTGAGAGAAAAGCTCAAGGGCCGCGCGTCGATCGGGATGCCCGACATCGTCAGCGATCACGTTTCCGCCGACGGCACGCGCAAGTGGCTGATCGACGTCGGAAACGGCAATGCAGTCGAAACCGTGTTCATCCCGGAAGAGACGCGCGGCACGCTGTGCGTGTCGTCGCAGGCTGGGTGCGCGGTCAACTGCCGGTTCTGCTCGACGGGCAAGCAGGGTTTCTCCCGCAATCTGTCGACAGCCGAAATCATCGGTCAGCTCCGGATGGCCGAATTTGCATTGCGTGCGTCGCTCGGTCGCGCGCCCGGTCCGAACGGCAAGGCCGAACGGGTCGTCACCAACGTGGTGATGATGGGCATGGGCGAGCCGCTGCTGAATTACAACGCGGTCGTGCCGGCGATGCGGCTGATGCTGGACGACAACGCGTACGGCTTGTCGCGCCGCCGCGTCACGCTGTCGACGTCCGGCGTCGTGCCGATGATGGACCGTCTCGGCGCCGAACTGCCGGTCGCGCTCGCCGTGTCGCTGCACGCGCCGAACGATGCGCTGCGCGACGAACTGGTGCCGCTCAACAAGAAGCATCCGCTTCGCGAGCTGATGGCCGCGTGCGAACGCTATCTGAAAGTCGCGCCGCGCGATTTCATTACTTTCGAATACTGCATGCTCGACGGTGTCAACGATACCGAAGCGCATGCGCGCGAACTGCTGGCCGTCACGCGTGACGTGCCGTGCAAGTTCAATCTGATCCCGTTCAATCCGTTTCCGGAGTCGGGCCTCATCCGCTCGAAGCCGGAGCAGATCAAGCGCTTTGCACAGGTTCTGATCGACGCGGGTGTCGTCACGACCGTGCGCAAGACGCGCGGCGACGACATCGACGCCGCGTGCGGGCAGCTTGCGGGCGCGGTGAAGGACCGCACGCGCCTGGCGGAGCGGACGGGCGCAGCAGCAAAGATCATCGAAGTCCGGGCGATTTGACGGGGCGGCCTTCGGCCGCGGATGCCCGGACTTTTGGCGGTACAACACGCGAATAGCGATCGGTCGCGGCGCCTCGGCGCCGCGCATGGTATGGACAGTTGCGGGTGTAACCGGCGGGAGCCGGCGGCGCCCCAGTGAAGAAGAATCGACGCGAGGACAAGGATGAGTGAGCCGCAGCCGACCAACGGCGCAGAGACGAATGCCGCGCAGCCGGCATCGGCGGGACTGGAAACGCTGGCGGCTGTCGGCAGCCGGCTGGCGCAGCTCCGGGAGGCGAAGGGCTGGACGGTCGACGACGTATCGGCGCGGCTCAAGGTTGCTCCGCCGAAGTTGCGCGCGCTCGAGGCAGGCGACATCAGCCATCTGCCCGGCGTGACGTTCGCGCTCGGCGTCGTGCGCAGCTACGCCAAGATGCTCGGCGTCGATCCGGAGCCGTTCGCGCAGGCGTTGCGCCGCGAGCGCGGCGTGCCGGAAGTCGACCTGTCGATGCCCGCCTCGTCGGGGACGGATTTGCCGCGCGGCCGCGTATCGATTCCGCTCGGCGGCTCATCCGGTCACCATCCGTGGCTGTGGGGGACGGCGATCGTCGTCATCGCGGTGATCGCGGTGCTCATGTGGCACACTGGCGGCGATTCGTCGAGCTGGCTCGCGCGCTTCAAGGGCGGCGACGCCGGCCATGCGTCCGCGGCGAGCGCGCCGGCGGCGTCCACCGTCGACCAGGCGGCTGCGGCAGGTGCGTCGACGGCAGTCGGTAACGTCGCGCCTGCCGCCGCGCCCGCGCAAGTTGCGGCGTCCGGTGCGGCGCCGCAGGTCGTAGCATCGGCAGCGCCGGCGCCCGTGGTCGCGGCACCCGCATCGCAGCCCGTCGTCGCGGCGGCCGAAGCGGCGAGCGCAGCCGTCGTGCCGGCCCAGCCCGCAAGCGTCGCGGTGGCGGCAGGCCAGTCGATGATCGAACTGAAGGTCAAGCAGGATTGCTGGTTCAGCGTGCGCGACAAGAATGGCAAGGAGCTGTTCTCGGCGCTGGTGCGGGCCGGCGAGACGAAGCAGGTCGCGGGCGACGGGCCGTTCAAGGTCACGATCGGCAACAAGGCCGGCCTCGATACGGTCGCGTTCGACGGAAAACCCGTCGATCCGGCAAAATATTCGGCAGCGCGGGGTAACGTGGCGCGGTTCACGTTGCCCTGACGTCAAGCGCCGTGGCGCGGGCCTGTCCTGGGCAGGCCGCAAGGGCACGGCGCTTTTTCAATTCATGCGCCGCGTCGCGGCGCATTCCGCGTAAATGGATCTATCGATGCAATCCGAAGCTCAATCCCCACGCAGCAGTCAGATTTGTTCAACCGAGCCGGTGTTCGGCGGACATCAGCCGCGTCGTGTGTCGCATGCGGTGAATGTTCGTTGGGGCGGACAACTCGTGACGATCGGCGGCGATGCGCCGGTGCGCGTGCAGTCGATGACGAATACCGATACGGCCGATGCAATCGGTACCGCGATCCAGATCAAGGAACTCGCGAATGCGGGCTCCGAGCTGGTGCGCATCACGGTCAACACGCCGGAAGCCGCGGCGGCCGTGCCCGCGATCCGCGAGCAGCTCGACCGGATGGGCGTGACCGTTCCGCTCGTCGGCGATTTCCACTACAACGGGCACCTGTTGCTGCGAGATTATCCGGGCTGCGCGGAGTCGCTGTCGAAGTACCGGATCAACCCGGGCAACGTCGGCCAGGGCGCGAAGCGCGACACGCAGTTCGCGCAGATGATCGAAGCCGCCGCGAAGTACGACAAGCCGGTGCGGATCGGCGTGAACTGGGGCAGCCTCGACCAGGACCTGCTCGCGCGGATGATGGACGAGAACGCCGCGCGTGCGCAGCCGTGGGATGCGCAGAGCGTGATGTACGAGGCGCTGATCCAGTCGGCGATCGGCTCGGCCGAGCGTGCGGTGGAACTGGGTCTCGGCCGCGACCGGATCGTGCTGTCGTGCAAGGTCAGCGGCGTGCAGGACCTGATCGCCGTGTACCGCGAGCTCGCGCGCCGCTGCGGCTTCGCGCTGCACCTCGGCCTGACCGAGGCGGGCATGGGCTCGAAGGGCATCGTCGCGTCGACTGCCGCGCTCGGCGTGCTGCTGCAGGAAGGGATCGGCGACACGATTCGCATCTCGCTGACGCCCGAACCGGGCGCGCCGCGCACCGGCGAGGTGATCGTCGGCCAGGAGATCCTGCAGACGATGGGCCTGCGCTCGTTCGCACCGATGGTGATCGCGTGTCCGGGATGCGGCCGTACGACCAGCACGTTGTTCCAGGAACTCGCGATGCAGATCCAGACCTACCTGCGCGAGCAGATGCCGGTCTGGCGCAAGGAGTATCCGGGCGTCGAGAAGATGAACGTCGCGGTGATGGGCTGCATCGTCAACGGTCCGGGCGAATCGAAGCACGCGAACATCGGCATCAGCCTGCCCGGGTCGGGCGAGAATCCGGCCGCACCCGTCTTCATCGACGGCGAGAAGGTCAAGACGCTGCGCGGCGAGCGGATCGCCGAGGAATTCCAGCAGATCGTCAGCGACTACGTCGCGCGCAACTACGGCCGTACCGAGGCCCTGAACTAAATTCGTCCACACACACGAACGATGACTGAACAGAAACGCAAGATCGAGAAACTCACCGGCGTCAAAGGCATGAACGACATCCTTCCGCAGGATGCCGGCCTGTGGGAGTTCTTCGAAGCTACCGTGAAATCGCTGTTGCGCGCGTACGGCTACCAGAACATCCGCACGCCGATCGTCGAGCACACGCAGCTGTTCACGCGCGGCATCGGCGAAGTCACCGACATCGTCGAGAAGGAGATGTACAGCTTCACCGATGCGCTGAACGGCGAAAACCTGACGATGCGCCCGGAGAACACCGCGGCCGTCGTGCGGGCCGCGATCGAGCACAACATGCTGTACGACGGCCCGAAGCGGCTGTGGTACATCGGTCCGATGTTCCGTCACGAGCGCCCGCAGCGCGGCCGCTACCGCCAGTTCCACCAGGTCGGCGTCGAGGCGCTCGGCTTCGCGGGCCCGGATGCGGACGCCGAAATCATCATGATGTGCCAGCGCCTGTGGGACGATCTCGGGCTGACCGGCATCAAGCTCGAGATCAATTCGCTCGGCCTCGCCGAAGAGCGCGCCGCGCACCGCGTCGAACTGATCAAATATCTCGAGCAGTTTGTCGACGTGCTCGACGAGGACGCGAAGCGCCGCCTGTATACGAACCCGCTGCGCGTGCTCGACACGAAGAACCCCGCGCTGCAGGAAATCGCGCAGAACGCGCCGAAGCTGATCGACTTCCTCGGCGACGAATCGCGTGCGCACTTCGAAGGGCTGCAACGCCTGCTGCTCGCGAACAACATTCCGTTCAAGATCAATCCGCGTCTCGTGCGCGGCCTCGACTACTACAACCTGACCGTGTTCGAGTGGGTGACCGACAAGCTCGGCGCGCAGGGCACGGTCGCGGCCGGCGGCCGCTACGACCCGCTGATCGAGCAGCTCGGCGGCAAGCCGACTGCCGCTTGCGGTTGGGCGATGGGCATCGAGCGCATCCTCGAACTGCTGAAGGAAGAGAATCTCGCGCCCGAGCAGGAAGGTGTCGACGTATACGTCGTGCACCAGGGCGAGACGGCGCGCGAACAGGCGTTCATCGCGGCCGAGCGTCTGCGCGATACGGGCCTCGACGTGATTTTCCACTGCAGCGCCGATGGCGCGCCGGCGAGCTTCAAGTCGCAGATGAAGCGGGCCGATGCGAGCGGCGCCGCGTTCGCGGTGATCTTCGGCGAGGAAGAGGTCGCGAACGGCACGGTGGGCGTGAAAGCGTTGCGCGGGTCGGGCCAGGAAGGGGAAAAGAACGTTCAGCAGACCGTACCGGTCGAAAGCTTGACCGAATTCCTAATCAATGCGATGGTTGCATCCGCCGAAGACGGCGACGACTGATCGCGCTGGCATTCGCTCGACAAGAAAAGCCTGAAAAGGAAGGAATCGCTCGCCGATGAGTTATCACGACGAACAAGAATCGATTGAAAGTCTGAAGGCGTGGTGGGCCCGCTGGGGCAACCTGACCACGTGGATCGTGCTGGCGGCGCTCGTCGTCGCGGCCGGCTTCAACGGCTGGAATTACTGGCAACGCCGTCAGGCTGCGGAGGCTTCCGGGTTGTACGAACAGGTGCTGAAAGCCGCCGCCGCGAACGACAAGGCGACGATGGCTCGCGCGGCCGCCGACATGGAAGACAAGTTCGGCCGCACGCCGTATGCACAGATGACCGCGCTTGCTGCCGCGAAGACGCTGTACGCGGCCGGCGACGCAGCCGGCGCGAAGGCGCAGCTGCAATGGGCGGTCGACCACGCGAAGGACGACGAATACAAGCAGATCGCGAAGCTGCGTCTCGCATCGCTGCTGCTCGACGAGAAGGCGTACGACGCGGGACTCGCGCTGCTGTCCGGCACGCCGGTCGATGCATTCAAGGGCCTCGTGGCAGATCGCCGCGGCGATCTGCTGGCCGCGCAAGGCAAGACCGACGATGCGCGCGCCGCGTACAAGCTCGCGCTCGACGGTCTGTCGCAGGACGACCAGTCCGCGCGTCAGCTCGTACAGTTCAAGCTCGACGCGCTCGGCGGCTGATTTCGGCCCCCTCAACCTCTTAACTTGCTTCGCTAACCGATGAATTTGCTGAAACGTTACGCTGTGCCCGTAGCCTGCGCGGCGGCTGTCCTGGCATTGGCGGCCTGCTCGTCGTCGAAGGACGCGCGCCGCGTGCCGACGCCGCTCACCGAGTTCAAGCCCGTCCTCGACGTGCAACAGGTCTGGAAGGCGAGCGTCGGCAAGGGCGGGCGCTATCTGTTCTCGCCGGTGGCCGTGGGCGACGCCGTTTTCGCGGCGGGCGAGAACGGTTCGGTCGAAAAGATCGACGCGAAAACGGGGCAGACGCTGTGGCGCACGAAGGTCGGGTCGGACCTGTCCGCCGGTGTCGGCAGCGACGGCAATCTGACCGCGGTCGGCGCGCTGAAGGGCGGCGTGTTCGTGCTCGGTCCCGACGGCAAGCAGCTGTGGAAGACGAGCGTTCAAGGCGAGATCTTCTCGCCGCCGCTCGTCGGCAACGGCCTCGTGATCGTGCGTACGATCGACGGCCAGGTGATTGCGTTCAATGCGCAGACGGGCGAGCAGAAGTGGAACTACCGCAATCGCGCGGTGCCGCTGAATCTGCGCGTGTCGGCCGGCATGACGTTCGCCGGCGATGCGGCCGTGCTGGCGGGCTTCCCCGGCGGCGGCCTCGTCGCGATCAACCTGCAGACGGGCGAGCCGTTCTGGCAGACGCCCGTGTCGTTCCCGAAGGGGGTGACCGAAGTGGAGCGCATCAACGACGTCAGCGGTCCGCCGACGCTCGTCGGCGCCGAAGCGTGCGCGGTCACGTTCCAGGGGCAGCTCGGCTGCTTCGACGCGAACTCGGGCCGCCCGCTGTGGGAAAAGCCGTTCTCGAGCCGCAGCGGTCTCGCACAGGACGATTCGGTTGTCGCCGGCGGCGACGACTGGTCGGTCGTGACGGCCTACGACGCGGCGAGCGGCAACCAGCTCTGGCGCAACGACAAGCTGAAGAGCCGCGACGTCGGCGTGCCTTATCTGCTTGGCCACGCGGTCGTGATGGGCGACTACAAGGGCTTCGTGCACTTTCTGTCGCGCGAAGACGGCAGCTTCATCGCGCGCATGAAGACCGACGGCAGCGCGATCACCGCGGCGCCGGTCCTGGCGGGCAATACGCTCGTCGTGCAGACGAAGGACGGCGGCCTGTACGGGTTCCGTCCGCGCTGACGCGCACGCAACAGGTGCGATCGCGGCGGAGCGGGCGGGGCCCGCCGGCCGTGATCGTGCGACATGAAGGCGGCCGGTGTTCCCGGCCGCTCGGTATTTGAAAGGCAGTTCGCAACGAAAGACGACGGCGCGCAACGCGCGCCCGGCGCGCGCATCCGGCGCGGCGCGAAATCGTGATATTTTCATTCAGCGCAGCCGCCCGCAGCAGCGGGCCTCCCGCTGCTGCGCATCACCGTAGAAAACACAGATGAAACCGGTCATTGCCCTCGTTGGGCGCCCCAATGTGGGGAAATCCACGCTGTTCAACCGGCTCACGCGCTCGCGCGATGCGCTGGTCGCCGACTTGCCGGGCCTGACGCGCGATCGCCATTACGGCGAGGGGCGGGTCGGCGCGCGGCCGTATCTGGTCGTCGATACCGGCGGCTTCGAACCCGTCGCGAAAGACGGCATCCTGCACCAGATGGCGCGCCAGACGCGGCAAGCCGTCGAGGAAGCGGACGTCGTCGTGTTCATCGTCGACGGCCGCAACGGGCTCGCGCCGCAGGACAAGTCGATCGCCGATTACCTGCGCAAGACCGGCCGGCCGATCTTCCTCGTGGTCAACAAGGCCGAGGGGATGAAGTACACGGCGGTCGCGACCGACTTCTACGAACTCGGCCTCGGCGACCCGCGCGCGATCTCGGCCGCGCACGGCGACGGCGTGACCGACATGATCAACGAGGCGCTGGAAGTCGCGTACGCGGGCCAGCCGGAAGAAGCGGACGAGGACGATCCGTCGCGCGGCATCAAGATCGCGATCGTCGGCCGCCCGAACGTCGGCAAGTCGACGCTCGTGAACGCGCTGATCGGCGAGGACCGCGTGATCGCGTTCGACATGCCGGGCACGACGCGCGATTCGATCTACGTCGACTTCGAGCGTAACGGCAAGAAATACACGCTGATCGACACCGCGGGCCTGCGACGCCGGGGCAAGGTGTTCGAGGCGATCGAGAAGTTCTCCGTCGTGAAGACGCTGCAGTCGATCTCGGATGCGAACGTCGTCATTCTTCTGCTGGATGCGCAGCAGGACATATCCGATCAGGACGCGCACATCGCCGGCTTCGTCGTCGAGCAGGGCCGCGCGCTCGTGATCGGCGTCAACAAATGGGACGGCCTCGACGACCACGCGCGCGATCGTGCGAAAGCGGATTTGACCCGCAAGCTGAAATTCCTCGATTTCGCGAAATCGCACTACATCTCGGCCGCGAAGAAGACCGGCATCGGCGCGCTGATGCGCTCGGTCGACGACGCGTATGCGGCGGCGATGGCGAAACTGCCGACGCCGAAGCTCACGCGCGCGCTGATCGAAGCAGTCGAGTTCCAGCAGCCGCGCCGTCGCGGCCCGGTGCGTCCGAAGCTGCGTTATGCGCACCAGGGCGGCCAGAATCCGCCGCTGATCGTGATCCACGGCAACGCGCTCGATGCGGTGACGGAAACGTACAAGCGTTACCTCGAAAACCGTTTCCGCGAAACTTTCTCGCTGACCGGGACTCCATTGCGCATAGAGTTCCGTTCGTCGAACAATCCGTACGCGGACAAGGGCTGAACACGCCTGCTACGCACGTCCCACAAGGGATAGGCCGCATGGCCCATGCCGGGGCGGGGCAGGCAAAATCGGCTATAGTGTAGCGATTGGCGCCGGATCTCTTTTTCTTCGTCGCCAATCCAGATCAACCTGCAAAAAAAGATGGAGTACGCCATGAGCAACAAAGGGCAATTGTTACAAGACCCGTTTTTGAACGCACTGCGCAAAGAGCACGTTCCCGTTTCGATCTATCTCGTCAACGGCATCAAGCTGCAAGGGAACATTGAATCGTTCGACCAGTACGTCGTGTTGCTCCGTAATACGGTGACCCAGATGGTTTACAAGCACGCCATCTCGACGGTCGTGCCGGCGCGCCCGGTGAATTTCCACCCGGACGCGGAAGCCTCGTCCTAACCCATCGCAGCGGCCGGCATCCGGTCGCCGCGAGCGACCGATGCCAGCCGCCTCATCTTGACACCCGATAATTTGATCAACGCAGCGCTCGTCGGCATCGATTTCGGCAAGACCGATTTCGAAGCCAGTCTCGAAGAACTCAGCCTTCTTGCCTCCAGTGCGGGAGCCCGTCCCGCCGTCACCCTCACGGGCCGTCGCGCCAGTCCCGATGCCAAGATGTTCATCGGCAGCGGCAAAGCCGAAGAACTGCGGCTCGCCTGCGACGCGCACAACGTCGAAATCGTCATCTTCAACCACGCACTGGCACCGGCTCAGCAGCGGAATCTGGAGCAGGCGCTTAACAGGCGTGTGGTCGATCGCACGAGTCTGATCCTCGATATCTTCGCTCAGCGCGCCCGCAGCCATGAAGGCAAGCTGCAGGTCGAGCTCGCGCAGCTGCAGTACCTGTCGACCCGGCTGATCCGCGCGTGGACCCACCTGGAGCGGCAAAAGGGCGGTATCGGCCTGCGCGGCCCCGGCGAAACGCAGCTCGAAACCGACCGCCGGCTGATCGGCGAGCGCATCAAGATGCTGAAGTCGCGGCTCGACCGGCTGCGCCGGCAGCACAGCACGCAGCGTCGCCAGCGCGCACGCAGCGGCACGATGTCGGTGTCGCTCGTCGGCTACACGAACGCGGGCAAGTCGACGCTGTTCAATGCGCTGACGAAAGCGCAGGCGTACGCGGCCGATCAGCTGTTCGCGACGCTCGATACGACGTCGCGGCGCGTGTACCTCGGCGACGAAGTCGGGCAGATCGTCGTGTCCGACACGGTCGGGTTCATCCGCGAACTGCCGCACCAACTGGTTGCAGCGTTTCGCGCGACCCTCGAGGAGACGATCCACGCGGATCTGCTGCTGCACGTGGTCGACGCGTCGAGCGCAGTGCGGCTCGAGCAGATCGAGCAGGTCAACGGCGTGCTGCACGAGATCGGCGCGGACACGATCCGGCAGGTGCTCGTGTTCAACAAGATCGACGCCGTGCCGGAGCTGGCAGCCCGCGGCGACGCGGTCGAGCGGGACGAGTATGGTAATATTTCGCGCGTCTTTTTGAGCGCGCGCACCGGTCAGGGTCTCGACACGTTGCGTGCCGCCATCGCCGAAATCGCCTCCGCGGAACACCTCTCCGGCGCGACGTTGCCCGACGACGCGCTCGACGGCGCGCCCGCAGAACCGCACGAAGACCACACGATTTCCGAACACGGGCGCTAACCGGTCCCGGCCGGTTCGCCGGCGTCCAATCTGGTGAACAAACTCTGGTGAACGAATACAACGAGCGGAGTACCTGGCGGCGGATGCGCGCCTTGCTGTCGATCAACGATCCCCGCTGGGGGCGTGGTGATGGCAAGGGCAACGACGGATCCCGTCCGCGTGCGAACGAATCGAAGCGTCCGCCCGGCGGCGACGGTGACGGCCCGCCCGATCTCGACGAGATGTGGCGCAACTTCAACCGGCGTCTGAGCGGCCTGTTCGGCGGCAAGGGCGGCAACGGCTTCCGGCCCGATAATGGCCGGGCCGCGCGCGTCGGCGTCGGCATCGTGATCGGCGTGCTGATCGCCGTATATGCGGGCAGCGGGCTGTTCGTCGTGCAGGACGGCCAGACGGGCGTCGTGCTGCAGTTCGGCAAGTTGTCGGGCACGGTAGGCCAGGGCGTCCACTGGCGCGCGCCATATCCGTTCGCGTCGCACGAGATCGTCGACACGTCGCAGGTCCGTTCGATCGAGATCGGCCGAAACAACGTCGTGCGTCTCGCGAACGTGAAGGAAGCGGCGATGCTCACGCGCGACGCCGACATCGTCGATGTGCGTTTCGTCGTTCAGTACCGGATCCGCTCCGCCACCGATTACCTGTTCCGCAGCGTCGATCCCGAGCGCAGCGTGTCGCAGGCCGCACAGGCTGCGGTGCGCGCGATCGTCGGCACGCGCAGTGCAGCCGACCTGCTGAACCAGGATCGCGACGCGCTGCGCGAGCAGCTGTCCGCCGCGATTCAGCGCGATCTCGATCGCTACCAGTCCGGGCTCGAGGTCACGGCCGTCACGATGCAGAGCGTCACGGCGCCCGAGCAGACGCAGGCCGCGTATGCGGAAGTCGCGAAGGCGCGCGACGAGCGCGAGGCTGCGAAGCGGGCCGCGCAGGCCTACGCGAACGACCTGCTGCCGAAGGCGCAGCGCGATGCGGCGAAGCTCGCCGACGACGCAAATGCGTATGCGCAGCGCGTGGTCACCGAAGCCGAAGGCGACGCCGAGCGCTTCAAGCAGGTCTATGCGCAATATTCGAAGGCGCCCGCGGTGATTCGCGAGCGGATGTACCTCGAGACGATGCAGCAAATCTATTCGAACGCGACGAAGGTGTTCGTCGGCAACAAGGGCGGCAACAGCGTCGTGTACCTGCCGCTCGACAAGCTCGTCGAGCAGGGGCGGCAAAGCGCCGCGAATGCGACGGCCGCGACGAATGCGGCGAATGCGACGGCAGCCGCTGGCGCAGCCGTGCCCGACCAGTCATCGGCGCCAGCTGCTGCCGCGTCAAGCGCGCCGGCGAGCGCGGCTTCGGCTGCCGCGGCGCCTGCACCGGGCAGCGACGTGCTGCGATCCCGCGAAGCGTTCCGCAGCCGCTCGCGCGAAGACGATACGAAGTAACGGGGAGCGCAGAACATGAACCGAATCATTGCGCTCGTCGTCGCAATCGTGATCGCCGCGTTCGCGGCGTCGTCGACCGTGCTGAGCGTCGATCCGCGCCATATGGCCGTGCTGTCGGGGCGCGACGGCGCGCAGCCCGAGCTTGCCGGCCCCGGCATCCATTTCAAGCTGCCGCCGCCGTTGCAGACTGCGACGCTGATCGATACGCGCCTGCAATCGCTCGAATCGCCGGATCCGTTGCAGGTGGCGACCGAAGACAAGCACGATCTGCTCGTTGCGTACGCGGTCAAGTACCGGATCAGCGACCCGATGAAGTACTTCACGGCGACGGGCGGCGACCCGGCTGCTGCTGCCGAGCGGCTGGCTGCCGCGCTGAAGTCCGCACTCGGCGACGCGTTCGGCAAGCATGCGCTCGACGACGCGCTCGGCGGCCAGCGGGAGATCGCGAATGCGGCCCGCGATGCGGTGCGCGTACAGGCGTCGGGCCTCGGCGTCGACGTGGTCGACGTCCAGTTGACGCGTATCGACCTGCCGGCTGCGCAGACGGACGCCGTGTATCAGCGGATGATTGCCGCGCTGCGCGATCAGGCCGCGAAGGTGCGTGCCGACAGTGCGGCCGACGTCGAGCAGATCAAGGCCGACGCGGAACGCGAACAGCAGGCGGTGCTCGCGAATGCGTACAAGTCGGCGCAGACGATCAAGGGCGAGGGCGACGCGAAGGCCGCGTCGATCGCCGCCGACGCGTTTGGCCGCGATCCGCAGTTCTATCAGTTCTACGCGAGCCTGCAGGCTTACCGGAATACGTTCAAGCGCAACGACATCATCGTCGTCGATCCCGACAGCGAGTTCTTCCGTTTCATGCGCAGCCCGACGGGCGGCGCCGCACCGGCGGCGCCTGCTCCCCGCAAACACTGACCTTGGGGCGCCGCGACGAGCGGCGCCGTCGCTCGCATGGATCTGGCTGGCTCGTTGTTGCTCGCGGTAGCACTGATGCTGATCATCGAGGGGGCGTTCCCCTTCGTGTTTCCCGTCGCCTGGCGCGACACGTTTCGTAGAATAGCGGAGCGGCCGCCGCATCATATCCGGATCGGCGGGCTCATCGTGATGGCGCTCGGGCTCGTCCTGCTGCTGCTTGCCACTTGATCGGACGGCGCACCCGCCGTTCGTTCCGCCCGATTCCGATTTCCGATTCATTTGCGGCGCGTGTGTCGCGCCCTGTTTCCCGTCGTAGGACCGTACCGATGTCGACCTGGTTACTTCCCGAGAATATCGCCGACGTACTGCCGTCGGAAGCGCGCAAGATCGAGGAGCTGCGCCGCAGGCTGCTCGACCGCTTCCGTTCGTACGGCTATGAAATGGTGATGCCGCCGCTGCTCGAATACCTCGAGTCGCTGTTGACGAGCGGCGGCGCCGACCTGCGCCTGCGCACCTTCAAGCTGGTCGACCAATTGTCGGGCCGTACGCTCGGGTTGCGTGCGGACATCACGCCGCAGGTCGCGCGCATCGACGCGCATTTGCTGAACCGTCAGGGCGTGACGCGTCTTTGCTACGCGGGGCACGTGATGCATACGCGCCCGCGCGGCCTGCATGCCACGCGCGAGCAGATCCAGATCGGCGCCGAAATCTACGGCCATGCTGGGCTGGAAGCCGATCTCGAGATCCAGCAGCTGATGCTCGACGCGCTGCACCTCGCGGGGCTGTCGCGGATCCGCCTCGATCTGTGCCACGCGGGCGTGCTCGCGGCGCTGCTCGCGCGCGACGCGCAGGCGGCCGAGCGCGGCGAAGCGCTGTACGACGCACTGTCGGGCAAGGACGTGCCGCTGCTGAGTGAACTGACCGACGATCTCGGCGCGGACACGCGCGCGGCGCTGCGTGCGCTGCCGCAACTGTACGGCGACGCAAGCGTGCTCGACGAAGCGCGCGCACGCCTGCCGGTGCTGCCCGAGATCACGCGCGCGCTGGACGACCTCGCGCAACTCGCGGTCCAGGCGAAGGGCGTCGAAGTGGCGATCGATCTCGCCGATCTGCGCGGCTACGCTTACCACAGCGGCGCGATGTTCACGGCCTACATCGACGGCGTGCCGAACGCGATCGCGCGCGGCGGCCGCTACGACCACGTGGGCCAGGCCTATGGTCGCGCGCGGCCGGCGACGGGCTTCTCACTCGACCTGCGCGAGCTCGCGCGAATTTCGCCGGTCGAGGCGCGCGGCACCGCGATACTTGCCCCGTGGGCGCAGGACGATGCGCTGAGCGCAGCCGTCGCGGCGCTGCGCGATGCGGGCGAGGTCGTGATTCAGGCGTTGCCGGGACACGACCACGTGCTTGACGAGTTCGCGTGCGACCGTTCGCTCGTCGAGCGGAACGGCGCATGGGTGGTCGAACCCCGTTAATCAGGCGTTCGCGGGCCGTCGTTTGACGTGCATATCGTTGAAGCGAAACGGAAAAATTCGGAATCGCCCGCGAACATAGGTAGAATACGTTTTTAACCAGCTAACGAATCAACATGTCTGCCAGCGCAGTGAACGTGACTCCCGGGCGCAATGTCGTCGTCGTGGGAACGCAATGGGGTGATGAAGGCAAGGGCAAGATCGTCGACTGGCTGACGGACCACGCTCAGGGCGTCGTGCGTTTCCAGGGCGGTCACAACGCCGGCCACACCCTCATCATCGGCGGCAAGAAAACCATCTTGCGCCTCATTCCGTCGGGCATCATGCGTGAAGGCGTCGCCTGCTACATCGGCAATGGCGTCGTTCTGTCCCCCGAGGCACTGTTCAAGGAAATCGGCGAGCTGGAAGAAGCCGGCGTGAACGTGCGTGACCGCCTGTTCATCTCCGAAGCCACGACGCTGATCCTGCCGTACCACATCGCGATCGACCAGGCGCGCGAAGCGCGCAAGGGCGCGGGCAAGATCGGTACGACCGGCCGCGGCATCGGCCCCGCGTACGAAGACAAGGTCGGCCGCCGCGCGCTGCGCGTGCAGGACTTGTTCGACGCAAAGACTTTCGCCGACCGCCTGCGCGAGAACCTCGATTTCCACAACTTCGTGCTGACCCAGTATCTCGGCGGCGCGGCCGTCGATTTCCAGGCCACGCTCGATACGATGCTCGGCTATGCCGATCGCCTGAAGCCGATGGTGGCCGACGTGTCGCGCCGTCTGTACGACGCGAACAATGCCGGTCAGAACCTGCTGTTCGAAGGCGCGCAGGGCACGCTGCTCGACATCGACCACGGCACCTATCCGTTCGTCACGTCGAGCAACTGCGTCGCGGGTGCGGCGTCGGCGGGCGCCGGCGTGGGTCCGCAAAAGCTGAACTACATCCTCGGCATCACGAAGGCGTACTGCACGCGCGTCGGCTCGGGCCCGTTCCCGAGCGAGCTGTACGATGCGGACAATCCGCAGCGTCAGGACCAGGTCGGTGTCACGCTCGCGAACGTCGGCAAGGAATTCGGCTCGGTTACCGGCCGTCCGCGCCGCACCGGCTGGCTCGATGCGGCGGCACTGCGCCGCTCGATCCAGATCAACGGCGTGTCGGGCCTGTGCATGACGAAACTCGACGTGCTCGACGGGCTCGATGAAGTGAAGCTGTGCGTCGGCTACAAGGTCGACGGCAAGGACGTGGACATCCTGCCGCGCGGTGCGGTCGACGTCGCGCGTTGCGAACCGGTGTACGAAACGTTCGCAGGCTGGAAGGAAAGCACTGTCGGCATCAAGACGTGGGACGCACTGCCGGCGAATGCGCAGGCATACCTGACCCGCGTCCAGCAAGTGGCTGGCGTGCCGGTCGACATGATTTCGACGGGCCCGGACCGCGACGAAACGATCCTGCTCCGCCATCCGTTCAAGGTTTAATGTTCAGCATGACGCAGCAAATCACGATGACGGCGGCAGACTTGATGACCGATCCGCGCAACGACGACAAGAACCTGTGGGTGGGCTGGGACGAATACCATCGTCTGATCGAGTTGCTCGCGCTGCAGGTGCATGAATCCGGCTGGAAGTTCGACCAGATCCTGTGCCTCGCGCGCGGCGGCCTGCGCGTCGGCGACCAGCTGTCGCGCATCTACGACGTCCCGCTCGCAATCCTCGCGACGAGTTCGTACCGCGAAGCGGCCGGCACCGAGCAGGGCGAGCTCGACATCGCGCAGTACATCACGATGACGCGCGGCAACCTCGCAGGCAACGTGCTGCTGGTCGACGATCTCGTCGATTCGGGCGTCACGCTCGCGCGGGTGCAGGAGCATCTGAAAGAGCGCTATCCGTCCGTCACGGCCGTGCGCTCGGCTGTGCTCTGGTACAAAGGTTGCTCCAAGGTGAAGCCCGATTACCATACGCAGTACTTGCCGACGAATCCGTGGATTCATCAGCCGTTCGAAGAATGGGACACGGTGCGTCCGCACAACCTCGAGGCATGGATCAAGCGCGGTCGCGCGCAGCGCGACGGCTCGGGCGCGTAAGCGGCCAGCCTTGATCGAACGAAAGCCTTGTACGGCGCCGCTTGCGGCGCCGTTTTCATTTGCGCCGCCCGCTGCGGCGATCGGCGGCGGCGGTAGGCAGACGGGGCGGGCCCGGCTATGATGGCAGCCCTGCCACAGCTCGCGCGTGATTGCATGCGCGGCGTGAATCACGTGGTGTCAGGGCAACAGGGCAGGACGGTGTTTCAGGGGGGCGCGAGTAGAATAGCGCTCGTTTTGTCCGAACCGGACCCGATTATTACGCTTCATATGAACGACACGACCCAGGCGACCGACGCCGCCCATGCGCATTCGACGCATCAACATTCGTTGCAGGCGCTCGCGATAGCGGCGATCGGCGTCGTGTTCGGGGACATCGGCACGAGCCCGCTCTATTCGCTCAAGGAAGCGTTCAGCCCCGCCCACGGCATTCCGTTGACCGAAGCGTCGATCCTCGGCGTGATCTCGCTGCTGTTCTGGGCGATCATCCTCGTGGTCGGCATCAAGTATCTGCTGTTCGTGATGCGCGCCGACAACAACGGCGAAGGCGGCGTGCTCGCGCTGATGGCGCTGTCGCTGCGGCCGCTCGATTCGAAAACGCGCGTCGCGGGCGCACTGATGGCACTCGGGATATTCGGCGCGTGCATGTTTTACGGCGACGCGGTGATCACACCGGCGATCTCCGTGATGTCGGCGGTCGAAGGCCTCGAGATCGCGACACCTCGCCTGTCGCACCTCGTGTTGCCGATCACGATCGTGATCCTGATCGCGCTGTTCTGGATCCAGCGTCACGGCACCGCAACGGTCGGCAAGCTGTTCGGGCCGATCATGGTTCTATGGTTCATCGTACTCGCCGCGCTCGGCGTGTATCACATCATGCGCGCGCCGGGCATCATCGCGGCGATCAACCCGTACTATGCCGCGTCGTTCATGGCGGACCACCTGCTGCAGGCTTACGTCGTGCTGGGCTCCGTCGTGCTGGTGCTGACCGGTGCGGAAGCGCTCTATGCGGACATGGGGCACTTCGGCGCGAAGCCGATTCGCCTCGCCGCGTACGGGCTCGTGATGCCGTCGCTCGTGCTGAACTACTTCGGCCAGGGCGCGCTGCTGATCCAGAATCCGAAAGCGATCGAGAATCCGTTCTTCCTGATGGCGCCGGAGTGGGCGCTGCTGCCGCTCGTCGTGCTGTCGACGGTCGCAACCGTGATTGCTTCGCAGGCCGTGATTTCCGGCGCGTATTCGCTGACGTCGCAGGCGATCCAGCTCGGCTACGTGCCGCGCATGAAGGTGCTGCATACGTCCGAGCTGGCGATCGGCCAGATCTACGTGCCGGTCGTGAACTGGCTGTTGCTGTTCGTGATCCTGTGCATCGTGATCGGCTTCAAGAGCTCCGACAACCTGGCTGCCGCGTACGGCATCGCGGTGACGGCGACGATGGTGATTACGACCGTGCTCGCGTGTGTCGTGATGGTGAAGGTGTGGAACTGGAACCGGCTGCTCGTCGGCGCGATCATCACGGTCTTTCTCGCGGTCGACCTCGGCTTCTTCGGCGCGAACCTGCTGAAGGTTGCGCAGGGCGGCTGGCTGCCGCTCGGGATCGGCGCGCTGTTGTTCTTCCTGCTGATGACCTGGTACAAGGGCCGTCACATCGTCAAGGAGCGCACGGCCGCCGACGGTATCCCGCTCGAACCGTTCCTGCAGGGGCTGCTCGCGCATCCGCCGCATCGCGTGTCGGGTACGGCGATCTATCTGACCGGCAACGACAAGCTCGTGCCCGTCAGCCTGCTGCACAATCTCAAGCACAACAAGGTGCTGCACGAGCGGACCATTTTCCTGACCTTCGTCACGCGCGACATCCCGTATGTGCGCGACGACAAGCGCCTCAGTTCCCGCGATGCGGGCGGTGGCCTGTACATCGTGAAGGCGCAGTACGGCTTCAACGAGACGCCTGACGTGAAAGCGGTGCTGGAGGAATTCGGCCGCACGCACGACATGACGTTCGAGCTGATGGACACATCGTTCTTCCTCGCGCGCGAAACGGTGGTGCCGACGCATCTGCCCGGCATGTCGATCTGGCGCGAACGCGTGTTCGCGTGGATGCATCAGAACGCGGCCAAGCCGACCGACTTCTTCTCGATTCCGGCGAACCGCGTCGTCGAACTCGGCACCAAGATCGAGATCTGACGTACGCACGGCCGCTCTTGCGGCCTGCGCGGTTTCTGCGGCGTGGTTCGCTGAAAACATGAAAAAAACCCGCCTTTCGGCGGGTTTTTTCATACGGCGACGATGCGTCGCGCCGCTCAGCGCTTGAGCTTCGCGAACGCCGCGGCCATCGCGCCGGCGGGTTCCGGCTCGCGCGAACGTTGCGGGCGCACCGCGCCGCGGCCGGCGCCGCCGCGATCCTGGCCGCCGCGCGGCGCCATGCCGGGTGCGGCCGCATCGTCGTCGAGGCGCATCGTCAGCGCAATCCGCTGACGCTTCACGTCGACATCGAGGACCTTGACCTTGACGACCTGGCCGGCCTTCACGACTTCGTGCGGATCCTTGATGAACTTCGTTGACATCGCGGATACGTGAACGAGGCCGTCCTGGTGTACGCCGACGTCGACGAACGCGCCAAATGCCGCGACGTTCGTCACGACACCTTCGAGCAGCATGCCCGGCACCAGATCGGACACTTTTTCGACGCCGTCGCGGAACGTCGCGGTCTTGAATTCCGGGCGCGGGTCACGACCCGGTTTTTCCAGTTCGGACAGGATGTCGCGCACGGTCGGCAACCCGAAACGTTCGTCGACGAATTCCGCCGGCGACAGGCCTGACAGTGCGTCGCGGCTGCCGAGCACGTCGTCGATCCGCTTGTTGATCTTCGCGAGAATCCGCTCGACGACCGGATACGCTTCCGGGTGCACCGACGAGCGGTCGAGCGGATTCTCGCCGCCGTTGATGCGCAGGAAGCCGGCAGCCTGTTCGAACGTCTTGTCGCCAAGGCGCGGTACCTTGCGCAGGTGATCGCGCGACGGGAACGGACCGTTCGCATCGCGATAGTCGACGATGTTGCGCGCGAGCGTCGCATTGAGGCCCGACACGCGTGCGAGCAGCGCGACCGACGCGGTGTTCGCGTCGACGCCGACCGCGTTCACGCAGTCCTCGACCACCGCGTCGAGCGAGCGGGCCAGTTCGCGCTGGTTCACGTCGTGCTGGTACTGGCCGACGCCGATTGCTTTCGGTTCGATCTTCACGAGCTCGGCGAGCGGGTCCTGCAGGCGACGCGCGATCGACACGGCGCCGCGCAGCGACACGTCGAGATCCGGGAATTCCTTTGCCGCCAGCTCCGACGCCGAGTAGACCGACGCGCCGGCTTCCGACACGACGATCTTCTGCAACCGCAGCTCCGGATGCTTCGCGATCAGCTCGCTCGCGAGCTTGTCGGTTTCGCGCGACGCGGTGCCGTTGCCGATACTGATCAGCTCGGCCTGCGTCTGCGCGGCGAGCCGGGCGAGCTTCGCCAGCGAGCCGTCCCAGTCGCGGCGCGGCTCGTGCGGGTAGATCGTATCGGTCGCCAGCAGCTTGCCGGTGCGGTCGACCACGGCGACCTTCACCCCGGTGCGCAGGCCGGGGTCGAGGCCGATCACGGCCTTCGGGCCGGCCGGCGCGGCGAGCAGCAGATCCTTCAGGTTGCGCGCGAACACGCGGATCGCCTCGGCTTCGGCCGTTTCACGCAGTTGGGTGAGGAGTTCGTTCTCGATGTGCGGCTGCACCTTCACACGCCAGCACCAGCGGCACACGTCGGACAGCCACTTGTCGGCCGGGCGGCCCTGGTTCGCGATTCCGAAATGGCGCGCGATCATCGCTTCGCCTGGATGCGGAACCTGCGCGTCGAGTTCGTCGCCGAGGCCGAGCTTAACGGTCAGCACGCCGGCGTTGCGGCCGCGGAACAGCGCCAGCGCGCGGTGCGACGGCACGGTGCGGATCGTTTCCGCGTAGTCGTAGTAGTCGCGGAACTTCTCGCCTTCCTCGTTCTCCTTGCCTTCGACGACCGCCGACGACACGACGCCCTGGCTGTGCAGGTAGTCGCGCAGCTTGCCGAGCAGTTCCGCCGTCTCGCCGAATTGCTCGGACAAGATGTCGCGCGCGCCGTCGAGCGCGGCCTTTACGTCGGCGACGCCCTTGTCGGCATCGACGTACGCGGCCGCCTCGGTTTGCGGGTCGAGCAGCGGATTGGCCAGCAGCGCCTGCGCGAGCGGCTCGAGCCCGGCTTCGCGGGCGATCTGTGCGCGCGTGCGGCGTTTCGGCTTGTAGGGCAGATAGAGGTCTTCGAGCACCTGCTTGCTGTCGGCCGCGTCGATCGCGGCGCGCAGTTCGTCGGTCAGCTTGCCCTGTTCGTCGATGCTCGACAGGATCGCGGCGCGGCGATCCTCGAGCTCGCGCAGATAAAGGAGCCGCTCCTCGAGCTGGCGCAGCTGCGTGTCGTCCAGGTTGCCGGTCACTTCCTTGCGGTACCGGGCAATGAACGGAACGGTCGAGCCTTCGTCGAGGAGTTGCACTGCCGCCGCGACCTGGCGTGGCTGGACGGACAGTTCGGTGGCGATGCGCTGTACGATCTTGAGTGCTACGGTTTCCGTCATGTCGTGGATGATCTGCCTGCTGAAATCGCGGCGCGGGCCGGCAGACCGCGCGGCGGGCTGCGAGACGGGCCCGCCGGACCAGATGCCGCGGGTGAGTGAAGCGGGGCATTTTGCCATAAATGGCGGAGCGTCCAGCCGGGGGGGTGATAGAATTTGGCACATGTCCCGCAGCTTTCCTACGACGTTGCCAACTTCCCGCATTTCTCTCGTCGCGCTCGCCGCAGCGCTTGCCGCGGCTTTGTCCGCCGGGCCCACCGCCGCATATGCGCAGGCCTCCGGCGCGGCCGTGCCTGACACCGCCGCCGCGCCGGTTGCGGCCTCTGCCACGCAGGATTTTGACGCCCGTCAAAAAGTGCTCAATCAGCGTTCCGCGGAAAACGATTATCGTTATGCGGTGGCGGAGCACGATTGCTACAGCAAGTTCTTCGTCAACCACTGTCTCGGCAATGCGCGCGACCGGATGCGCGAGGAGCGGGCAAGCATCCGTCAGGAGCAGCTCGCCCTCGACGACGAACAGCGCGCGGTCCGGGCGCAGCAGCGCGACGAGCAGCAAGCGCTGAAGCAGGCGCAGAATGCGGCGGAGGCTCCGCAACGTGCCGCGAACGAGGCGGCGAACGCCGCTGCGTTCCGCGACAAGCAGGAGCAGAATGCACTGAAGCAGGCGCAGCGCGGTGCGGAAGGGCCGCAGCGCGCCGCGAACCGGCAGGCATACGACCAGAAGCAGGCGGATTTCCAGCGCAAGCTCGACCAGGCGCACCAGCAGGCCGCGCAAAAAGCGCAGGAGCGCTCGGAGAACGCCGCGCGCTACGAGCAGAAGCAGAAGGAAGCCGCCCAGCACAAGGCCGATGTCGAGCGGCGTCAGCAGGAAGCAGCCGAGAAGGCGAAGCAGAAGCAACAGCAGGGGCAGTAACGTGGTGGATTGATCCGGAATCAGTCTCGTGCGTGCCGGCACGCCAGCCGGCGCGCTGCTTCGATGAGGAGGCGCATATGCAAAACCGTCCCACGGAACAGCAGCAGGAATTGCACAACCGTTTGGCAGCATTGCAGGAGCAGCACCAGCAGCTCGCACGGGAAATCGAGCTGAAGGAAGGACACTCCGACATCGACGACATTACGCTGCACCGGCTGAAGAAGGAAAAGCTGGCAGCCAAGGACAAAATCATTTTGCTGCAATCGCAGCTGGAACCGGATAAGCGCGCCTGAGCGCGGCCTGGCAAGCGCCGGCGCCGCCCGGGCGCTGGACACAGGAACGCTTGCCTTGAATTCACCGCTTGAAGCCAACCCCGATGCCCGGCGTGACGCGTCGTCCGCCGGGCGCGTTCGTGCGCCCGAACGCACGTTCGAGCTGAGCCGCAAGCGTGTCGACGAACTCGACACGATCTTCGGCGAAGGCGGACTCCTTGCGCGCGCGCTCGACGGTTATCGTCCGCGTCAGTCGCAGATCGAGATGGCGCGCGCGGTCGCGTCCGCGATGGAGGCGTCCGCACGCCGGTTGCCCGAGCCCGAAATCTTCGAGACCCGCAAGCGGCCTGCGCGTCGGCTGGGCGACGCCGACAAGCCGGCCGATCCCGCCGCGGACGCCTCTGTTGACACCGATACCGACGCCGGCGACAACACGCTGATCGTCGAAGCCGGCACCGGCACCGGCAAGACCTACGCGTACCTCGTACCGGCGATGCTGTGGGGCGGCAAGGTCATCGTGTCGACCGGCACGAAGCACCTGCAGGACCAACTGTTCCAGCGCGACATCCCGACCGTGCGCAACGCGCTCGCGGTGCCGGTGACGGTGGCGATGCTCAAGGGTCGCTCGAACTACCTGTGCCATTACTACCTGCAGCGTACGGCCGACAACGGCCGGCTGCCGTCGCGACAGGACACCGCGTACCTGCAGGAAATCGTCCGTTTCGCGAAGATCACGAAGAGCGGCGACAAGGCCGAACTCGCGAGCGTGCCGGAGACCGCACCCGTGTGGTCGATGGTCACATCCACTCGCGACAACTGCCTCGGCCAGGAGTGCCCGCATTACAAGGAGTGCTTCGTGATGCAGGCGCGGCGCGAGGCGCAGCAGGCCGACATCGTCGTGGTCAACCATCACCTGTTCTTCGCGGACATCATGTTGCGTGACACCGGGATGGCCGAACTGCTGCCGAACGCGAACACGGTGATCTTCGACGAGGCGCATCAGTTGCCCGAGACGGCCACGCTGTTCTTCGGCGAGACGCTGTCGACCACGCAGATCCTCGAACTC
Source organism: Burkholderia sp. AU19243 (assembly GCF_018148075.1). Taxonomy (NCBI): domain Bacteria; kingdom Pseudomonadati; phylum Pseudomonadota; class Betaproteobacteria; order Burkholderiales; family Burkholderiaceae; genus Burkholderia; species Burkholderia sp. AU19243. Next base: position 84,451 of record NZ_JAGSTV010000005.1, read on the forward strand.
GCGCGCGACACGGTCGCCGAAGGTCTTAGCCATGCGCGCGATGCGGTCGAATGGGTGAAGCTCGGCGGCGACCTCGAGCGCGCGGCCCGCGACTTGCGCCTTGCGTTCGCGAACGACCAGATCGTGCGCATGTCGCTCGCGCAGCTCGGCGACGATCATCCGATGTTCGGCGCGCTCGACGCGCTCGACGCGGCGCTCGATGCGCTCGCATCGGCGCTGGCCGGCCAGGCCGAGCGTGCGGAGTCGCTCGGCGCCTGCCTGCGGCGCGCCCGCGAATTGCAGGATCTGCTCGCCGGCTGGGTCACGCCCGCGGCGGCGGAAGCGGCCGCGAAGGCCGATGCCGCTGCAGCCGCCAACACCGCCGCCGGCGACGACCCGGGCGAGAAGGTGCGCTGGGTCGAGGTGTTCGCGCATACCGTGCAGTTGCACGAAACGCCGCTGTCGGTCGCGCCGATCTTTGCGAAGCAGCGCGCCGGCGTGCCGCGCGCGTGGGTCTTCACGTCGGCGACGCTGTCGGTGCGCGGCGACTTCACGCACTACGCGGCGCAGATGGGCCTCAGTTCGCGGCGTTCGATGACGCTCGCGAGCCCGTTCGACTATCAGACACAGGGGCTGCTGTACGTCCCGCGCAACCTGCCGCAGCCGTCGTCGCCGGCGTTCACCGATGCCGTGTTCGACGCCGCGCTGCCGGCGATCGAGGCGGCGGGCGGCGGGGTCTTCATGCTGTGCACGACGCTGCGTGCGGTCGACCGGATCGCATCGAAATTGCGCGACGTGATCGAATCGCGCGGCTGGAACACGCCGCTGCTGGTGCAGGGCGATGCAAGCCGCACCGAATTGCTCGATCGCTTCCGCTCGTACGGGAATGCGATCCTGGTTGGCAGCCAGAGCTTCTGGGAAGGGGTCGACGTGCGCGGCGACGCGCTGTCGCTCGTCGTGATCGACAAGTTGCCGTTCGCGCCGCCGGACGACCCGGTGCTCGCCGCGCGTCTCGACGCGCTGACGCGCAAGGGCCTGAGCCCGTTCGCGGTTCACCAGCTGCCGCAGGCCGTGATCACGCTGAAGCAGGGCGCAGGCCGGCTGATTCGCGCGGAGACGGATCGCGGCGTGCTGATGATCTGCGACACGCGGCTCGTCGACAAGCCTTATGGCCGCCGGATCTGGCAGAGCCTGCCGCCGTTCAAGCGCACGCGCGAGATCGCGGTCGTGCAGGACTTCTTCGACGAGCATCGCGCGCAACAACGCGCGTAGGCATACCGTCGCGCGCTGCCGCAGACGGCAACAAAAAACCCGGCTCGATGGCCGGGTTTTTTGCTGGTGCGGCGGGCGTCGCTCAGAATTGCCACCACGACTTCTTCGAGCCCGGTCGCGAGTGGCCCGTGATGTACGGGCTGTCCGGGAACGTGCCCGCGAGCACGCGCTTCGTATCTTCTGCGAGTTGCGGCTGGTTCAGCTTGCCGTACGACAGGATCATGATGTGCAGCGCGTCTTCGATTGCGGGCGCACCCTTGTAGTCCTTGATCGCGAGTTGCGCGCGGTTGATCGCCGCGACATATGCGCCGCGCCGGTAGTAGTAATCGGCCGCATGCACTTCGTGCGACGCGAGCGCGTTGACGATGTAGCGCATCCGGGCCGCCGCATCCGGCGCGTACTTGCTCTTCGGGAAGCGGTCCACGACCACCTTGAACGCATCGTACGATTCGCGCAGCGCCTGCGGATCGCGCTCGCTCATGTCCTGGCCGGAAAAGCGGCCGAACAGGCCGAGATCGTCGTTGAAGTGGATCATCCCCTTCAGGTAGTACGCGTACGGGATGTCCGGGTGGTCCGGGTGGAGTTGGATGAAGCGGTCGACGGCCTGGTCGGCGGCGGCCGGTTCGTTGTCCTTCCAGTTGCAGTACGCGACGTTGATCTGCGCCTGTTGCGCGAAATGACCGAACGGATCGCGGCCTTGCAGCGATTCGAAGTATTTCGCGCACTTGCCCCAGTCGCCGCCGGACAGTGCGTCCTGGGCCTCTGAGTATAATTTGTTGTTCGACCAGGTAGCCGTCTCGTCCTGCTTCTGCGGCAAGCCGTGGCAGCCGGCGATGAGGGCCGCGGCCGCTACCGCCGCAGCTCGGGCGGCGACGGTTTTGGCCGTACGTTTGGTCGAATTCATCATGCTCGCATGTCCTAGCTTCAAGTCTCGGTGACCCAGTCTAAATGACCCGTTCAAGTTCGCAGAATGCCCCGCGGGGCAAGTCAAATCGCGAAGATTATAGCCCAAGCGATCGGCCCGCCGACGCAGCGTCAGGGGATTCCCTCGATGACGATCTGGCCGGCGACGCGATCCGGGCGCCCGTCGTGCCGTCCGCCGCGGGCGACGACGCGCCTCGGATCGTCGAAGTGCCGTTGCCGCTTGCCGGCGAGCGCCTCGACAAGGCGCTTGCCCAGCTGTTTCCCGAATTCTCCCGCAGCCGCCTGCAGAGCTGGATCGACGCGCAGCGCGTGCTGGTCGACGGCGCGCCCGCGAAGATCCGTCAGCCGGTGCCGCTCGGCGCGAAAATCGCGCTCGTGCCCGACCTGCTGCCGGAGCAGCTCGCGTTTACGCCGGAGCCCGTGCCGCTCGACGTGATCTACGAGGACGATGCGCTCGTCGTGATCAACAAGCCGGCCGGCCTCGTCGTGCATCCGGCCGCCGGCAACTGGAGCGGCACCATCCTCAACGGCCTGCTGCACCGCTACGGCGACGCGGCGGCCGGCCTGCCGCGCGCGGGCATCGTGCACCGGCTCGACAAGGAAACGTCGGGCCTGATGGTGGTGGCACGCACGCTCGCCGCACAGACCGATCTCGTGCGCCAGTTGCAAGCCCGCACCGTGAAGCGCCGCTATTTCGCGCTCGTGTGGGGCACGATGCCCGACGAAGGCACGATCGACGCGCCGATCGGCCGCGATCCGCGCGAGCGCACGCGCATGGCTGTCGTCACCGGCGCGTCGGGCAAGCCCGCGCGCACGCATTTCCGCACGGTTGACACATGCGTGTGGCAACGTCAGCCCGTTTCGGCGATCCAGTGCGATCTCGAAACCGGACGCACGCATCAGATCCGCGTGCATTGCTCGCATGCCGGGCATCCGTTGCTTGGCGATCCGGTGTACGGCCGCGCGCGCGGCAAGCGCTCGGTCGCGCCGCTGCCGAACGGGTTCGCACGGCAGGCGCTGCATGCGTGGCGGCTCGGCCTCGTGCATCCGGTCACGGGCAAGACGATGCAGTGGCGTTGCCCGCTGCCGGACGACATGAACGCACTGGTCGCGGCGCTGGGCTTTGGCCAGGATGACGAATTCGACGATGATGACGACGTCTACGACGACGATTTCGCCGGCGAGTATCACGACGATGAGCCCTACGTGGACGACGAGGAGGAGTGAGTGCCGATGACGAACCTGGCGCCGTTGACATGGCATGACTGCATCCGCCCCGACTGGCACGTTTCGCCGCGCGTGCGGGCGCTGATCACCACGCGCGACGGCGGCGTGAGCGAAGGTCCGTATGGGCGCTGGCGGGATGGCGCCGCGTTGGCGGGCGGCATGAATCTCGGCCTGCACACCGGTGACGATCCGGCCCATGTCGCCGCCAATCGCGCGCGACTGCTCGCGCTCGCAGGCCAGTCGCGCGCGGCGTGGCTCGAACAGGTGCACGGCGCGCGGATCGTGCGCGCGGACGAGGTGATCGGCGCCGCGCCTGAGGCCGCGGCACCCGTGCAGGCCGACGCGAGCGTGACGGATCGTGCGGGTGCGGTCTGCGTCGTGATGGTCGCGGACTGCATGCCGGTGTTGCTGTGCGATGCGCAGGGCAGAGCCGTGGGTGTCGCCCACGCGGGCTGGCGCGGACTTGCGGCCGGCATCGTCGAGCAGACCGCGGCCCGCGTTGCCGCGCTCGCGGGCGGCGCGACGGACCAGCTCCATGCGTACCTCGGGCCGGCGATCGGTCCGCAGGCATTCGAAGTCGGCGCGGACGTGCGTGATGCGTTCCTCGACACGGCTGCGCAGTCGGAGCATGATGAAACGCGGCAGGCGTTCGTCGCGAGCGATGCCGCGCCGGGCAAGTTCCTCGCCGATCTGCCTGCGCTTGCCCGGCTGCGACTCGCTCGCGCTGGCGTTGCGCACGTGAGCGGCGGAACCGCATGCACGGTCACCGAACCCGCGCGCTTCTACTCATACCGGCGCGACCGCATCACCGGGCGCATGGCCGCAGCCATCTGGCTGACCGAATGACGGCCGGCCGCGCGCTCGAACGCGCGGCTTATTGCACTGCAAAATGGACTTGTCTCGATATTGACGCGGCAATGCGTCGTTGCACTGACTACCTAATGAATAATCGCAGCGTCAAGTCAAGCAAAATATTTTATGTTTCCGCGGAAGCCTTGTCCCGTCTGTCGCGCGCGGATTATCTCCGGGATGAAACGTTCAGTGGTTTGACGCGGTGCTTCACATGGGGAAAACGATAATGATAAAAATACCGCACTGCGGCAGAATCTGGAGACGCCTCTCCAGAGCATGACGGCCCGGCTCGCAGTCGGCATGCGGCGCGCGAGCAGGATTTCACGATTGACGCTCACGAATCACCGGTAAGGCAGGTAATGACAGCATCGAAAAATTCGTCGACGTCCGCTCAGGCGGGCACTTCCGCGGGCAGCACCGGTTTCGGTCAGGCCGCGCAGCCGATGCAGCAGATGTTCGAGTCATGGCTGAACGCATGGCGCGGCTTCGCCGATCCGGCCCGCGCCGCAACGGCCGCGACTTCCGCGAACCCGTTCGCCGCCTTCCAGTTCCCCGCATCGCTCCCGTTCCAGATGCCGGCGATGCCCGATCTGGGCGGCCTCGGCAATCTCGCATCGCCGTTCGCGGGCCTGAAGCTGCCGGTTGCCGCGATTCCTCCCGAACGGCTCCAGAAGTTGCAGTCCGACTATGCGCGCGACTGCATGACGCTGATGCAGCAAGCCGCTGCCGCCAAGTTCGAGCCGCCGGAACTGAAGGACCGCCGCTTCAGCGCGGATGCATGGAAGGCGTCGCCCGCACATGCGTTCGCGGCGGCGTGGTATCTGCTCAACGCGCGCTACCTGCAGGAACTGGCCGATGCGCTCGAGACCGATCCGAAGACGCGCGAACGCATCCGCTTCTCGGTCCAGCAGTGGACGGCCGCCGCCGCGCCGAGCAACTTCCTCGCACTCAATCCCGACGCCCAGAAGTCGATCCTCGAAACGCAGGGTGAAAGCTTGCGCCAGGGGATGATGAATCTGCTCGGCGACATGCAGCGCGGCAAGATTTCGCAGACCGACGAATCGCAGTTCGTGGTCGGCAAGAACCTCGGCTGTACCGAAGGCTCGGTCGTCTACGAGAACGACCTGATCCAGCTGATCCAGTACGCGCCGAAAACGGACAAGGTGCTCGAGCGGCCGCTGCTGATCGTGCCGCCGTGCATCAACAAGTTCTACATCCTCGATCTGCAGCCCGAGAATTCGCTCGTCGCGCATGCGCTGTCGAACGGCCATCAGGTGTTCCTCGTGTCGTGGCGCAATGCCGATGCATCGGTCGCGCACAAGACGTGGGACGACTACATGAACGAAGGGCTGCTCGCGGCGATCGACGCCGTGCAGCAGATCAGCGGCCGTGAGCAAATCAACACGCTCGGCTTCTGCGTCGGCGGCACGATGCTCGCGACCGCGCTGTCGGTGCTTGCCGCACGCGGCGAACATCCGGCCGCGTCGATGACGCTGCTCACCGCGATGCTCGACTTCACCGACACCGGCATCCTCGACGTGTTCGTCGACGAGGCGCACGTGCAGATGCGCGAGCAGACCATCGGCGGCAAGAACGGCGCGGCGCCGGGCCTGATGCGCGGTGTGGAGTTCGCGAACACGTTCTCGTTCCTGCGGCCGAACGATCTCGTGTGGAACTACGTCGTCGACAACTATCTGAAGGGCCGCACACCTGCCGCGTTCGACCTGCTGTACTGGAACAGCGACTCGACTAGCCTGCCGGGCCCGATGTACGCGTGGTACCTGCGCAATACCTATCTCGAGAACAAGCTGCGCGTGCCGAATGCGCTGACCGTGTGCGGCGAATCCGTCGACCTGTCGCGCATCGACGTGCCGACCTTCATCTACGGGTCGCGCGAGGACCACATCGTGCCGTGGCAAACGGCGTATGCGTCGACGTCGATTCTGACGGGCCCGCTGAAGTTCGTACTCGGCGCGTCGGGCCACATCGCGGGCGTGATCAATCCGCCGGCGAAAAAGAAGCGCAGCTACTGGGTCAACGACAACGATTTGCCCGAATCCGCGGACGACTGGTTCGCCGGCGCGACCGAGCAACCGGGCAGCTGGTGGACGAGCTGGGTCGAATGGCTCGACCAGTACGGCGGCCGCAAGGTGGCGCCGCCCGCCACTGCAGGCTCCGCGCAGTTCCCGGTGATCGAGCCGGCACCTGGCCGTTACGTGTTGCAGCGCGATTGACGAAAACCGGACAGCGGCGCACGCTGTCCGGTGCCCCGCAGTTTTTTTAACAGGGACGGTAGCGATGCACCGTGTCGTGCCGGCCCGGAGGAAACGGAAATGACGGACGTAGTGATCGTATCGGCCGCGCGGACCGCGGTCGGCAAATTCGGCGGCTCGCTCGCGAAGGTTGCGGCACCGGAGCTGGGCGCGACGGTGATTCGTGCGGTGCTAGAGCGTGCGGGCGTGAAGCCCGACCAGGTGAGCGAAGTGATCATGGGCCAGGTGCTGACGGCGGGCTCCGGGCAGAACCCGGCGCGCCAGTCGCTGATCAAGGCCGGCCTGCCGAATGCGGTGCCGGGCATGACGATCAACAAGGTGTGCGGTTCGGGCCTGAAGGCCGTGATGCTCGCGGCGAACGCGATCATCGCGGGCGATGCGGAGATCGTGATCGCCGGCGGCCAGGAAAACATGAGCGCGGCGCCGCACGTGCTGCCGGGCTCGCGCGACGGCTTCCGGATGGGTGATGCGAAGCTGGTCGACACGATGATCGTCGACGGGTTGTGGGACGTGTACAACCAGTACCACATGGGGATCACCGCGGAGAACGTTGCGAAGGAATACGGGATCACGCGCGAGGAGCAGGACGCGTTCGCGGCGCTGTCGCAGAACAAGGCGGAAGCCGCGCAGAAGGCCGGCCGTTTCAACGACGAGATCGTGCCGGTGGCGATTCCGCAGCGCAAGGGCGAGCCGGTGCAATTCGCGACCGACGAATTCGTGCGCCACGGCGTGACGGCAGAATCGCTGGCGGGGTTGAAGCCGGCGTTCGCGAAGGACGGGTCGGTGACGGCGGCGAACGCGTCGGGGCTGAACGACGGCGCGGCGGCGGTGCTGGTGATGTCGGCGCAGAAGGCGGCGGCGCTGGGTCTGACGCCGCTTGCGCGGATCAAGGCGTACGCGAACGCGGGCGTGGATCCGAGCGTGATGGGCATGGGCCCGGTGCCGGCGTCGCGCCGTGCGCTGGAGCGCGCGGGCTGGACGCCGGGCGACCTGGACCTGATGGAAATCAACGAAGCGTTCGCGGCGCAGGCGCTGGCGGTGCACAAGCAGATGGGCTGGGACACGTCGAAGGTGAACGTGAACGGCGGGGCGATCGCGATCGGCCACCCGATCGGCGCGTCGGGCTGCCGGATCCTGGTGACGCTGCTGCACGAGATGGTCAAGCGCGACGCGAAGCGCGGGTTGGCGTCGCTGTGCATCGGCGGCGGGATGGGCGTCGCGCTCGCGGTCGAGCGTCCGTAACGTCCGGCGTCGCGGTATAAACCAATCCGGGTGCCGGCCGATTGCGGCTTCGGCCGGCGCTACGTGAAGTCAGAGGGGGCCTCCGGCAGCTCTCGAATCTAAAAATGGAGTGAGATTTATGTCTCAGCGAATTGCGTACGTAACGGGCGGGATGGGCGGCATCGGCACCAGTATTTGCCAGCGTCTGTCGAAAGACGGCTTCAAGGTGGTCGCAGGTTGCGGCCCCAACTCGCCGCGCCGGGTGAAGTGGCTCGAGGACCAGAAGGCGCTCGGCTACGATTTCATCGCGTCGGAAGGCAACGTCGGCGACTGGGACTCGACCAAGGCAGCGTTCGACAAGGTCAAGGCCGAAGTCGGCGAGATCGACGTGCTGGTCAACAACGCGGGCATTACGCGCGACGTCGTGTTCCGCAAGATGACGCACGAAGACTGGACGGCCGTGATCGACACTAACCTCACGAGCCTGTTCAACGTGACGAAGCAGGTGATCGACGGGATGGTGGAGCGCGGCTGGGGCCGCATCATCAACATCTCGTCGGTGAACGGCCAGAAAGGGCAATTCGGGCAGACGAACTACTCCACCGCGAAGGCCGGCATCCACGGCTTCACGATGGCGCTTGCGCAGGAAGTCGCAACGAAGGGCGTGACGGTCAATACCGTGTCGCCCGGCTACATCGGCACCGACATGGTGAAGGCGATCCGTCCGGACGTGCTCGAGAAGATCGTCGCGACGATTCCGGTGCGGCGTCTCGGTGCGCCGGAGGAAATCGGCTCGATCGTCGCATGGCTTGCATCGAACGATTCGGGCTTCGCGACCGGCGCCGACTTCTCGCTGAACGGCGGCCTGCACATGGGCTGAACGTCCGGGCTGCGCAGGCCGGCTCGGCCGTGCAGCCTGGCGTTTCCGAAGGCCCCCGCCTCCCGTTCCGGGAGGCGGGGATTTGTCACTTGCGCTACGCTGCACCGAAAGGCGTTACATGACTACTACAAAGAAAACGGCCGAGCGGCTCATCAAGAAGTATCCGAACCGCCGGCTCTACGATACCGAGACAAGCACGTACATCACGCTGACCGACGTCAAGCAACTCGTGCTGGAGCAGGAGGATTTCAAGGTCGTCGATGCGAAATCCAACGAAGACCTGACGCGCAGCATCCTGCTGCAGATCATTCTCGAGGAGGAGAGCGGCGGCGTGCCGATGTTCTCGTCGTCGATGCTGTCGCAGATCATCCGTTTCTACGGTCATGCGATGCAGGGGATGATGGGCACGTACCTGGAAAAGAACATCCAGGCTTTCATCGACATCCAGAACAAGCTTGCCGATCAATCGAAGAACCTTTACGAAGGCAACGCGATGAATCCGGAAGTCTGGTCGCAGTTCATGAACATGCAGGCGCCGATGATGCAAGGGATGATGACGAGCTACATCGAGCAGTCGAAGAACATGTTCGTGCAGATGCAGGAGCAGATGCAGAATCAGGCCAAGTCGATGTTCAGCACGTTCCCGTTCAAGCAGCCGGGCGCGCCGGAACCGGAAAAGAAGTAACGCTCGCGCGGCGGGCCGGCCAACCGGCGGCGCGCGCAGCCGGTTGGCGGGCGCTGCTGCGTGCAGCGGGGCGTCACGCCGATTGCGCGCGGCGGCGCTGCGGCCGCCGCTTCAGGCTTTCGCCACGTATGGCCGACGATCGTTTGCGATCGTCGGGATCGGGCGTCCCTGCCGCGTCGGCGGGCGTGATCGCGGTCCGATCCATCGCATTTCATACGATCATCGAAACGATTGCGCCGCCGTTGCGTCTCGCCGCGCTGCTCCCCAAGCGCGCCGCTCACCAGTCTTGCTCAAAGCGCCGGATCGAAATCGTGATGATCGTCCGCCGGCGGAAGGTCGAGCACGAGCTTCACTGCGCAGTAGTTCGACTTCAGCGAAAACACGCGACCGATCACGAGAAACGTCTGGCGCGAATTTTCCAGTTCGACGAAGTCGCCGGGCTGCGGCACGTGCGCGCCTTGGTCATACGAAAAACTCGTGCTGGTTTGCTCGTTGATGGTTTCGGCGGCGTGCTCGGTGAATTCGATCGTGATGTGGGTGGTCATGCGAACCCCGTTGGGTAGGTGAATGGAGCGAATGTCGGGATTTTCGCATAGCGGCGCGGCCGCGCCGGGGCGATTGTCGTGCGGGGGCGGCCGGCAATCTCGCCCGGCGCCGGATCGCCGTCCGCGTGAAAGGGCTGGATCTCCGGTGCCTGCGGCCGCGCGATTCGCGCGTGCGCCCCGCGTGTTGGGGCCGCGATCCCGGGCGCCCGGTCTGCCGGTTTTGCCTCGCTGACCCATAAATAGCTGTAAACTCACGCTTTTGCCGCCACGCCCCCACATTCCAGATGTCCCAGTCCCCCAAAGTAGGCTTCGTATCCCTCGGCTGCCCGAAGGCCCTCGTCGACTCCGAGCAAATCATCACGCAGCTGCGCGCCGAAGGTTATGAAATCTCCGGCACGTATGACGGCGCGGATCTCGTCGTCGTCAACACCTGCGGCTTCATCGACGAAGCCGTGCAGGAAAGCCTCGACGCGATCGGCGAGGCGCTGACCGAGAACGGCAAGGTGATCGTCACCGGCTGCCTCGGCGCGAAGTCGAGCGCCAGCGGCTCGAACCTCATCGAGGAAGTCCATCCGAAGGTGCTCGCCGTCACCGGCCCGCACGCCGTGGGTGAAGTGATGCAGGCCGTGCATTCGCACCTGCCGAAGCCGCACGATCCGTTCGTCGACCTCGTGCCGGCCGCCGGCATCAAGCTCACGCCGCGTCACTACGCATACCTGAAGATCTCCGAAGGTTGCAACCACCGCTGCACGTTCTGCATCATCCCGTCGATGCGCGGCGATCTGGTGTCGCGTCCGGTCGCCGAAGTGATGCTCGAGGCCGAGAACCTGTTCAAGTCGGGCGTGAAGGAACTGCTCGTGATCTCGCAGGATACGAGCGCGTACGGCGTCGACGTGAAGTACCGCACGGGCTTCTGGAACGGCAAGCCGATCAAGACGCGCATGACGGACCTCGTCGCCGCGCTCGGCGAACTCGCCGCGCAGTACGGCGCGTGGGTGCGCCTGCACTATGTGTATCCCTATCCGAGCGTCGACGAAGTCATTCCGCTGATGGCCGAAGGCCCGTTCAAGGGCCACGTGCTTCCGTATCTCGACGTGCCGTTCCAGCACGCGCATCCGGAAGTGCTCAAGCGCATGAAGCGTCCGGCGAACGCGGAGAAGGTGCTCGAGCGCGTGCAAAAGTGGCGCGACATCTGCCCGGATCTGACGATCCGCAGCACGTTCATCGCCGGCTTCCCGGGCGAGACGGAAGAGCAGTTCGACACGCTGCTCGACTTCATTCGCGAAGCGGAACTCGATCGGGTCGGCTGTTTCGCGTATTCGCCGGTCGAAGGGGCGAGCGCGAACGAACTCGACGGCGCACTGCCGGACGAGGTTCGCGAAGCGCGTCGCGCGCGTTTCATGGAGGTCGCCGAGGAAGTGTCGGCGCGGCGCATGCAACGCAAGGTCGGCAAGACCGTGAAGGTGCTGATCGACGAAGTCAACGCGGAAGGCGGCATCGGCCGCACGGCGGCGGATGCGCCCGAGATCGACGGCGTCGTCTATGTGGAGCCGGCGGCGAAGGCTTCGAAGCGCTACAAGGTCGGCGATTTCGTGTCCGTGAAGATCACCGGCGCGGACGGTCACGACCTGTGGGGCGAGGTCTGAGCGATGGCCGCAGCGTTCCCGCAGATCCTCGCGCTCGGCGAGGCGATGATCGAATTCAACCAGTCGCAGCCGGGGCGTCCGGAGTTTCTGCAGGGCTTTGGCGGCGACACGTCGAACTTCTGCATCGCCGCGGCGCGCCAGGGCGCATCGACGGGCTTCGTATCCGCGATCGGTGACGATCGATTCGGTCGCTTGCTGGCGGACATGTGGGCGGCCGAGCAGGTCGACACGACGTATGTGCGGATCGACCGCACTGCGCCGACCGGCGTGTATTTCGTCACGCACGGAACCGACGGGCACCAGTTCGATTATCTGCGCGCGGGCTCGGCGGCGAGCCGCTATTCGATCGCCGACCTGCCGTTCGATGCGCTGGCCGCGGCGAAGGCCGTGCATCTGTCGGGTATCAGCCTTGCGATCAGCACGACCGCGTGCGACGCGGCGTTTGCGGCGATTGCGCATGCGCGCAGCAACGGCGCGCAGGTCAGCTTCGACACGAACCTGCGCCTGAAGCTGTGGCCGCTGCCGCGCGCCCGCGCGGTGATGCGCGAAGCGCTGCGGCAGACCGACATCTGCCTGCCGAGTTGGGACGACGTCACGGCACTCACGGGCGCGAACGATCGGGACGCGATCGTCGATGCGATGCTCGAGCACGGGCCGCAGGTCGTCGCGCTGAAGCTGGGCAGGGAAGGCGCGTATGTGGCAACCCCGAACGAACGTCGTGTGGTGCCGGGTTTCGCGGTCGAGGCCGTCGACGCGACGGGCGCGGGCGACTGCTTCGGCGGCGCGTTCGTGGCGCGGATCGTCGCGGGCGACGATCCGTTCGCGGCCGCGCGGTACGCGAACGCCGCGGCGGCATTGTCGACGACGGGCTACGGCGCGGTCGCGCCGATTCCGCATCGCGCGGCGGTCGAACGCCTGATGCAGGGCTGACGCGAATCGCGCACGCCGGCCGGGCGTTCGCGCACGACATGCGAGACGCGACGTGATGCGTGGAGAACGGCATGCGTATCGCGCGAGCGGCGCCGTTGAATGGAGGCCGTCCGGCGCTCGCGATGGCGTCGATCGGCGTGCGACGAGATATCGCCGCGATTGTCGAGCGAATCTCAAGCAAGGGAGCAACACGAAGTGGGTGGATATTCGGAATGGCAACGTGCGCTGGTGATCGCCGGCGCACTGGCGGCAGCTCTGGCGGTGCCCGGCGTGGCGGCGGCGCAGGCCGCTGCGCCGGGTGTGCAGCAGGATGACGCGGCACCGGCGCGGCCGCTGCGGCCGAATCCTGAATTCGCGCGCCTGCCGCGCTACGAAGGCACGCTCGGCGACCGGCCGATCGTCGTGCATCTCGGGCCGAAGACGGACGAAGAGGGCGTGCACGGCGAATACCAGTTTGCCGATACGGGCGAGGTGATCCTGCTCGCCGGCGATCGCGATGGCGACACGCTCGAAATCGAGGAGTCGAACGACGGCACGAACATCACGGGCGTGTGGATCGGCCGCTTCGATTCGACGGGCGGGTTGAAGGCCGACCGGATGAATTCGGATGAATCGGATCCGCAACCGGTCGTGCTGCGGCCGGCGCCTGGCAAACGCGCCGCGCTGCAGGTTCGCGACGGCCGCGTGCAGGAAATCGAGACGGTCGGCGGCCTGGTCAACCTGCGTACCGACGACTGAGCGCGCTGGCTTGGTGCAGGCGCCGCGCATTGTACCGGGCCAAGCGCGCCGTTTTTGGCTAATCTAACGACATCTTCCGCAACCGAACGGCCTAGCCACGGCCTCCTGCCATGACTCAATCCGCCCCGAAGCGCGCGCTGCAAACCCGCATCGTTCAACCCGACGACGTCATTCCGGAAGGCTTCCGTTCGTTCGTGCCGCCGGTCGCGCGTGCGTCGACGGTCGTGTTCCCCGATCTCGCGACGATGCGCGCGCTCGTGTGGCACAACGACAACCAGTGGCGCTACGGTCTGCATGCGACGCCGACGTCGCTCGCGCTCGCGCAACGGCTCGCCGAGATCGAGGGCGGTACGCACGCACTGCTGCAACCGTCGGGCCTTGCGGCCATCTCGAACGTCTACTTCGGGCTCGTGAAGGCTGGCGACGACGTGTTGATCCCGCACAACGTTTATGGCCCGAACGCCGACTTCGGCAACTGGCTCGCGAAGGATTTCGGCATTACCGTGCGCTTCTACGATCCGTTGGTCGGCGCCGGGATTGCCGACCTGATCCAGCCGAACACGCGGCTGATCTGGATCGAGGCGCCGGGCTCGGTGACGATGGAAGTGCCCGACGTACGAGCAATCACGACGGCCGCGCGGGCGCGCGGCATCGTCACCGCAATCGATAACACGTATTCGGCCGGGCTCGCGTTCAAGCCGTTCGAGCACGGCGTCGACATCTCGGTGCAGGCGCTGACCAAGTACCAGTCGGGCGGCAGCGATTTGCTGATGGGTGCGACGATAACGGCAAACGCGGAGCTGCACGCGCAACTGAAGCTTGCGCGGATGCGCTGCGGGATCGGCGTGTCGGTCGACGATTGCTCGCTCGTGATGCGCAGCCTGCCGAGCATGCAGGTGCGCTTCGACGCGCACGGCAAGAGCGCGCTCGCACTTGCGCAATGGCTGAAGACGCGTCCGGAGATCGCAACGGTGCTGCATCCGCAACTGCCGGACTGCCCGGGCCATGAATCGTTCGTACGCGACTTCACCGGTGCGGGCGGGCTGTTCTCGGTGGTGTTCGACGAACGCTACAGCAGCGAGCAGATCGATCGCTTCGTCGAGGCGCTCGAGTTGTTTGCGATCGGCTGGAGCTGGGGCGGCGCGTGCAGCCTCGCGATGCCGTACGACGTTGCGTCGATGCGCACGGACTGGCCGCATCGCGGCACGCTGGTGCGCTTCTACGTCGGTCTCGAGGACGAAAGCGATCTTCGCGCGGACATCGAGCGCGCGATGCAGGCCACGCTGGGCCGATAACCGACCGAAGCGGAAAAACGAAACGCCGGCGCGATTGGACATCGCGCCGGCGTTTTCATTGGCGGGGTGGCGCGGATCAGAACAGCCGCAGCAGGCCGTCGAGGCCGACGTGGTCGAACGCGACGGTTGCCGCGTCGCGCACGACCGGCTTCGCGTGGAACGCGACCGACAATCCGGCTTCGGCCATCATCTTCAGGTCGTTTGACCCGTCGCCCATCGCGATCGCGCGGCTCGGCGCGATGCCGAGCGATGCGCACGTGTCGCGCAGCATGCGCGCCTTCACGTCCGCGTTGACGATCTCGCCGAGCACCTTGCCGGTCAGCTTGCCGTCGACGATTTCAAGCGTGTTCGCGTGTGCATAGTCGAGGCCGAGACGTGCCTGCAGGCGCTCGGTGAAGAACGTGAAGCCGCCCGATACGAGCAGCGTCTTCAGGCCCGCGGCCCTCACGCCCGCGAGCATCGTCTCCGCGCCCGGCGACAACTGCAGCCGCTCCTCGTACACGCGCTCGAGCGCCCGAGCGTCGAGCCCCGCGAGCAGCGCGACGCGGCGCGTGAGGCTTTCGTTGAAATCGCGGATTTCACCGCGCATCGATGCTTCGGTGATCTCCGCAACCTGGGTCTTCAGCCCGCAGAAATCGGCGATTTCGTCGATGCATTCGATCGTGATCAGCGTCGAATCCATGTCCATTACGACGAGTCCGAAATCGGCGAGCGTCCGGCCGGCCTCGACGAAGCCGAAGTCGAGCGCATGCGTGCCGCAGTACGCATCGATGTCGAGGCGCTGCGCCGGGTTCGCGTTTTCGATGCGCAGTGCGTGCTCGTCGGTCTGCACGATACGGGAGCCGCGCGACAGCGCAAGCAGCGGTTTGTGATGCGCGTCCGACAGCGGCGCGAGACTCTGGATGACGAGATTGTGGGTCATGACGGAATGATTGGAAGCGAATGAAACGCGGGTGCGGCCGCTGGCGGCCGTGTGCGGGCACGGCCTGTCCGGCCTTCGGCCGTTGCGTCGCGAACGCGCCATTGTAGCCCGTTGCTGTCCGAGCGCGACCGGAACGCCGTGGCGGCGCGGCGTACGCTGCCGACAGCGCCGGTTCGCGGACGTCGGTCAGCGTGTATGCACGCGATCCCAGTAAGGCGGATCGCCGAAGTGTTCAGCCAGGAACGCAATGAACGCGAGCGTCTTCAGCGGCACGTGCGCACGGCTCGGATAGACGGCCCAGATCGCGACGTCGTCCGCGAACGGGTAATCGTCGAGCACGGTGACGAGCGCGCCGCTCGCGAGCTGCGGGCCGACGTCCCAGGTCGACTTGATCGCGATGCCGAAGCCGTCGACGAGCGCCTCGCGGATCGCCTCGCCGTTGCTTGCAACGAGCCGGCCGCTCACGCGTACCGTGAGCCGGCCTTGCGGCGTAACGAACGACCAGTCGCGCTGGTCGCCGAGGATCACGCATTCGTGCTGCGCGAGATCGGCCGGATGCCGCGGCGTGCCGCGCTCCGCGAGATACGAGGGCGAGCAGCACACCACGCGCCGGTTCGTGGCCAGCTTGCGCGCCACGAGCGTCGAATCCTTCAGCGCGCCGAGGCGAATCGCGACGTCGTAGCCGTCGTCGACGAGATCGACGATCTCGTCGGAAAGACGCAGATCGAGCGATACGGACGGATAGCGGCGCAGAAATGCCGGAATCACCGGCGCGACGTGCTGGCGGCCGAACGACGACGACATCGACACCTTCAGCCGGCCATACGGCTCGCTGCGGCCATGGCCGACGGACGCGCGCGCCGCATCGGCGGCCGACAGCAGCGCCTCGGCGCGAGCCATGAACACCTCTCCGTCCTGGGTGAGAGAGATCCGGCGCGTGGTGCGATGCAGCAATCGTGCGCCGAGCTGGCGCTCGAGCTGCGCGATACGCGCGCTCGCGACCGCGGCCGACACGCCATACTCGCGTCCGGCCGCGCTCACGTTCGCGAGCAGCGCGGCGCGAACGAACAGGCCGACGTCCAGCAGGTCCAGCGGCTTGTCGGGAGCGGGGATTGGGTCGGATGTCATTATTCTGAGATTCCTGAAAATGTTTCAGGAAATATAGCGGTTTTCTCGAAGGATCGGGCGCCCTACGATGGCGTTCATGGGCTGCGCCGCGGCCCGACCGAATTTCCTGGACACGATAGGAGCTACCGTTATGAAAGCAGTTGGACTGACCCGTTACCTGCCGATCGACGACCCGCAAGCGCTGCTCGACGTCGACGTGCCGCAACCCGAGCCCGGCCCGCGCGACCTGCTCGTGAAGGTCGAGGCGATTTCCGTGAACCCGGTCGACACCAAGGTCCGCGCGCCGAAGCCGCAGGTCGAGGAGAGCCCGCGCGTGCTGGGCTGGGATGCTGCCGGCACGGTCGTCGCGGTGGGCGCCGACGTCACGCTGTTCCGGCCGGGCGACGCGGTGTTCTACGCGGGCAGCATCACGCGCGCCGGCGCGAACAGCGAATTCCATGCGGTCGACGAGCGGATCGCCGCGCACAAGCCGCGCACGCTGGATTTTGCGGCGTCGGCCGCGCTGCCGCTCACCGCGCTGACCGCGTGGGAGGCGCTGTTCGACCGGCTGCGCGTGTCGCCGCAGGGCGCCGATGCGGGCAAGTCGGTGCTGATCATCGGCGGGGCGGGCGGCGTCGGCTCGATCGCGATCCAGCTCGCGAAGACGCTCGGGAAGCTGCGCGTGATCGCGACCGCGTCGCGGCCCGCATCAGCCGAATGGGTGCGTGCGCTCGGTGCGGACGACGTGGTCGACCACTTCGGCGACCTGCCCGCGCAATTGCGTGACATCGGTCATCCGAACGTCGATTACGTGCTGATCTTCAACGACACGGACCGTCATTTCCCTGCCGCGGCGGAAGTCGTCCGGCCGCAGGGCGGCATCTGCACGATCGTCGAGAACGCGAAGCCGGTTCCGGTCGAACTGCTGAAGGCGAAGAGCGCCGCGTTCCACTGGGAGTTCATGTTCACGCGCGCGATGTTCGAGACGCCGGACATGATCGAGCAGCACAAGATCCTCACCGAGGTTGCGCGGCTCGTGGACGACGGCACGCTGCGCACGACGCTCGGCGAACAGCTCGGCACGATCAACGCGGCGAACGTGCGGCGCGCGCATCAGATGCTCGAGGCCGGGCGCGCGATCGGCAAGCTGGTGCTGAGCGGCTTCTGATCGGGCATCGCGCGCACGGGATGCGCGGCCGCGAACGCAAGCGGGGTAACACCCGATGCGTTTGCGGCGCATTGCATGCCGCTTGGCGGTAGACTGGCAACGCATCATGCATCGAAAACCGCGCGGCACGCGCGTGCCGCCGCATTACAAGGAGGTCAGCATGAGCCAACGCAGCTTGTCAGTCGCCGTATCGTGGTCGGCCGTGTTCGCGGCGGCATGCGTAAGCGCAAGCGTATTCGCGGCGCCGCCGGTCAAAGGCAGCCTGAAGGGCGGCGGGACGGGGCAGCTCGAATACACGGTCAAGGTCGATTCGAAGACCTTCGGCAATATGCAGGAGACGCGCAAGATCCGCTCGGGCGAGACGGACGACTTCAACTGGAAGTCGGTGCCGCCGGGCGGTGCGGTCGCGATGCAGGACGGTTGCCCGAGCGCCGACAGCCTGCCGCGCGACGAGAACGGCGCGATGGTGCGCCAGACCCAGGTGCGGCTCGCGCCGTCGGTCGACGCGAAGGGGATCGCGAACGTGCAACTGAGCTTCCTGGCCGCCGCGCCGAAAGGCACACGCAACGTGAGCGCGGGTGGCAAGACGCTGCAGTGTCCGGACGTCGTGTCGGTGAGCCAGGTCAAGTGGGTGTCGATTTCGACGAATGGCGGGTCGAAATCGGTCACGATGAGCGACGGCACGAAGGTGACCGTGTCGATCAAGCACTGAGCCGGTGCGCGCGCAACGAGTATCGGGACGAGCCGCATGTTGCGCGGGGCCGTCGGCAAACGCAGCACCGCGCGCCGACGGCGCACTGCCTGTACGCCGTATGCGCCGCGGCGTCGCGCGTCAGCGCGTGCGTTCCTCGAGCCGCGCGGCAAGAAACCGGTGATCGGCCGAGAACAGCCGGCGATACGTCATCAGTACCGCGCCGACGGTGCCGAGCGCCGACGCCGCGGCGATCAGGAACATGATCACGATCTGATAGCGCACGGCCTGCAGCGGCGACTGGCCGGCCAGCACCTGGCCGGTCATCATCCCCGGCAGACTTACGACGCCGACGACGGCCATCTGATTCAACGTCGGCAGCATGCCCGCGCGCACGGCTTGGCGCGCGGCGTCCTGCGCGGCTTCCCAGCGCGTCGCGCCGAGTGCGAGTGCGGTCTCGACACGGTCGCGCCGCGCGGTGAGCTCGTCCATCATCCGTTCGACGCCGAGCGCCACGCCGGTGAGCGTATTGCCGAGGATCATCCCCAGAATCGGGATCGCGTATTGCGGTTCGTACCACGGGTGAATGCGGATCACGACGAACAGGCCGATCGCCGCGACGAGCCAGCTGCTGACCCAGATCGACGCGATGCTGTCGATGCGCTGCCCGCGGTACGCGTGCTTGCCGCGCGCGGCGCCCGCGAAACCTGCGATCAGCGTCATCAGTGCGGTGAGCGGCAGCACGACCGTCCAGTGCGGATGGCCGAACACCCAGCCGAGGACGTAACCGATCGCGAGCAACTGCACGACGGTGCGCACGGCGGCCAGCGCGAGCTGGCGACCGAGGCCGAGCGACAGCGCGGCCGAGATCGCGCCATTCACCGCGACGAGCGCGGCGGCGATGCCGACGTCGACGAGGCTCAGATCCTGCAGCGCTGGGCTCATTGCGCACCCTCCGTCGAGGCTGCGGCTTGCAGCACGCCGGCCTGCATCACGAGCCGCGTCGTCGCGATCCGCGCGGCCTGCGCCGGATCGTGGGAGATCCACATGTATGCACGCGCATCGGATGCTGCGTCGAACCATGCGTCGACGAGCGCTTCGATCGCACGCGTGGAATCGGGATCGAGCGCGGAGGTCGGCTCGTCGAGCAACAGCACGTCGGGGTCAAGCTGCAGCACGCGCAGCAGCGCGGCGATCTGCGCTTCGCCGCCCGACAGATCGCTCGCACGCTTGTCGAGAAAATCGGCGCCGCGCCCCGCACGCGCGGCGAGCGCTTCGACGCGCGCGCGGTCGAACGTCGCGTCGCGATAGACCGCGAGCGAGTACGGATAGCGCAATTGCGCGTCGACGGTGCCGTCCATCTGCGCGGGGCGCTGGCGCACATACGCGATGCTGCGTCGGTAGCGCGGAATCGCGGCGCGCCTGATGCGCTTGCCGCGCCACAGCACCTGGCCGCCATCGAGCGGATCGAGCAGCGCGAGCGCGCGCAGCAGCACGCTCTTGCCTGAGCCCGACGGACCCGTGATAGCAATTCGCGATCCCGCGGCAAGGCTGAAATCGGTCGGCGTCAGCAAGGTCTTGCCGGTGCGTGCGTCGCGGCGCGTGATGCGCTGTGCGTCGATGAGACCGTGGGGGGCTGTCATGTCACAAATGAAAAAAAGCGTTAATGGCGCCGAGGCGTTGCGGCGGCGTGCGTCATAATAACCATTGAAAAGCCGCCGATGTCGTGCTTCGTGCTCCGCGCGCGTATGCAACAGCCCGATGTCGCGTGCAACTTCTGCAGAACAACAACGGAACCGCCATGACGCTCACCCGAACCATCGGCAAAACCGCTGCATGGATCGTCGGTATCGTCGCACTGATCATCGTCGCTGCCGGCGTCTTCATTGTCACGTTCGACTGGAACCGCGCGAAACCGTGGGTCAACGAACATGTGAGCACCGCGCTTGGCCGTCCGTTTGCGATCAACGGCGACCTCAGGGTCGACTGGCGCCGCCCGCAGAGCGAAACAGGCTGGCGCGCATGGGTGCCCTGGCCTCGCATCTCGGCCACCCGGCTGGAGATCGGGAACCCCGACTGGGCGAAGGGCCCCAAGTTCGTCACGCTCGACGCCGCGCACTTCGATCTCGCGATTCTTCCGCTCCTCACCCACCAGATCGTCATTCCGTCGATCGACGTCGTCAACCCGGCCGTCGACCTCGAACGGCTCGCCGACGGTCGTAACACGTGGACCTTCCAGTTCAAGCAGTCGGGCCAACCGAAGACATGGAAAGTACGGCTCGACAGCTTCGCGTTCGCGAAGGGGACCGTCGTTTATCGAGACGCAATCACCAAGGCCGATCTGACGATCGGGATCGATACGCTCGGCCAGCCGGTTCCGCTCGGTGACGTGCTCAAGGAGCAGGAACAGAAGTCGCGTGCGGCATCGGCGCAGCGTGTCGGCAAGCGCGGCGCCGCGCAACTCGCGGCGAAGGCGAACGCGGAAGCCGCGTCCGGTGCGTCAGCGGCGCAAGGTGCGAGCGAAGTGCCTGCGGCCGCGTCGGCGGGCGCGTCCGCCGCTGCGCCCGTTGCCGCGGCTTCGTCCGCATCGGCGAGTGCGGCTGCCGCCGGCGCGAGCGGCGCATCGGGCGCCGCCGCGCGTGTGCAGCCGGCCGGCCCGATTTACGCGTTCGGCCTGAAGGTCGATGGCCGCTACAAGAACGTGCCGATCACCGGCACCGGCAAGGTGGGCGGTGTGCTGGCGATCGAGAATGCGACGCAGCCGTTCCCGCTGCAGGCCGACGTGAAGGCCGGCGACACGCGGCTCGCGATCGTCGGCACGCTGACCGATCCGATGCACCTGGCGGCGATCGACCTGCGGCTGTGGCTGCAGGGCACGTCGATGTCGCGTCTGTACCAGCTCACCGGCATCACGCTGCCCGACACGCCGCCGTACGCGACCGAGGGGCGCCTGATCGGCCAGATCAAGCAGAAGGCGAGCACGTTCCGCTACGAGAACTTCCACGGTCGCGTGGGCGGCAGCGATCTCGCGGGCACGCTGACGTGGGCGCAGCGCGAGCCGCGGCCGAAGCTGTCGGGCGAACTCGTGTCGAACCTGCTGCAGTTCTCCGACCTCGCGCCGGTGATCGGCGCCGATTCAGCCGCGAGCAAGGCCAAGCGCGGCGACACGACGCGCCAGCCGCCGGACCGCGTGTTGCCGGTCGCGGCGTTCCGCACCGAGCGCTGGAGCGGGATCGACGCGGACGTGAAGTTCACCGGGCGCAAGCTGATCAAGAGCCCGCAACTGCCGATCACGAACCTGTACACGCACATCCTGCTGCAGGACGGCGTGCTGACGCTCGAGCCGCTGCAGTTCGGCGTCGCGGGCGGCACGCTTGCGACGAATGCGCATCTCGACGGCAGCCGCACGCCGCTGAAGGGACGCTTCACGCTGACCGCGCGCCACCTGAAACTCAAGCAGCTGTTCCCGACGCAGAAGGTGATGCAGACTGCGCTCGGCGAGATCAACGGCGACGCATCGCTGTCGGCGACCGGCAATTCGCCGGCCGCGCTCGCGGCCACGTCGACCGGCGAAGTGAAGGCGCTCGTCACGGACGGCCGCATCAGCCTCCTGCTGATGGAGGCGGCGGGCCTGAACGTCGCGAACGTCGTCTACGAAAAGCTGTTCGGCACCCGCGACGTGAACATCAATTGCGCGGCGATCGATTTCGTCGCGAACGACGGGCTGCTCCAGCCGAAGGTCTTCGCGCTCGATACGGACGATGCGCTGATCAACGTGGACGGCCCGATCAACCTGCGCGACGAATCGCTCGACCTGAAGATCCATCCGCACACGAAGGGCTTCCGGATCTTTTCGCTGCGCTCGCCGCTTTACGCGAAGGGCACGTTCAAGAATCCGAAGGTTGGCGTCGAGGCGGGCGCGCTCGCGCTGCGTGCCGGCGCGATGGTCGGGCTCGGGCTGATCAACCCGTTCGCGGCGCTGATCCCGTTGATCGCGCCGAGCAACAACCGCGACGTCCCGTGTTCGCAGCTGTTCGGGCAGATGAACGCGAAGGCCGCGCAGAAGGGGGCGGCGAAGGCCGGCAAGTGACGCGCGACGGCGGATCGGGATCCGGAACGACACACGCACCGGCGGCGTCTGTCGCGATGCCGGCGGCGCCGCAGCCCCGGTAGCGGCCGCGACGGCGCGCTCGTGGTTCCGCTGTCCGACCGCCGCGCTTCAGCGGCGCGCGCGCGCCCAGACGAGCACCGCGTCGACCTGCCGGCCGTTGACGACCACGGGCTTGGCCGTGCCGAGCTGCAGGCGATTGCCTTCGACGCTGACGACCCGCTGCTGGACGTTGCCGATCCAGTTTGGAAACAGGCTCACGTCCATCTCGTGCGTCAGCGTCCCGTTGTCGTCAACGTTGAAAGGGCCTGAATACGCAACATAGCCGCGCGCGGCGGCGGCGCGTTCGTCGCGGCTGCCGCCGTGCAGATCGCCGTCGGCATAGGGCGGCCGGCCGGCTGCCATCAACTGCGCGGACATATAGCCGTCCGGCGTGTAGAGAATCCAGCCGCGTACGTCGCGGCCGAGCGGGTAGGTGATGGTGCCGCCGTCGCGCGGGCGGACTTCATAGGACACGAGGCGCCATGCGCCGACGAGTTGGTCGCGAAGCTGGCTGGCGGGCATGCGGGTTTCCGGTATGACGGCGACGACGCGCGCGCCGTCGTGTTGACGGGGGTGAGCGGCGGCGCGCGACACGTGCGCGAGGCCGCCGCGGCGGTGCGGTCGGCAGTTTCTCCGACACCTGCTAAAATACACGGTTTTCCGTCGATTTCTCTCTTACGGGACCTGCCGTGCTTTCTACTGCCAACATCACGATGCAATTCGGGCCGAAGCCCTTGTTCGAGAATATCTCGGTCAAATTCGGCGAGGGCAACCGCTATGGTCTGATCGGCGCGAACGGCTGTGGCAAGTCGACCTTCATGAAGATCCTCGGCGGCGACCTCGAGCCGAGCGCCGGCAACGTCGCGCTGGAGCCGAACGTGCGTCTGGGCAAGCTGCGCCAGGACCAGTTTGCGTATGAAGACGTGCGCGTGCTCGACGTCGTGATGATGGGCCACACCGAAATGTGGGCCGCGATGACCGAGCGCGACGCGATCTACGCGAACCCGGAAGCCACCGACGACGACTACATGCACGCGGCCGAGCTGGAAGGCAAGTTCGCCGAATACGGCGGCTACGACGCCGAGGCGCGCGCGGGCGCGCTGCTGCTCGGCATCGGCATCGAGGAGAAGTTCCACAACGGCACGATGGCCGACGTCGCGCCGGGCTGGAAGCTGCGCGTGCTGCTCGCGCAGGCGCTGTTCTCGAAGCCGGACGTGCTGCTGCTCGACGAACCGACCAACAACCTCGACATCAACTCGATCCGTTGGCTCGAGCACACGCTCAACGAGTACAACTCGACGATGATCATCATCTCGCACGATCGTCACTTCCTGAACTCGGTGTGCACGCATATGGCCGACATGGACTACGGCACGCTGAAGGTCTGGCCGGGCAACTACGACGACTACATGCTCGCATCGGCGCAGGCGCGTGAGCGTCAGGCGGCGGCGAACGCGCGCGCGAAGGAACGCGTGGCGGAGCTGCAGGACTTCGTGCGCCGCTTCTCGGCGAACAAGTCGAAGGCGCGCCAGGCAACGAGCCGCGCGAAGCAGATCGACAAGATCAAGATCGAGGAATTCAAGCCGTCGTCGCGGCAGAACCCGTTCATCCGCTTCGAGTTCGACAAGAAGCTGCACAACGTTGCGGTGGTCGCCGAAGAAATCACGAAGAAGTACGAGCGTACGATCTTCCAGAACTTCAATCTGTCGGTGCAGCCGGGCGAGCGCATCGCGATCATCGGCGAGAACGGCGCGGGCAAGACGACGCTGCTGCGTTCGCTGCTCGGCAACCTGCCGCTCGATCACGGCACGGTGAAGTGGGCCGAGAACGCGAACGTCGGCTACATGCCGCAGGACACGTACGAGGAGTTCCCGGACGACATTACGCTGATGGACTGGATCGACCAGTACCGCAAGGAAGGCGACGACGAAACGATGGTGCGCGGCACGCTGGGCCGCCTGCTGTTCTCGTCGGACGACATCAAGAAGTCGGTGAAGGTGCTGTCGGGCGGCGAGAAGGGCCGCATGATCTGGGGCAAGCTGATGCTCGGCCGCCACAACGTGCTGCTGATGGACGAGCCGACCAACCACATGGACATGGAGTCGATCGAATCGCTGCAGATCGCGCTCGAGCAGTTCGAAGGCACGCTGATTTTCGTGTCGCACGACCGCGAATTCGTGAGCGGCCTCGCGAACCGGATCATCGAAGTGCGCACGGACGGCACGCTGTTCGACTTCGGCGGGAATTACGAGGATTTCCTCGCGAGCCAGGGGCAGGAATAATCGCCCGGGCGGCCACGCCCGCTCCAACGTGACGGAAGCCCGCCGGGTGCAAGCCTGGCGGGCTTTTTCGCATTCGCGCACCGTGTTCGTCGGCCATCGTGGCCGGATCCTTGCGCGTCCACCGCGCGATGCCCGCCGCGTCACGCGTGCGCGGCGGCCGTCATGCGTGCCCGATTCAGCATGCGGAATCGGGAACCGCGGTGTCCTGCATCGCTCGCGCACGCGCGATCAACGCGAAAAGTCCGTCACGACCGTCACGCCTGCGCCTTCGAACCGGTTCATGTTCATCAGCGCGTCGATCGACTCGCCGAGCCGGATCTCCTTGCCGATCAACCGGCTCGGCGCGAGTTTGCCGGCATGCACCATATCCAGCATCGCGTCGTAACGATGCGCCTGCATCCCGTGGCTGCCGAGTATCTCCAGTTCGTGCGCGATGACCTTGCTCATCGGCACGGCAGGGGCCGCATGCTCGCCGAGCATCAGCCCGACCTGCACGTGCTTGCCGCGGCGGCGCAGATTGCTGATCGAGTTGAAACAGGTGTCCGGATGGCCGAGCGCATCGAGCGACACATGTGCGCCCCCGCGCGTGATCTCCTTCACCGCCTCGACAACGTCCGCGACTTGCGACGCATTGACGGTCGCCGCCGCGCCGACCGAGCGCGCCAGCGCGAGCGCTCGGTCCGAGATGTCGATCGCGACCACGTTCGCGCCGATCGCATTCGCGATCATGATCGCCGACAGACCCACGCCGCCGCAGCCGTGCACGGCGACCCATTGGCCGGCCGACGTGCGGCCCTGGTCGACCACCGCGCGAAACGACGTCACGAACCGGCATCCGAGGCTCGCCGCGGTCGGGAAATCGAGCGCATCGGGCAGCCGTACGAGATTCAGGTCCGCATGATGGATGCCCACGTATTCTGCGAACGAACCCCAGTGCGTGAAGCCGGGCTGAAACTGTTGCTCGCATACCTGCTGGTTGCCCGAGTGGCATTCCGGGCAGTGGCCGCACCCGGCGACGAACGGCACCGTCACGCGGTCGCCCGCCTTCCAGCGCGTGACCGACTTACCGGCCGCGACGACGACGCCTGCCAGTTCATGGCCCGGCACATGCGGCAGCACGATGTCCGGGTCGTGCCCCATCCAGCCGTGCCAGTCGCTACGGCACACGCCCGTTGCTTTGACCTCGATCACGACGCCGTCGGGCGCGGGCGCGGGATCGTCGACGTTCATCAGCCGCGGCGCCGCGCCGAACGCTTCATAGACAATTGCTTTCACTCTCTCCTCCGTATTGGAATGACTGTTTCAATATAGCCGCGAACAGGCGGATTTTTCCTTCGTTTTTCGATTGAGAAACGGGTGTTCCTGAGATAGCCTTGCCGCTGGCACGCGTTCGCCGCAAGGAGCTTTCATCATGGAACAATTGGATCGAATCGACCGCGGGATGCTGGACATGCTGCAGCAGGACGGGCGCGTATCGAACACGCGGCTCGCCGAAGCGTTCTCGCTCAGCGAGTCATCCTGCTGGCGCCGGCTCCGACGGCTCGAGGAAGCCGGTTTGATCGCCGGCTATCACGCGCGGCTCGACCGCCGGAAGCTGGGGTTCGGCGTCATGGCGTTCGTGCAGATCGTCTGTACGCAGCACGGCGAGGAAGTGACGGCGGAATTCGAGCGCCTGATCGAGGCGAGTCCGAACGTGCTCGCGTGCGACAACACGACCGGCGAAGCGGATTTTCTGCTGCAAGTCGTGGCCGCCGATCTCGACGACTACAGCCATTTCGTCGAAAAGGTGCTGCGCAAACTGCCGGGCGTGTTGAGCATTCGCTCGAACCTGTCGCTGCGCCAGTTGAAGTCGACGCAGCGGTTGCCGATCGCGTGACGGCGCGCCGCGGCGCTCGCACCGGCGCTCAGTCGGCCAGCCGCTTGTCGGCGAGCGCCTTGCAGCAGTCTTCGTACACCCATTGCACGAGTTTCGCGCGGTAGTCGAGGTCGTCGGTATCGACGATTTCCTCGACTGCGTCGCGCGCCCATGATGCGTCGACGAAGTCTGCGTGTCGCTTCGCGATGTCCTGCGCAAGGGCGGCCAGCTTCGCGATCGCGAGCCAGTCCGCGTGCCGGTGATGGCGGTCCAGCCAGCGGTGCGCGGCCTGCACCTGGAACGCTGCATCGGGCCAGCATTCGTTCAGGTAATACGCGCCGAGATTGCCGCAGGTAAGCCAGCACAGCAGTTCCAGGCGATCTTGCGAGCCGAGGTTGGGGGATGCGTCGGTCATGGCAGCGCTCACGAAAGCATCGATTCCGGGTGGCGCGGCGTGCAGCGGCCGGCGCCGATATTAAAAACATAGCACGATGCGGGCCACGTGGCGCGCCGGCGTGGCGCGGATGCCGAAAGCGCGCAGAAACCGCCGCCGGGAGCCAGTGCGCCCACGCTCGTGCAGCGTTCGCACGGGAGCTCGCGCTGCGCGAAGGTGTTGCCGCCGGGGCGCGCGACACTCGTTAGAATGGCTGTTTTCCGGGAGACAGGAAGCGATGAAAATCTACGATCAGTTCTACATCGACGGCGCATGGCGCAAACCGGACGGAGCGGGGAAGAT
Source organism: Burkholderia sp. AU19243 (assembly GCF_018148075.1). NCBI lineage: Bacteria > Pseudomonadati > Pseudomonadota > Betaproteobacteria > Burkholderiales > Burkholderiaceae > Burkholderia > Burkholderia sp. AU19243. Next base: position 111,829 of record NZ_JAGSTV010000005.1, read on the forward strand.
CGACGTGATCGATTCGGCCACCGAGGCCGTGATCGGGCGGATTCCCGAAGGCGTCGCGTCGGACGCGCAGCACGCTGTCCGTGCGGCGCGTGCCGCATTCGATGGATGGGCCGCAACACCGGCCGCGACGCGCGCCGGCTACTTGCGCAAAATCGTCGAGCGCCTGCAGACGCGCAGCGAGGAACTCGCGCAGTCGATCACCGGCGAAGTCGGGATGCCGATCAAGCTGTCTCGCGCGATCCAGGTCGGCGGCCCGATCTACAACTGGAACGCATATGCGAAGCTCGCCGAATCGTTCGAATTCGAGGCGAAGGTCGGCAACTCGCTGGTAGTGCGCGAGCCGGTCGGGGTCGTCGCGGCGATCACGCCGTGGAACTACCCGCTCAACCAGATCACGCTGAAAGTCGCGCCGGCGCTTGCGGCCGGCTGCACGGTGGTGCTGAAGCCGTCCGAAGTCGCGCCGCTCAACGCATTCATGCTCGCGGAGGCGATTCACGAAGCCGGCCTGCCGCCGGGCGTGTTCAACCTCGTGTGCGGGTACGGCCCTGTCGTCGGCGAGGCGCTGGCTACCGACCCGGACGTCGACATGGTCTCGTTCACCGGCTCGACGCGCGCGGGCAAGCGCGTGGCCGAACTCGCTGCGGCGGGTGTGAAGCGCGTCGCGCTCGAACTGGGCGGCAAGTCGGCGTCGGTGATTCTCGACGATGCCGATTTTGCGGCGGCTGTGAAGGGTACGGTCAACGCGTGCTACCTGAACGCGGGGCAGACGTGCTCCGCGCATACGCGCATGCTGGTGCCCGAAGCGCGCTACGAAGAGGCGCGCGCGCTTGCGAAGGCGGCGGCCGAAGCGTACGTCGCGGGTGATCCGCGGCTCGAAACGACGCGCCTCGGCGCGCTCGCATCGGCCGCCCAGCAGCAGCGCGTGCACGCCTACATCCAGCGCGGGATCGACGACGGCGCGGAGCTTGTGACGGGCGGCACCGGTCTGCCGGAAGGGCTCGACAAGGGTTTCTTCGTGAAGCCGACGGTGTTCGGGCGCGTCGATCCGAGATCGACGATCGCACAGGAAGAAATCTTCGGGCCGGTGCTGTCGATCATCACGTATCGCGATGAAGAAGAAGCGGTGCGGATCGCGAACGATTCGCCGTACGGGCTCGGCGGCGCGGTGTGGGCGGGCAGTGACGAACGCGCAATGCGTGTCGCGCGGCGCATCCGCACGGGGCAGGTCGACATCAACGGCGGCACGTGGAACGCAGCCGCGCCGTTCGGCGGCTACAAGCAGTCGGGGCACGGCCGCGAGAACGGCGTGTACGGGCTCGAAGAGTATCTCGAGTACAAGTCGATGCAGCTGAAACACGGGCATCCGGCCTGACCGTCGCCAGATTGCCCAGGCCCCGCAACGGCACGCTCGCGTGCCGTTTTTTTATTGACGGCCGTCAAGGTGCGCGCCGGTGGATCGTCGATCATCGCGGTTCCGATTTCCGATGTTTCGACGAGGCTCCAGATGACCGCACGCACTTCCTTCCCGCCGCTCACGATCCGCGGCCGCACGTTGCTGCCCGTAGTGCAGGGCGGCATGGGCGTGGGGATCTCCGCGCACCGTCTCGCGGGCAGCGTCGCACGCGAAGGTGCGCTCGGCACGATCGCGAGCATCGACCTGCGTCATCACCATGCGGACCTGCTCGCGCGCTGCCGCGCGAACCCCGACCGCGCGACGCTCGAGGCCGCGAACCTCGACGCACTCGCCCGGGAGATCCGTCTCGCGAAGACGTACAGCGAAGGCCGCGGGATGATCGCGGTCAATGTGATGAAGGCGGTGAGCGCGCATGCGGACTACGTGCGCGTCGCATGCGACGAGGGCGCCGACGCGATCGTGATGGGCGCCGGCCTGCCGCTCGATCTGCCCGACCTCACGCAGGGCCGCGACATCGCGCTGATTCCGATCCTGTCGGACAGCCGCGGGATCGCGCTGGTGCTGAAGAAGTGGATGAAGAAGGGCCGGCTGCCCGATGCGATCGTGATCGAGCATCCGGCGCGTGCGGGCGGGCACCTCGGCGTCACGCAGATCGACGACATGAACGACGCACGCTTCGATTTCGCGCGGGTGCTCGACGAGACCGCGCAGGTGATGGCATCGCTCGGCATCGCGCGCGACACGATTCCGCTGATCGTCGCAGGCGGCATCAACAGTCACGACACGGTGCGCGCGGCGCTCGCGGCAGGCGCGAACGGCGTTCAAGTGGGCACGCCGTTCGCGGTGACGGAAGAGGGCGACGCGCACCCGAACTTCAAGCGCGTGCTGGCCGATGCGCAGCCCGAGGACATCGTCGAATTCGTCAGCGTGACGGGGCTGCCCGCGCGCGCGGTGAAGACGCCGTGGCTCGATCGTTACCTGCGCAACGAAACGCGCATTCGCGACAAGCTCGGTGCGTTCAAGCAGCGCTGCCCGACGGCCCTCGAATGCCTGAGCGTGTGCGGCCTGCGCGACGGCATCGAGAAGTTCGGCCACTTCTGCATCGACACGCGGCTCGCGGCCGCGTTGCGCGGCGACGTCGCGAACGGCCTGTTCTTTCGCGGCCGCGAAGCACTGCCGTTCGGCAACGCGATCCGCAGCGTGCGCGACCTGCTCGACCTGCTGCTGACGGGCCGTGCGGCGGAGCCTGCGACAAAGCGTCCGATGTTTACGCTGGCTTGATGAATATCAAGATGAGGCAAAGACCCTACGTAGAGAATGGAATCAATTCTTCAAGGGTCCGCATCATGCACAAAACCATTCGAACATGTGTCACCGCCGCCGCTGTCGCGGCCACCGTCGTAGCAATGCCGTCGCTGTCGTACGCGGCATCGCCGGGTGACGGGATCAACCAGGGCGACGTGCTGGTACGGCTGCGCGCGATCAGCATCCAGCCGAACGAGCGCGCGAGCGACACGCTCGGCGCGATCAACACCGGCGTGAACAACGCGATCGTGCCGGAGCTCGACTTCACGTACATGATCCGCGACTACCTGGGCGTGGAGCTGATTCTGGGCACGTCGCGTCACCAGATGACGTCGAGCCTCGGCAATCTCGGCGGCGTCGGCGTGCTGCCGCCGACGCTGCTGCTCCAGTACCACTTCAATCATGCGGGCAAGGTGCGTCCGTACGTCGGCGCAGGCCTGAACTACACGTACTTCTACAACAACGGGCTCAACGTCGGCGGGGAGGGCGTGTCGATCAACAAGAGCAGCTTCGGTCCGGCACTGCAGTTCGGCGTCGACGTGCAGCTCACGAAGAAGGTGTTCATGAACGTCGACGTGAAGAAGATCTGGATGAGCACCGACGCGACGCTCGGCGACAAGGGCATCGGCACGCTGCACATCGATCCGCTGATCGTCGGCGTGGGCGTCGGGATGAAGTTCTAGACGCAGCGCGCGCGCACGGGAACAGAGTTGGGGTTGGCGGCATGGCAGTTGGCATGCCGCTCTTTTTTTTTGTGCGCGGAATTACAGCTTGTCGTACTGGAAACGCATCGCGGTGCCGTCGCGCGTGATGCGCTCCCAGATCGCGCGTTTTTCGTCGTCGCTCAGGAACACCCAGTTCGATACCTCGGCGGCGGTGCGGCCGCAGCCCTTGCAGACTTCGTCGAAGAGGGTGGAACAGACGCCGATGCAGGGGCTGTCGGGCAGGTCATGGAGATTGGATGCCATCGGAAGGGGCGCGCCGTGAAATCGTCAGGGCGTCATTTTAATGCATCGGCCGACGCGGCCCGGTCGCGCGGGCGGCGGCCGGTTTCGGCGCCGCTTTGTTTTCCTGATGGACAGCCGCCGATTACCCGATAGAATTCCCCGGAACGCCCCGCTGCGCGGGCCGCACGACCGGCCGGCAGCGGGAATCTGTTCCGTTTGCGCGACACGGTCATGATTTTTTTGTGACGGAGCGCGAATGATGGTAGCGTTCGGGGTTTTCGAGGGGCGGCGCGCCAGAACGCGCCGCCATGACGAGGCAGACGGCAGCCGGACACACGGTCCGGCCGGAGGGAGAACGGGATGAAGGCAAAGGTAGTGGGCCGGTTCGCAGCGCTTGCGCTGTGCGTGGGTGCATCGGCGGCGGCGGCGAAGGATACGCAACTCAATATCTATAACTGGTCGGACTACATTGCGAAGGACACGATCCCGAACTTCGAGAAGCAGACGGGCGTCAAGGTCCGCTACGACAACTACGACAGCGACGACACGCTGCAGGCGAAGCTGCTGACGGGCAGCTCGGGCTACGACATCGTCGTGCCGACCAGCAATTACGCGGGCAAGCAGATCGCTGCCGGCATCTTCACGCCGCTCGACAAGTCGAAGCTGCCGAACCTCAAGTACCTCGATCCGCAACTGATGGCGCTCGTCGCCGGCGCCGACCCGGGCAACAAGTACGCGGTGCCCTGGGCATACGGCACGACGGGTCTCGCCTACAACCTGACGAAGGCGCAGCAGGCGCTCGGCAAGGTGCCGCTCGATAACTGGGACATCCTGTTCAAGCCGGAAAACCTGTCGAAGCTGAAGAGCTGCGGCGTGTCGGTGCTCGACGCGCCGGACCAGATGTTCGCGGCCGCGCTGCACTACATCGGCAAGGATCCGATGAGCACGAACCCGGCCGACTACAAGGCCGCGATGGACGTGCTGAAGAAGATCCGCCCGTACATCACGCAATTCAACTCGTCGGGCTACATCAACGACCTGGTCGGCGGCGACGTCTGCTTCGCATACGGCTGGTCGGGCGACGTCGTGATCGCGAAGCATCGCGCGGCCGAAGCGAAGAAGCCGTACAAGATCGAGTACTACATCCCGAAGGGCGGCGCGCCGGTCTGGTTCGACGTGATGGCGATCCCGAAGGATGCGAAGAACAAGGAAGCCGCGCTGCAGTGGATCAACTACATCGAGGATCCGAAGGTGCACGCGGCGATCACGAATGCGGTGTATTACCCGAGTGCGAACGCCGAGGCGCGCAAGTACGTACGCCCGGATGTCGCGAACGACCCGGCCGTCTACCCGCCGGCCGACGTCGTGAAGACGCTGTTCCTGCTCAAGCCGCTGCCGCCCGAAATCCAGCGTCTGCAGACGCGTCTGTGGACCGAGCTCAAATCGGGCCGCTGACCCGAGCCGCAGTGAGCCAGCAGTCATGAAGCCCCTGGTGCCCCCGGGGGCTTTGTTCGTCAAACGCAGGAGAGAAGCAGCACATCATGAATAGCCAGTCGGGCGCGCCGGTCGCGGGCGTGCCGTCCTTCGTTCCTTCGACCGGCGCCGCCGCGCGCGCCGAGAACTTTGTCCAGATCGTCGACGTCGTCAAGAAATTCGGCGAGACCGAAGTGGTCCGCAACGTGAACCTGACGGTGCGCCAGGGCGAGCTGTTCGCGCTGCTCGGCAGCTCGGGGTCCGGCAAGTCGACGTTGTTGCGGATGCTCGCCGGCCTCGAGACGGTCACGTCCGGAAAGATCCTGATCGACGGCGAGGACCTCGCGCAGATGCCGCCGTACAAGCGGCCCGTGAACATGATGTTCCAGTCGTATGCGCTTTTTCCGCACATGTCGGTCGAAGCGAACGTCGCGTACGGGCTGAAGCAGGAAGGCACGCCGAAGGCCGAGCTGAAGGAGCGCGTGGCCGCCGCGCTCGAGCTCGTGCAGATGAGCAAGTACGCGAAGCGCAAGCCGCATCAGCTGTCGGGCGGCCAGCAGCAGCGCGTCGCGCTCGCGCGTTCGCTCGTCAAGCGCCCGAAAGTGCTGCTGCTCGACGAGCCGATGTCGGCGCTCGACAAGCAGATCCGTCAGCGCACGCAGATCGAACTCGTCAACATCCTGAAGAAGGTCGGCGTGACCTGCATCATGGTCACGCACGATCAGGAAGAGGCGATGACGATGGCGAACCGGCTCGCGGTGATGAGCGAAGGCCAGATCGTGCAGATCGGCTCGCCGAGCGAAGTCTACGAGTATCCGAACAGCCGCTTCTCGGCCGAGTTCATCGGCTCGACGAACCTGTTCGACGGCGTCACCGTCGAGGACGAACCCGACCACGTGTACATCGAATCGCCGGAGTTGCCGAGCCGGTTGTACGTGAGCCACGGGATCACGGGGCCGCTCGGGATGCCGGTCACGGTGTCGGTGCGCCCCGAGCGGATCGCGCTCACGCGCAAGCCGCCCGAAGGCGCATTCAACTGGGCGCGCGGGCGCATCACGAACGTCGCGTACATGGGCGGCTATTCGCTGTATCACGTGAAGCTCGACGCGGGCAAGACGGTGATCGCGAACGTGTCGAGCCTTGCGATCACCGAGCTCGATACGCCGGCGCTCGGCGACGAGATCTACGTGCGCTGGAGCGCGACCGCAGGCGTGGTGCTGACGTCATGAGCGCGCTCAAGTCCTTCTTCGCATGGCCGGTGCGACGCTTCAACCTGACGGGCGCGACGGCGGTCGTCGCGGGGCCGTACACGTGGCTCGTGCTGTTCTTCCTCGTGCCGTTCGTGCTGGTCGTGAAGATCAGCTTCGCGGAACTGCAGCTCGGCATCCCGCCGTATACGGAGCTCGCGTCGTACGCGGACGGCGTGGTGCACATCGCGCTGAACCTGTCGCACTACGCGTTCCTGCTCACCGACAGCCTGTATTTCGCGACCTACGTGAACTCGGTGGTGGTGGCCGCGATCACGACGCTGCTGTGTCTGCTGATCGGCTATCCGATGGCGTACTACATCGCGCGCTCGAATCCCGCGACGCGCAATCTGCTGATGATGGGCGTGATGCTGCCGTTCTGGACGTCGTTCCTGATCCGCGTGTACGCATGGATCGGGATCCTGAAGAACAACGGGCTGCTGAACAACTTCCTGATGTGGATCGGGCTCACGCATACGCCGATCGAGCTGTACCGCACGAACTACGCGGTCTACATCGGCATGGTGTATTCGTACCTGCCGTTTCTCGTGATGCCGCTGTACGCGCATCTCGTGAAGATGGACCTGCGCCTGCTCGAGGCCGCGTACGACCTCGGCGCGAAGCCGTGGAAGGCGTTCGTGCAGATCACGCTGCCGCTGTCGAAGAACGGGATCATCGCGGGCTGCCTGCTGGTGTTCATCCCGGCGGTCGGCGAGTACGTGATTCCGGAACTGCTCGGCGGTGCGAACACGCTGATGATCGGCCGCGTGATGTGGAATGAATTCTTCAACAACGCAGACTGGCCGATGGCGTCGGCCGTGACCTGTGCGATGGTGCTGCTGCTGCTCGTGCCGATGGCGATGTTCCAGCACTTCCAGGCGAAGGAGCAGGAGGGCCGCCGTCGATGAAGCCGAATCGCTACCTGCAGTTCGCGGCGCTGTTCGCCGGCTTCGCGTTCCTGTACATCCCGATCATCAGCCTGATCGTCTATTCGTTCAACGAGTCGAAGCTCGTCACCGTGTGGTCGGGCTTCTCGTTTCGCTGGTACGCGGCGCTCGCGCAGGACGACGAGCTGCTGACGGCCGCGTGGCTCTCGCTGAAGATCGGCGTGCTGACCGCGTTCGCGTCGGTGTTCATCGGCACGTGGGCCGGCTTCGTGCTCGCGCGGATGGGCCGTTTTCGCGGCTTCGCGCTGTTCAGCGGGATGATCAATGCGCCGCTCGTGATTCCCGAGGTGATCCAGGGCATTTCGCTGCTGCTGCTGTTCATCGAGCTCGCGAAGTGGATCGGCTGGCCCGCCGAGCGCGGCGTGTTCACGATCTGGCTCGGCCACGTGATGCTGTGCATCTCGTACGTCGCGATCATCGTGCAGTCGCGCGTGCGCGAGCTGAACCCGTCGCTCGAGGAAGCCGCGCTCGATCTGGGCGCGACGCCGCTGAAGGTGTTCTTCACGATCACGCTGCCGCTGATTTCGCAGGCGTTGATTGCGGGCTGGCTGCTGTCGTTCACGCTGTCGATCGACGACCTCGTGCTGTCGGCGTTCCTGTCGGGCCCCGGCTCGACGACGCTGCCGCTCGTCGTGTTCTCGCGCGTGCGCCTTGGCCTGAATCCGGAGATGAACGCGCTCGCGACGCTGTTCATCATCGCGGTGACGGCCGGCGTCGTGATCGCGAACTTCGTGATGCTGCGCCAGGAGCGCAAGCGGTTGGCGGCGTTCGCGGCCTGACGGCCTGCGCGGCCCGCGCGGCCCGCGCGGCCCCGCGCCGCGTGCTGCCGACGCAACGAAAAACGCCCGGTGCCGACGACGAGTCGGGCCGGGCGTCTTGCTTTGCGAATCGGGCGCTCAATGCCGATTCATGCGCCGACCGCCGCTTTCGCGAGCAAGCCGAGCGCGACGCACACGAGCACGGCCGCGAAGCCGGCTTGCACGTGCCGCGCGGAAAGGCGTCGGGACGCATTGCGGCCGATCGCCATCCCGACCGCGGTCGCGACGGTGAACCACAGCATCATGTCGAGCGGCGCGCGCGTGCCCGACACGAGCGTCGCCAGCACGCCGCCGGTGCCGACGAGCGCGATCACCATCAGCGACGTCGCGACCACGCCGTGCATCGACACGTTCGTCAACTTGCGCAGCATCGGCACGATCACGAAGCCGCCGCCGACCCCGAGCAGCCCGGTCATCAGCCCCGTCACCGCGCCGGTCGACGCGAGCGCGAGCCCGACCGGCCATGACCACACGAGCCGGCCCGTTTCAGGATTCACGCGGCCGACGCACAGCGGCGACTCGTCCGCGTCGCCGGGCGCATGGCGCAGCGCCTGCCGCAGCAGGCGGCCCGCGACGACCAGCATCGTCAGCGCGAACAGCGCCAGCAGCACGCGTTGCGGCAGCACGTGCGCGAGTTTCACGCCAAGCGTCGTGAGCGGCACGCCAGCCGCTGCCATCAACAGCGCGGCGCGATAGCGCACGAGCCCGCGGCGAAAGCCTTCGAGTGCGCCGAGCGCCGCGCTGCCGGTGACGGCGACGAGCGCGACGGGCGTGGCTTGCTGCATCGGCCAGCCCATTCCGACGACGAGCGCGGGCACCGCGAGAATGCCGCCGCCCGCGCCGGTGAGGCCGAGCACGGCACCGACGAAACCGCCGAGTACAAGGGAAATCAGCATGGTGTCATCGGGTTACGCTCAACGTGCGATCGCGGGCTTCGCAAGCCATTCGCGGCCCTTGAGCATCGCTTTCCAGTAGAGCGGCGGCAACACGCGCTCCTTGAGCAGCCATGCGAGCCGCGAAGGGCGCTTGCCGTCGATCAGCCACGCGGGAAACGTGGGCGCGACCTTGCCGCCGTACAGGAATTCGGCAAGCACGATCTTGCCGCGCTCGACGGTGAGCGGGCACGAACCGTAGCCGTCGTACGCGGCGTCTCCGTGCGCGCGGCCCAGCGACGCGAGCACATTGTGCGCGACGACGGGCGCCTGCTTGCGCGCGGCCGCGGCCGTCTTCGCGTTGGTCGTGTTGGTGACGTCGCCGAGCGAGAAAATGTCTGCGAACCGCTTGTGCCGCAGCGTCGCCGGATCGACGTCGATCCAGCCGGCCGCGTCGGCGAGCGGGCTCGCGCGCACGAAGTCGGGCGCCTTCTGCGGCGGCACGACATGGATCATGTCGAACGCGCGCTCGACGGTCTCCGTGCCGCCGTCGGGCAACGCGCGCCGGAACGTCGCGCGCCGTGCGGGCCCGTCGATCGCGACGAGGTTGTGGCCGAACGACAGCGCGATGTCGTAGCGTTTTACGTACTCCATCAGCGCGGGCACGTAGTCGGCAACGCCGAACAGCGCGCCGCCCGCGTTCAGGAACTCGACGTTCGCGGCGCCGAGGCGGCCCGTGCGCCGCCAGTGATCGCACGACAGGTACATCGCCTTTTGCGGCGCGCCCGCGCATTTGATCGGCATCGGCGGCTGCGTGAACAGCGCGTCGCCGCCGCGGAACGCCTGCACCAGCTCCCACGTGTACGGTGCGAGATCGTAGCGATAGTTCGACGTGACGCCGTTGCGGCCGAGGGTTTCCGCGAGACCGTCGATCGCGTGCCAGTCGAGCTTGAGCCCCGGGCAGACGACGAGCTTGCGGTAGCCGATGCGCCGGCAGCCGTCGAGTACGACCGCGTGCATGTCGGGTTCGAAGCCGGCGACGGCCGCGCGGATCCATTTCACGCCGCGCGGCAGCAGGTCGGCGAGCCGGCGCGCCGTCGTGTCGGGCCGGAACACACCCGCGCCGACCATCGTCCAGCCCGGCTGGTAGTAGTGCGTATCGGCCGGGTCGATCACCGCGATATCGAGCGATGCGTCGCGCGCGAGCAGGCTCGACGCGACCGCGACGCCGGCCGCGCCCGCGCCGACAATCACGATGTCGTGCCGTGCGTCGACGGTCGGTGCGGCGGCGCGCGGCTCGTGCGCGGTACGTTGCGTGACGCTTCGTTCGAGACGCGGCGCGAGCGCGCCGAGGTCGTAGCCGGCCGCGGCCGCGATGGCGACGATGTCACCGGCCGCTCGGCGGCCAGCCTGCGACAGCGCCCACAGGGTCGCGGAACGCGTGCCGCTGCGGCAATACGCGAGCACCGGGCCGGCGAGCGTCGCGACCAGCGCGCCGAACTGCTCGGCCTGCTCGTCGGTCACCTTGCCGGTATCGACGGGCAGGTAATGGACGGCGATGCCAAGCGGCGCGGCGGCGGCGCGGATCTCGGCGACGGTCGGCTGGTCGGCGCCTTCGCCGTCGGGGCGGTTGCAGACGATCGTGCGGATGCCGGCCGCCTGCACGGCGGGCAGGTCGTCCGCGGCGATCTGGGGCGAGACCGACAGCAGGTCGGTCAGCGTGCGGATGTTCATGTCGGGGGCTCCGGGTGAGGGTGGCGGCTCAGATCGCGTCGAGCGGGATCTTCAGGTAGCGCACGCCGTTGTCTTCGGGCTCGGGCAGGTGCCCGGCGCGCATGTTGACCTGCACCGACGGCAGCATCAGCACGGGCATGTCGAGCGTCGCGTCGCGCGCGGTGCGCATCGCGACGAAATCGTCCTCGGTCACGCCGTCCTTCACGTGCACGTTCGCGCGGCGCTGCTCGGCCACGGTCGTCGCGAACTGCACATCGCGGCCGCCCGGCTGGTAGTCGTGGCACAGATACAGGCGCGTGTCGGGCGGCAGCGCGAGCACGCGCGCGATCGAGCGGTAAAGCGTGCGCGCGTCGCCGCCGGGGAAGTCGCAGCGGGCGGTGCCGTAGTCGGGCATGAACAGCGTGTCGCCGACGAACGCGGCACGCTGCGTCGCGTCGTCGACGCAGTAGGTCAGGCACGCTGGCGTGTGGCCGGGCGTGTGCAGCGCGCGGATCGTCAGCGCGCCGAGCGGGAGCGTGTCGCCGTCGTCGAGCAGGCGATCGAATTGGCGGCCGTCGTGCGCGAAGTCCGGCCCGGCATTGAACAGCGCGCCGAACACGTGCTGCACGCGGCGCACGTGCGAGCCGATCACGATCTGGCCGCCGACGTGCGCCTTCAGGTACGGCGCAGCCGACAGATGGTCGGCGTGCACGTGCGTTTCCAGCAGCCAGTGCACGGTCGCGCCGAGTTCCGCGACGCGGGCGATCAGCCGGTCGGCACTGGCGGTGCGCGTGCGGCCGGATTTCGGATCGTAGTCGAGCACGCTGTCGATGAGCGCGCATGCGCGGCTCGACGTGTCGAGCAGCAGATAACTGACGGTATGGGTTGCCGGGTCGAAAAAGCCTTCGACCGACATCATGGGGGCATGGCTCACGGAGGGTCCTCGCTCGGGTTCTGCATCTGCAATTGGCACTCCATTGATCAAGAAGCGTGCCAGTCGCGGCCGGCGCGCCGGTCGATATCGCAGACGCTTGATTTTGCGCGGATTTTCGAGGCGCTCGCGGCCGGGTGCGCGCACGGCCGGCTGGCTGTCGTCGATGTCGACTGCCATCTCTGGCAGTGTCGTGGCAGAATTGGCAGCCAGCTGGCAGTTTGTCAGTTCCTTCGCATCGAGCATCCCCATGAATCCGCACGACACCATTCCGATCGTTCCCGCGCCGTCGCGCGACATGACACCCGACGTGCGCGCGCTCGTTGCATATCTCGAGCAGGATCCGCAGCCGACGATCGTCGTCGATCCCGACTACCGCATCCTCGCGGCGAACGATGCGTACCGGCGCCAGTTCGGTGTGGCCGGGGTCGAGCACGTGGGCCGGCACTGCTTCCAGGTCTCGCATCACTACGACGTGCCGTGCGATCAGGCGGGCGAGCATTGCCCGATGAAGCAGGCGCTCGAGTCGCGCAGCCTGAACCGCGTGCTGCACATCCACCACACGCCGCGCGGCCCCGAGCACGTCGACGTGGAATTGCGGCCGATCTTCGATGCGCGAGGCGACGTGGTCGCGTACGTGGAGCGGCTGACGACGGTGCGCAGCGCGTCCGCGCAGCCGAGCGCGGAAGGGCTCGTCGGTGGCGCCGATGCGTTCAATGCGGCGCTCGGCGCGCTGCAGCGGGTCGCGCCGTCGATGTTGCCCGTGCTGCTGCTCGGCGAGTCGGGCACCGGCAAGGAACTGTTCGCGCGGGCGCTGCACGAGGCGAGCGAACGCGCGATGGGGCCGTTTGTCGTCGTCGATTGCTCGGGCATCGCGGAGACGCTGTTCGAGAGCGAGCTGTTCGGCTACGAGAAGGGCGCGTTCACCGGCGCGAATCAGCGCAAGCCGGGGCTCGTCGAGACCGCGCAGGGCGGCACGCTGTTTCTCGACGAAATCGGCGACGTGCCGCTGCCGATGCAGGTGAAGCTGCTGCGGCTCATCGAGTCGGGCACGTTCCGGCGGGTCGGCGGCGTCGAGGCGCTGCGCGCAGATTTCCGGCTTGTCGCGGCCACGCACAAGCCGTTGCGCGAGATGATCGACGACGGACGATTCCGCCAGGACCTGTACTACCGGATCAATGCGTTTCCGATTCAGCTGCCCGCACTGCGCGAGCGGCGCGGCGACGTCACGCTGCTGGCGGAATCGATCCTGCGGCGGATCGCGAACGCGGGCGCCGGCACCGGCGACGCGAACGCACGGTCGTTCGGAGCCCGGCCGTTCGCGGCCCGGCCGTTCGTGCTGACCGAGGGCGCGCGTGCGTGCCTGGACGCATACGCATGGCCCGGCAACATCCGCGAGTTGCGCAACGTGCTCGAACGCGCGTGCCTGTTCGCGGACGACGGGACGATTCGCGTCGAGCATCTGCCGGCCGAGCTGGTCGCGGCGGCGGCCGCGCCGCAGAAGCTTGCGGCACAAGCGCGCGGCGTGTCTGACGCGGAGCTCGTGCGGATCGCGGGCACGTTCGACGGTACGCGCAAGCAGCTGGCCGACGCGGTCGGGATGAGCGAGCGCACGCTGTATCGGCGGATGAAGGCGCTCGGGCTCGGTATGCGCGCGCGGTAAACGGTGCACGGACCCGCGCACCGTGCGACGCCCCGTCGAGCGATGAACGGTGCGCGGGCCGGCACGACGCGGGCGGCGCGCGTGCCGCCCGCGTCGTCACCGGATCAACGCACCGGTGCGAGCTGCGCCATCGCGTCGCGCATGAAGCCGAGCAGCGTATCGTCGACCCACGAGTCCTTCGTGAGCGCAGGCTCGGTCATCATCGCCTTGCGGAATTTTGCGTGCGTGGCCGGATCGTCGCCCGCATAGCCGCGGAACAGTTCCATCCAGCGCTGCGCAAGCGCACGGCCTTCCGGCGAATCGGGGCGCTTGCCGGCTTCCATCGCATCGCGCACGTCCGCCATCAGTTGCGGCCATTCCATCGCGCGTTCGCCGTAGTGCGCGCGCATGAAGCGGATTTCCTCCGGGTTCAGGTACTTCTCGAAGATCCGCATCTTCGTCTCGGCCATCGCCTTCAGCACGTAGTCGCGCAGCGCGGTCGTGATGCCGATTTTCGACTGCATCGCGGGTTCGTGCTCATGCATCACGTTCAGCTTCGCGAGCAGCCGCGGATCGTTGTTCGTGTCGCGCACGAGCAGCGCCATCCATCGCCCGGCGAGCGTGCGCACGCGTTCGTCCTCCGGCGGCACGCCCGCGTCGTGCAGCGAACGCACCTGGGCAACGAGCGCGGCCCATTCTGCATCGCCGGTCTGGCTCTTGCGGTACATCGGCAGGCGCGCGAGTTCTTCCTCGGAAAAATATTTGTCGTACACGGTCATCAACTCCAGTGTGATAAGCCAGTCGGCCAGTTCCGGCTCCGTGCCCGCGGCGAGCTGCGCGTGCAGGTGCACGAGCCGCTCGCGCAGCTGCGCGGCCTGCGCGAGCTGCCGGTCGAGCGACGCGATCTGCTTCGCGACGAGTTCGACGAGCGGGGTGCCGGGCTGGTTCAGGTAGTCGCCGATTTCAGCGAGCGACAGTCCGAAGCGACGCAATGCCTGGATCTGATGGAGCCGGGCGATGTCGTGGCGGTCGTACAGCCGGTAGCCGTTATCGGCGCGCGCCGAAGGTGTCAGCAGGCCGATCGCGTGATAGTGATGAAGCGTGCGGACGGTCAGCCCGCTGCGTTTCGCCAGTTCTCCCACTTTCAGCCGCATGATGTTCTCCGTTCGGTGCGCACACTGGAGTCTCGAACGTTACGCTACGTAAGGGTCAAGCGGAAGATTTCAGGTCGGCGCGCGGGGTGAGGCCGCGCGCCGTGCCCTGTGCGCCGAGACGCACAACCGTTACTGCGGCGCCGGTCGTGCGTCGGGCGTGGTCACGGCGGCGTGGGGGGCGGGGACGTCCTGAGCCGCGTGGCCGGCGGCGCCGGCTGCATCGGCGTTCGCGGCTTGAGCCCTGTTGCCGGCCGGGCCGACCGGCGGCGTGCCCATCGCCTGATAAAGCCGCGCGGTGTCCGCGAAGCGTGCGCCGGTCGCGCGGATCTCGTCGAGCCGCGCATTGCGATACTGCAGTTCGCTCGCGCGCGCGGCCGACGGCGGCAGCGCGCCGAGCCGCACGCGGGCGGCGGCGTCGTCGTAAGCGCCGCGCGCCGACAACGCGGCGCGCGACGACGCATCGAGCGCCTCCGCATCATGCTCGAGTGCGGCGAGCGAATCGGCGACGTTCTGGAATGCGGCGAGCACCGTCTGCCTGTACTGGTCGACCGCGGCCTCGTACGTGGCCTTCGCCGCGCGGCGCTGCGCGAGCAGCGCGCCGCCATGGAACAGCGGCTGGCTCAGCGACGCGCCGACGTTCCAGATCGTACCGGCGCCCGACAGCATCGCCGGCCAGCTGAAGCCGCCCTTGCCCATCGCCGCCGACAACGACAGCTGCGGGAACAGCTGCGCAGTCGCGACGCCGACTTCGGCGGCGGCCGCCTTCAGCCCCGCGTCGGCGGCCTGAATGTCCGGCCGGCTTTGCAGCAGCGCCGACGGCACGACCACGGGCACCTGTTTCGGCAGATGCAGGTCGGCGAGCGCGAGGTCGGCGGGCGGCCGGTCCGGCGTGCGGCCGATCAGTACGGCGAGCGCGTGGCGGGCGGTGTCACGCTGCTGGCGCAGCGCGGGCAGGCTGGCCGCGACGGTGTCCGCGCTTTGCTGCGCATTCAGCGCGTCGCTGCGCGACGCGGAGCCTAGCGCGTAGCGGCGTTGCGCATCATGCGCCTGGTCGCTCGCGAGCGCGACGAGCCGTTCGGTCGTCGCGATCTGCGCATTGAGCACCGACACCGTGATCGCCGCGGTGACGATGTTCGCGGCGAGCGCGCGGCGGGCCGATTCGAGCTGGAATGCGCTGACGTCGACGCGTTTCGCGAGCGCGCGATTCGCGAAGCGCGCCGCGCCGAACAGGTCGAGCGTATAGCTTGCCTGCAGCTGCCCGACGAACGTGTCGTACAGCAGCGTCGGCGCGCCGAGCGCGGGGATCGGCACGCCGAGCGCGCGCTGGCGCGCGGCCTGCCCGCCGGCGTCGATCGACGGCAGCATCGAGCTGCCGACCTGCGCGCGCAACTGCTCGCGCGCGGCATCGAGCGAATGCGATGCCGCACCGAGCGTCGGGCTGTTGCGCAGCCCTTCGTCGACGAGTGCGTTCAGCGCGTCGGAGCGGTATTGCGTCCACCAGTCGGGCACCGGTTGCGCGCCGACCTCGAACTGCTGGGCCACGCCTTGCGCGACGACGGTCTGCTGCACTTGCGGCGCGGCGCCGTAATGCGCGGGCGACGGCATCGCGGGCGGCTCGCCGCTCGGCGCGAACCATGCGCAACCGGTAAGCGGCCCCGCGAGGGCCGCGGCGGCGAGCGCGCGCGCGGTCTTCGTTTTCAGGTTCATCGACAATTCCATGGTCAGGCTCCGGACGGCGCGGCAGGCGTGCCGCCGTCGTGCGGGTCGCGCTCGTCGCGCTTCACGCGGAACCATGCGGCGTACAGCGCGGGCAGGTAGAACAGCGTCAGCACGGTCGCGCTCGTGATCCCGCCCATCAGCGCGGTCGCCATCGGCCCGAAAAAGTTCGAGCGCAACAACGGGATCAGCGCGAGCACGGCGGCCGCGGCCGTCAGCGTGATCGGACGGAAGCGGCGCACGGTCGCGCCGACAATCGCGTCGAAGCGTCCGTGGCCGGCCGCGATGTCCTGCTCGATCTGGTCGACGAGAATCACCGAGTTGCGCATGATGATCCCGAACATCGCAATCACGCCGAGCATCGCGACGAAGCCGAACGGCTGGCCGAACAGCAGCAGCGTGCCGACCACGCCGATCAGCCCGAGCGGCGCGGTCAGCACCACCATCAGCACGCGCGAGAAGCTCTGCAGCTGGATCATCAGTAGCGTGAACACGGCGATCGCCATCAGCGGCATCTGCGCGTTGATCGACGCCTGCGCTTTCGCACTTTCCTCGACCGACCCGCCGATGTTGATCTGATAGCCGACCGGCAGTTGCGCACGCAACGCGTCGAGCTTGCCGTCGATCGCGTGCGTGACGTCGATGCCCTGCGCGCCGGCGCGTACGTCGGACTGCACGGTGATCGTCGGCTGGCGGTCGCGCTCCCACACCACGCCGTATTCGAGCGTCGGCGTGAAGCGGCCGAGCGAGCCGAGCGGCACTGGGCCGTTCGGCGTCGGCAGCGCGAGGCCCGCGAGCTTCGCGGGATCGACGCGGTCGGGGCGCGGCGCGCGCAGATCGACCGCGATCAGTTTGTCGCGTTCGCGATACTGCGTGACGGTCGTGCCCGACAGCGTCATCGCGAGGAAGCTCGACACGTCCTGCGACGTCACGTTCAGCTCGCGCGCCTTCTTCTGATCGAGCTCGAAGCGAACCGAACGCTCGGCCGGCTCGTCCCAGTCGAACTGCACGTTCACCGTGCGCGCGTCGCCGCGCATCGTCGCCGCGACTTGCTCGGCAATCGAGCGCACCTGCGCGATGTCGTCGCCGCTCACGCGGAACTGCACCGGGTAGCCGACCGGCGGCCCGTTCTCGAGGCGCGACAGCCGCCAGCGCACGGCCGGAAACTGGTCGCGCAGCGTGGTTTCGAGCCAGCTCGCGAGTTTCTCGCGATCCTCGACCGATTTCGCGGTGACGACGAACTGCGCGAAGTTCGGCAACTGCAGCTGCTGGTCGAGCGGCAGGTAAAAGCGCGGTGCGCCGCTGCCGACGAAGTTCACCGAATGATCGATCTCCGGCCGCTTGTCGAGCACTTTCTCGAGGCGCTCGGTTTCGCGCAGCGTCGCCGCGAACGACGCGCCCTCCGGCAGCCGCAGGTCGACCAGCAGCTCGGGGCGATCGGAACTCGGGAAGAACTGCTGCGGCACGAGCGTGAAGCCCAGCAGCGCGACCACGAACAGCGCGCCGGTGATCAGCAGCACGACGAAGCGCCGCTCGATGCACCAGTCGATCCAGCCGCGCAGCCGCGTGTAGAAGCGCGTGTCGTAGATGTCGTGCTCGTGATCGTCCGGCAGGTGCGCTTCGTGCGCATGCTTCTTGCGCTCGGGCAGCAGGTGATAGCCGAGCAGCGGGATCAGCACGACGGCCGCGAACCACGATGCGATCAGCGCGATCGCCGACACCTCGAAAATCGAGCGCGTGTATTCGCCGGTGCTCGATTTGGCGAGCGCGATCGGCAGGAAACCCGACACCGTGACGAGCGTGCCCGTGAGCATCGGGAACGCAGTGCTCGTGTACGCGAACGCGGCGGCGCGCGCGCGGCTGTAGCCCTGTTCGAGCTTCACGGCCATCATCTCGACCGCGATGATCGCATCGTCGACGAGCAGCCCGAGCGCGAGCACGAGCGTACCGAGCGACACCTTGTGCAGCCCGATGTCGAACAGGTACATGAACAGCGCGGTGACCGCAAGCACGACCGGAATCGAGATCACGACGACCATCCCGGTGCGCAGGCCGAGCGACACCAGGCTCACGACCAGCACGATCGCGACCGCTTCCGCGACGGCCTCGAGGAAGTCGTCGACCGAATGCGACACCGCGTGCGGCATGCTCGACACCTCGGTCAGCTTCAGGCCGGCCGGCAGCTGCGCCTGCAACTCCTTCGATTCGGCATCGAGCGCCTTGCCGAGCCGGATCACGTCGCCGCCCGGCTGCATCGTCACGCCGATGCCGAGCACCGCATGGCCGTTGGCGCGCATCTGCGTGACTTGCGGATCGTCGTAGCCGCGCTTCACGGACGCGAGATCGCCGAGCCGGAACGTGCGGCCGTTGATGCGGATCAGCGTGTCGGCGATCGCATCGACGTTGTCGAACTGGCCGCTGGGCCGCACGAACACGCGATCGTCGGCCGTCGTCAGCACGCCCGCCGACGAGATGTCGTTCTGCGCGTTGATCGCTTGCCCGAGCTGCTGCGGCGAGATGCCGAGCCGCGTGAGCTGCGCGTTGTTCACCTCGATGAAGATCCGCTGATCGGGATCGCCGAAATAGTCGACCTTGCCGACGCCCGGCACGCGCAGCAGCACCGTGCGCAGCTGGTCCGCGTAGTCGTGCAGCTGCGCGGGCGTGAAGCCGTCGCCTTCGAGCGTCCAGATGTTGGTGTAGACGTCGCCGAACTCGTCGTTGAAGAACGGGCCCTGCACGCCCGGCGGCAGCGTATAGCCGATGTCGCCGACCTTCTTGCGGATCTGGTACCAGGTCTCGGGTACGTCCTTCACCGGCGCGGAGTCCTTCATCGTGAAGAAGATCAGCGATTCGCCGGGGCGCGAATAGCTGCGCAGGAAGTCGATGGCCGGCGTTTCCTGGAGCTTGCGGCCGATCCGGTCCGTCACCTGTTCCTGCACCTGCCGCGCGCTCGCGCCGGGCCAGAACGTGCGGATCACCATCACGCGGAACGTGAACGGCGGGTCTTCGGATTGCGCGAGCCGCGTGTACGCCAGGATGCCCGCGAGCGTCGCGAGCGCGATCAGGTAGACGACCAGCGCCTGGTGGCGCAGCGCCCATGCCGACAGGTTGAAGCGGCCTTCTTCGCGGGAGCCGCTCATGACGCGAAATCCTCGCGATGCAGCGGTGCGACCGCGCGCACCTTCTCGCCCGCGCTGACCGTATGCACGCCTTGCAGCACGACGCGCTCGCCCGGCTGCAGCCCGCGCGACACGGTGACGGTGCGTTCGTTGAAGCGCACGACGTCGACGCGGCGCAGTTCCAGCGTGTCGTCCTTCGTGCGCACGACCCACACGGCCGGATGCGGGCCGTCGTGGAACAGCGCGGTCGCGGGCACCGTGATGCTCGGCGCGTTGCCGGCTGACGGCGCGCCGTCGAATGCGACGTTCGCGGTCATCCCGAGACGCACGGCAGGGTCGGGCGCGGCAAGCGTGAGCCGCACGCGCCAGGTGCGGCTTTGCGGATCGGCGGCCGGCGCGATCTCGCGCACTTTCGCGGCGAACTGGCGGCCCGGCAGCGACGGCAGCGTAACGCTTGCCGCGTGACCGGGCTTGAGCGACGCGAGCGCGGTTTCGGGCACGTCGCTGACGACGTCGACGTCGCCCGACCACGCGAGCTGGTAGACGGGCTGGCCGGCCGACACGTTCTGGCCGGTGTCTGCCTGTTCGGCGGTGATCGTGCCCGCGTGATCGGCGACGAGCGTCGCATAGCGCAGCTGGTTCTTCGCGAGCGCGAGCTGCTGCTGCGCCTGGTTGCGCTGCGCGAGCGCCGACGTGTAGCTGTTTTCGGTCTGTTCGAGCTGCGCGGTGGCGATCAGGTTTTCGCGCGCCTGCGCGCGATCGCGGTCGAGCTGCTGTTTCGCGAACGCGAGGCTGTGCGACGCGGCGTCGAACTGCGCCTGCGCGCTGGCGGCGTTCTTTTCGACGTCGGATGGATCGAGCAGTGCGACGACCTGGCCCGCCTTGACGGTATCGCCGAGCCGCACCTTGCGCTCGACGATCTTGCCCGCGATTCGGAACGACAGCGGTGTTGCATAGCGCGGCTGGATCTCGCCGGGCAGCGTGGCCCCGGAGGTGGCGCCGTCGGCGTGCACGGGCAGCGCGACGACCGGACGTGGCGCGGGTGGCGGGGCTTCCTTCGGATGACAGGCGGCGAGGACGAGCGCGGTGCCGACCAGCAGCACGGCGCGGGAACCGGAGCGATTCACGAAACCCCCAGAGCAGGTGAGAGCGGAACGAAGCCGGCAAGCGCGACGGACGCTTGCCACGAGTGGCGCCCGGGGCGCACACGGTCAGCCGAACGAGGTTGTTCGGAAACTGTGGCGGATTCTAATACACACCTGTATCTGAATGCAAAGATGAATCTGAAAGGGGGTTGGTGCTAGACTGCGCGCCATGAAACCACAGCGCTTAACTCGCGAGCAGAGCAGGGACCAGACGCGCGAACGTCTGCTGACTGCCGCGCACCGGATTTTTCTGAAGAAAGGCTATGTCGCCGCGAGCGTCGAGGACATCGCGGCGGCGGCCGGCTATACGCGCGGCGCGTTCTATTCGAATTTCCGCAGCAAGTCGGAACTGCTGCTCGAGCTGCTCGAGCGCGACCATGACTCGGTGCGCGCCGATTTCGAGGCGATCTTCGACGAAGGCGGCCCGCGCGAGCAGATGGAGTCGATGGCGCTCGCGTACTACCGGACGCTGTTTCGCGACGACGAATATTCGTTGCTGTGGGGCGAGGCGAAGCTGCAGGCGGCGCGCGACGCGAAATTCCGTGTGCGCTTCAACCAGTTCCTGCACGCGAAGCGGCTGCAAATGGCCGAATTCATCCAGCGCTTTGCCGAGCGCGCGGGCACGCCGCTGCTGCTGCCGGCCGACACGCTCGCGTTCGGGCTGATGTGCCTGTGCGACGGCGTGCAGTCGTACTACACCGCGGATCCGCAGCATGTGTCGGCCGACGCTGCCGAAGCGGTGCTTGCGGGCTTCTTCGCGCGGGTCGTGCTGGGGCGGTCGCCGGACTGAATGCGATCGGCTCGGGCGCGGCGGCCGGTGGACGGACTGGATGCCGTCGCACCGTTCACGGCACGGCCGGCGGCGTGCCGTCGAGCGGACGTCGTGCGTCAGCGCTCGCCGGTCATGCGCCGGTACGCGTCGAGCAGCGACGTCTTGTAGACGACGCCGGCGAGCGTCGGCTCCGCCTCGCTTTCGATCACCGGCAGCCGTTCGCCCTGGAACGCCATGAAACGTTCGAGCGCGGTCGCGAGCGGCATGTCGGGCGTGAGCAGCGGAAACGGCGTATGCGCATAGTGCGCGGCGGTCTTGTCGGTCGTGTCGCGCTTGTCGAGCAGATCGGACGTGATGTCCTTCAGCGCCACGGCGCCGCGGAAGCGGCCGGCATCGTCGGTCACGTACAGATACTTCACCGGATATTCGAGGAACACGCGGGTCATGTCGGCGACGCTCGCGGTGAGCGGCACGACCGTTTGCGCAGGCTGGATCAGCTCGCGCATCTGCGTGGTGCGCAGCCGCAGCCGTTCCTGTGCGTCCTGGAGATGGCGCAGCGTGATCTCGTACATCGACGTCGTGCCGGTCGCGCGCGCGGTGAAATACGCGAACACGCATGACACCAGCAGCGGCAGCACGACCTGGTAGCTGAGCGTCATCTCGAAAATCATCAGGATCGCCATCAGCGGCGCCTGCGTGGCGCCGGCCATGAACGCGCCCATGCCGACCATCGCATACGCGAAGTAGGCCGACGTGTGGCCCGGCCACAGCGCGTTCATCGCGAGCCCGAACAGCGAGCCGAACACCGCGCCGACGAACAGCGTCGGCGTGAACACGCCGCCGACCGCGCCCGAGCCGGCCGTCGCGGCAGTCGCGACGACCTTGAACAGCAGGACCGCGACGAGCGCCTGCCAGGTCCACGGCGCATGCAGGATATGGTTCACGACGCTGTAGCCGTTGCCCCACACGTCCGGAATCCATACCGAGATCACGCCGACCACGAGGCCGCCGAGCGCGAGCCGCACCGGCAGCGGCACGGGCAGTCGCTTGAACTGGTTCTTCGACGCATCGAGCAGGTGCAGGAACTGCGGTGCAAGCACGCCGCACAGCGCGCCCAGCACGACGAACAGCAGCACCTCCGGGCCGGTCACGGCCGGGAACACCGGCATTTCGTACGGCGGCCGATAGCCGGCGAATTCGCGCATCACGATGTTCGCGACGACGGACGCGACCACCATCGGCCCGAAGCTCTCCATCGCGATCGTGCCGAGCACGATTTCGGACACGAAGAACGCACCGGCGATCGGCGCGTTGTACGCGGACGTGATGCCGGCAGCCGCGCCGCACGCAACGAGCAGGCGCAGGCGCGGCGGGTCGAAGTGCACGAAGCGGCCGACCAGCGACGCCGCGAGCGCCGCGAGCTGCACCATCGGGCCTTCGCGGCCGATCGAGCCGCCGCTGCCGATCGTCAGCAGCGACGACACGCTGCGCCATAAGCTCTGCCGCACCGGCACGACGCCGTCGCCGAGCGCGACGGCCTCCATGTAGTCGGTATTGCCGGATTTCCTGTCGCCGCGCGTCGCGAGCAGCAGCACGCAGCCGGCGAGAAATCCGCCTGCGGCCGGCATCCAGAAGCGCACGTACCATGGCAGGCTTCGCGCCATCTGCACGAAGCTGCCGCTGTGCCCCGAGATCAGGCGCTGCATCAGGTCGATGCCCTCGCGGAACGTCATGGTCGCGAACGCGCCGCCGACGCCGACGATCGCCGACCAGATCAGCATCGTATGGGCGTCCGACAGGCGAAACAGCGTCTGCGCGCGGGTGCGCAGCTTCAGCAGGAACGAGAGCACGGCTGAAAGTAGATGATGAAGAGGACGAAGGAAAACGACGCGAAGCATAGCACCGCGCCGCGCCCGCGGGACCTTCCCGTCGTGCGCGGCGCGTGTCGCGGCGTGGACGTGCGGCTCAGCCAAGCCAGTGCTGCACGGCCCAGGTGATCGCGTAACCGCCGGCGATCAACCACACGTAAAGGATCAGGCCGGTGACCAGTGCGCGCGGGCCGGCCTCGCGGATCTGCGCGACACGCGTTTCGATGCCCAGCGCGGTCATCGCCATCGTCAGCGCGAAGGTGTCGAGCACGTTCAGCGTATGCGTGACGTCGGTCGGCAGCACGTTCAGCGAATTCACGATCACGAAGCCGAGAAACCCGAGCGCGAACCACGGCACGGCAACCTTGCGCGTGCGGTGCGCACCGTCGGCGCCGGCGTCGGCCGAACGCGCCGAGCGTGCGAGCCACCAGCCGAGCGTCAGCAGCACCGGCACCAGCAGCATCACGCGGGTCATCTTCACGATGGTCGCGACGTGCGTGACTTCGGGGCTGATGTCGCTTGCGGCGCCGACCACCTGCGCGACTTCATGGATCGTGCCGCCGAAGAACAGGCCGAGGCCGGCCGGGTCGAGATTCAGCAGACCGACGTGATACGCGAGCGGGTACAGGAACATCGACAGCGTGCCGAACAGCACCACGCTGCCTACGGCCATCGCGCTCTGGTGCGGCTTCGACTGCAGCGTCGATTCGAACGCGAGCACGGCGGCCGCGCCGCAGATTGCGCTGCCGGCGGCGGTCAGCAGTGCCGCGTCGCGATCGAGCTTCATCACCTTCATGCCGACCCAAGTCCCGATCGCGAGCGTGCTGACGACGATCAGCACCGAAACCGTCAGGCCCGGCAAGCCGACCTGCGCGATTTCCTGCAGGCTCACGCGCAGGCCGAAGAACGCGACCGCAATGCGCAGCAGCTTGCGCGCGGAAAAGTTGACGCCGGCCGCCCAGCTCGCGGGCATGCCGTCGCGCAGCGCATTGCCATACAGCGCGCCGGCGACGATCCCGACGATCAGCGGCGACAGGCCGAGCGCGGCGATTGCCGGAAGCTGCGACAGGCTCGTGACGGCGGCGGCGAACAGCGCGACGAACAGCACGCCGTTCAACTGGCCGCGCATCGACGGCGCGGCGTGACTGAGACGGGGACTCGGGGCAGTGGGCATGGGGCACCGTGATCAAGCGGGTTGCGATGGCTTAATCCTAATTTGGATATATCGATATGAAAAATTGTGATTTGTGACGTAAACTATCTGGAAAACCGATAATTCGATGCCATGACCCCGGATCAACTGATAACGTTCGCGGCCGTCGCCGACCACCTGAACATCAGCCATGCGGCCGTCGCGCTGCATCTGTCGCAGCCCGCTGTGTCGGGCCAGCTGCGGCTGCTGCAGGACGAGTTCGGCGAGCCGCTGTACCAGCGCGACGGCCGCGGCATCCGGCTGACGCCGGTGGGCGAACAGCTCGCGCAATACGCGAAAGCGCAGCGCGACTCGTTCGCGCAGGCCCGTGCGTTTCGCGATGCAGTGCGCGGCCTTGACGCGGGCACGCTGCGGATCGGCGCAAGCACGACGCCGGCGAGCTACCTGCTGCCGTATCTGATCGCGGCGTTCCAGCCGCGGGCGCCGCGGGTCGCCATCCACACGATGAGCGGCAACACCGCGGAGGTGGTCGCCGCGCTGGCGTCGCTCGATATCGCGATGATCGAAGGCCCGCCCGGCGAGGCGCTGCCGCCCGGCACCGCCGTACATGCGTGGCATCAGGACGAAATCGTCGCGGTCGTGCCGGCCGGACATCCGCTCGCGGCCGCCGATCACGACACCGGCGTGACGCTCGACATACTTGCCGCGTTTCCGCTGGTGCTGCGTGAGGAGGGTTCCGGTGTCCGGCAACTCGTCGAACGCGCCTTCGCGCACGGCGGGGCGCCGATGCGCGTCGCGTTCGAGATCGCAGGCGTCGAGGCCGTGAAGGAGGCGGTGCGCGCGGGGATGGGCGTCGGATTCGTGTCCGCGATGTCGCTGCGTCACGAGGATGCGGCGCTCGTGCCGCGCTCGCTCGCACCGGCGCGGCTGACGCGCCATTTCTCGATCCTCGTGCCGCACGGGGCCGCGCCGTCGCGGGTGGCCGCGCAGTTCCTCGAGATGAGCGTTGCGCACGCGGCCGGATAGGCAACGTGCGCCGCATCGGGTATGCCGGACGCACGGCCACGGGCGCGCGTGCGAGCGTCGGCGCCTGTTAGGGATTTTCTCTATGGCGTGCTCAAGAGGCGAAGCGCACCATCCGTCTCACGTTGATGGAACCGGTTCCATTCCGGTAAAAAAAGGGTAGAAATGGCAGACATCGTGATCGTGGCGAGCGCATTCGGGATGGACCGCGTGCGCCAGCAGGGCCACCGCGCGTTCGTCGCGACCGCCGCGGCATCCGGCGCGAGCGGCTTCGAGGTGCGGCGCGAACTGTTCGCGTCGGAGGACGACGCGACGCCCGGCGCGCTTGCCGCGCTCGGGGCCGAAATCGCCGCGCAGGGTTTGTGGTCGGTCTATTCGACACCCGCGACGCTGTACACGGAGACCGGGTCGCTGGACGCCGGCGCGTTGCGCGACACGCTCGCGCAGGCCG
This sequence comes from Burkholderia sp. AU19243, assembly GCF_018148075.1. Classification (NCBI taxonomy): domain Bacteria; kingdom Pseudomonadati; phylum Pseudomonadota; class Betaproteobacteria; order Burkholderiales; family Burkholderiaceae; genus Burkholderia; species Burkholderia sp. AU19243. The sequence goes on from NZ_JAGSTV010000005.1 coordinate 137,539, forward strand.
ACGCGCTCGGCGCGCGCTTCGTGAAGTTTCAGCTCGGCGGGTTTGCGGGCGACGCCCATGCGGCCGAGATCGTCGCGCTGTCGCGCGGCGCGCGTGCCCGTGTGGTGGTCGAGAACGGGCAGCTGCCGGTCGGCGGTGCGCTCGCGCAGTTCCGCGGGCTGTTCGCGGCACTGAACGCGGCGGGCATGCCGGATGCGCTCGGCATGACGTTCGACATCGGCAACTGGCAGTGGCCGGGCGAAGCGCCGCTCGCGTGCGCGCACGCGCTGGCGCCGCACGTGGAATACATTCATTGCAAGGCCGTCGTTGGCGACGGCGCACGCCGCTTCGCGGTCGCGCCGGCGGCAGACGATCCGCTCGTCGCCGCTGTGCTCGCGGTGCTGCCGCAAGCGGCGCCGCGCGGGATCGAGTTCCCGTTCGATGCGGCGGACCTGGCCGGCGATGCGGGCCGGCGCGTCGCATGGCTTGCCGCCGCGTGATGCCGGAAGGATACGGAGGAGTTCATTCATGAAAGCAGCACTCGATGTCGTGACCTACGGCGAAGCGATGGCGATGTTCGTCGCCGCGGAACCCGGCCACCTCGCGCAGGCCGCGCAATTCACGAAGCGGATCGCCGGCGCGGACCTGAACGTCGCGATCGGCCTGTCGCGGCTCGGCTTTCGGGTCGGCTGGATGAGCCGGGTCGGCCGCGATTCGTTCGGGCGCTACGTGCTCGACACGCTCGCCCGCGAAGGCATCGACGCAGCGTGCGTGAGCGTCGATCCGCGCTATCCGACCGGCTTCCAGCTGAAGTCGCGCAACGACGACGGCAGCGACCCGACCGTCGAATACTTCCGCAAGGGTTCGGCCGCGAGCCACCTTTCGTGCGACGACTACGTGGCCGACTACGTGCTCGGCGCGCGCCATCTGCACCTGACGGGTGTTGCGCCGGCGATCTCGGCGACGTCGTGCGAGCTCGCCTTCAAGCTCGCGCGCGAGATGCGCGCGGCCGGCAAGACGATCTCGTTCGATCCGAACCTGCGCCCGACGCTCTGGCCGTCCGCCGACGCGATGGCGAAGACGCTGAACGCGCTCGCGACTTTCGCCGACTGGGTGCTGCCGGGTCTGGCCGAAGGGCGGCAATTGACCGGGCACGACACGCCTGCCGACATCGCCGGCTTCTACCTGGCCCAGGGTGCGCGCGGGGTCGTGATCAAGCTGGGCGCCGAAGGCGCGTACTTCCGCACGGCAGACGGCTGCGAGGGCACGGTGGCCGGCGAGCGCGTCGCGAACGTGGTCGACACGGTCGGCGCCGGCGACGGCTTCGCGGTCGGCGTGGTCAGCGCGCTGCTGGAAGGCAAGCCGATCGAGCAGGCGGTCGCGCGCGGCAACCGCATCGGCGCGCTCGCGATCCAGGTGATCGGCGATTCGGAAGGCTTGCCGACCCGGGCGGCGCTCGATCGGCTCGAAAACGTCAGCAATCGCGCCGATCGCTTAGAGGAAACCGTCTCCGCGCAATGAGATGCCGGACACGGCACAATCCGCGGACTATTGCGTGCTTCGTGCACGAGTTTGCATGAGGCCGGATTCGGCGCCATTGCGCCGACGCCGGCCGATTCCCAAAGGACGGGAGCGGAGCCGGGCGTTCGACCCGCCCACTCCGATCACCCAAGGAGACATTCAGATGGCAGCCAATCTCGCAGCCCGACGCTGGTGGACGATCATGCCGATCGTCTTCATTACCTACAGCCTCGCTTACCTCGACCGCGCGAACTACGGGTTCGCGGCAGCGGCCGGCATCAATCAGGATCTCGGTATCAGCAAGGGTCTGTCGTCGCTGATCGGCGCGCTGTTTTTCCTCGGCTATTTCTTCTTCCAGATTCCGGGCGCGATCTATGCGGAACGCCGCAGCGTGAAGAAGCTCGTGTTCGCGAGCCTCGTGCTGTGGGGCGCGTGCGCGGCGCTCACCGGCGTGGTCACCAATATCCCGTCGCTGATGGCGATCCGCTTCGTGCTCGGCGTGGTCGAGGCGGCCGTGATGCCGGCGATGCTGATCTACATCAGCAACTGGTTCACGAAGAACGAGCGCTCGCGCGCGAACACATTCCTGATTCTCGGCAACCCGGTGACCGTGCTGTGGATGTCGATCGTGTCGGGCTATCTCGTGCACGAATTCGGCTGGCGCCACATGTTCGTCGCCGAAGGCGTGCCGGCCGTCATCTGGGCCGTGTGCTGGTGGTTCCTCGTGCAGGACAAGCCGGCCGACTCGCCGTGGCTCACCGCACAGGAAAAGCGCGATCTCGACGCCGCGCTCGCGGCCGAACAGGCGGCGATCAAGCCGGTGCGCAACTACGCGGAGGCGTTCCGGTCGCCGGCCGTGATCAAGCTGTGCGCGCAGTACTTCTGCTGGAGCATCGGCGTGTACGGCTTCGTGCTGTGGCTGCCGTCCATCGTCAAGAACGGTTCGGAGCTCGGGATGGTCGCGACCGGCTGGCTGTCTGCATTGCCGTACCTCGCGGCGACGATCGCGATGCTGGCCGCGTCGTGGGCGTCCGACAAGGTCGGCTCGCGTCGCGGCTTCGTGTGGCCGTTCCTGCTGGTCGGCGCGGCCGCGTTCGCCGCCTCGTACGCGCTCGGCTCGTCGCATTTCTGGATCTCGTACGCGCTGCTGGTCGTCGCGGGCGCCGCGATGTACGCACCGTACGGCCCGTTCTTCGCGATCGTGCCGGAACTGCTGCCGAAGAACGTCGCCGGCGGCGCGATGGCGCTGATCAACAGCATGGGCGCGCTCGGCTCGTTCGTCGGCTCGTATTTCGTCGGCTACCTGAACGGGGCGACCGGTTCGCCGCTGGCGTCCTATGCGTTCATGAGCGCCGCGCTGGTGGCCGCGGTGATCCTCACGCTGTCCGTCAAACCCCAGGCCCGCGATGCACACGCGCTCGCGACGCCGTTGCAAGGAAAATGAAAACGATGAAGCCTCGTATCGTCGCGTACAAGCCGCTGCCCGATGACGTCCTCGCGTATCTGCGCGAGCACGCGGAAGTCGTGCAGGCCGACGGCGCCGACGCGCTCGCCGATGCGCTCGGCGACGCCGACGGCGCGATCGGCGCGAGCCTGAAGGTCACGCCGCAGATGCTCGATCGCGCGCCGCGGCTGAAGGCCTGGTCGACGATCTCGGTCGGCTACGACAACTTCGACGTCGCGGATCTCACGCGGCGCGGCATCGTGCTCGCACACACGCCCGACGTGCTGACCGAATCGACGGCCGACACCGTGTTTTCGCTGATCCTCGCGTCCGCGCGGCGCGTGGTCGAGCTGGCGGAGTGGGTGAAGGCGGGGCACTGGCATCGCAGCATCGGCCCCGATCTTTACGGTACCGACGTGCAGGGCAAGACGCTCGGCATCGTCGGGCTCGGGCGGATCGGCGGCGCGGTCGCGCGTCGCGCCGCGCTCGGGTTCCGGATGCGGGTGCTGTACGCGAACCGTTCGGCGCATGCCGAAGCCGAAACGCAGTACGGCGCGCGCCGCGTCACGCTCGACGAACTGCTCGCGCAGTCGGATTTCGTGTGCCTGCAAGTGCCGCTGTCGCCGCAAACGCATCATCTGATCGGCGCGGCCGAACTCGCGAAAATGAAGCGCGGCGCGATCCTGATCAATGCGTCGCGCGGGCCGGTGGTCGACGAGGCCGCGCTGATCGAGGCGCTGCGCGCCGGTACGATCCGCGGCGCGGGCCTCGACGTGTTCGAAAAGGAGCCGCTCGCAGCCGATTCGCCGCTGCTGCGAATGAGCAACGTCGTCGCGTTGCCGCATATCGGCTCGGCAACGCACGAGACGCGCCACGCGATGGCGCGCTGCGCCGCGGAAAACCTGGTCGGCGCGCTCGCCGGCACGCTGCGCACGAACGTGGTCAATCCGGACGCGCTCGTGCACGCATGAACGGCGACTGACGGCGGCGCCGGTTCGCCGGTGCGGTTAGAGTCGACGATCTTGGTGCGGGAGCGCTGGCTGCGTTATGATCGCCCGCTCGTCGCATCGACGAATCGTCCTTGCGGCCGGCGGCCACGGGCATCGATGCCGGCGCTGGCGCCGGGCGGTCTCGGGCGGTCTCAGGCGGCCGGGACGGGCGCGAACGCGCCGGCGCGGGTCGGCTGCGAAGCATGGGGCCGGCGGCGTCCGCCGGGTGGTTTTCGTATCCAACAACAATGGTCCGTCCGCGCGCAAAGCGGCGCGGATCGTACGTCGCGAGGCACCACTTGAGCGATTCGCAACCTTCCACGCAGCGTCCGGCGACGATCAGCGACGTCGCACGCGAAGCCGGCACGGGCAAGACCAGCGTTTCGCGCTATCTGAACGGCGAGACGCACGTGCTGTCCGCCGATCTGCGCCAGCGGATCGAGGCGGCGATCGCGCGCCTGAACTACCGGCCGAACCAGATGGCGCGAGGGCTGAAGCGCGGCCGCAACCGGCTGCTCGGCATGCTCGCGGCCGACCTCACCAACCCGTATACCGTCGAAGTGCTGCAGGGCGTCGAGGCCGCGTGCCACGCGCTCGGCTACATGCCGCTCATCTGCCACGCGGCGAACGAGGTCGAGATGGAGCGGCGCTTCCTGCAGCTGCTGACGACGTACCGCGTCGAAGGGCTGATCGTCAACGCGCTCGGCGCCGACGAAGACGTGCTGCGCCCGCTGCGCGGCGCGGGCATCCCGGCCGTGCTCGTCGACCGCACGGTCGAGGGCTTCGAGGCCGACCTGATCGGGCTCGACAACACCGACGCGATCGAGACGGCGCTCGCGCATCTCGTCGCGCGCGGATTCGATGCAATCCATTTCGTCGTGCAGCCATTCGAGCGCGTCAGTTCGCGGCGCCTGCGCGAAGTCGCGTTCCGTGCGGCGCTCGCCGCGCGGGGCCTGCCGGTGCCGCCGACGATCGTGCTGGACCTCGACGAACCTGCGGCGGCGGCCGCCGCACTGGCCGATCTCGACGTGCGCGTCGACGACGCGCTGCGGCGCGGCGTGCGCGCGGCGCTGTTCGCCGCGAATGCGCCGGTCGCGCTCGCGATCGCGCGTCACCTGCGCGCGCGGTTCGGCGCCGCGTGGCAGGACAAGGCCGCGCTGCTGTCGATCGACGATCCGGAGTGGGCCGAGCTGATCGGGATCACGACGATCCGCCAGCCGACCTACGAAATCGGCTACAAGGCCGTCGAATTCGTGCACGAGCGCATCGACGGCGCGGCCGGCGACGTGCGCGTCGCGATGCTGCCGGGCGAGCTGATCGCGCGCGCGTCGACCGCAAGCTGAGTATCATTCGGGGCACGCAGCGCGTCGGGTGCGCTGCTTCGAACCAAGGAAATACATGACTGTCGCCCCCGTCACGCTGGCGGTGCTGATCGCCGCCACGCTGATCATCGCGCTACTGCCGTTCGTTCTCTTCCGTACCCTGCGCAAGCCGCTTGCACTCGACCGCCGCGACACGATCGTCGGCGTCGCCGTCTTCACGCTGTTCGCGATGATCGTCGAACGCGCATTCCATGGCCTCGTACTGAGCCAGACGCCCGCCGGCGGCTGGCTCACGCGGCCGCTCGCGTTTGTCGCATACAGCGCGCTCGCGACCGCCGTGTTCGAGGAACTCGGCCGCTATCTCGGGATGCGCTTCCTGAAGCGTCGTTACGGCGCACCGGCCGGCGACAGCCGCGGCATCGGTTACGGGCTCGGTCATGCGGGCGCCGAAGCGTGGTTCGTTGGCGTGCTCGTGTGGGGCCAGTGGTCGTATCTCGCGTGGATCGCGAGCCGCGGGCAGCTCGACGCGCAGCTCGCGGACCTGCCGGGCGACACCGTCGTGCGCTTGCACGTGATGCTCGCGACGCTGTCGGCGCAGTCGATGCTGTTGCTGCTGATCGAGCGTTGCGCGTCATTCGCCGTGCAGCTGGCGCTGTCGGTGCTCGTCTGGCGCGGCGTGCGCGCCGGCCGCGCGGGCGTGCTGCCGCTCGCGATCGTGCTGCATGCGCTCGCGGTCGCGCCGGCGCTGCTGTATCAGGTGCGCGTGCTGCCGGCAGGCGCGCTCGAGGCGGTGTATTTCGTGCTGGCCGCGGTCCTTGCCGCCGTGCTGGTGAAGGCGTGCCGGCCGCAGCGTGCGGCGGCCTGACGGAGAGACGGAATGGACGATTATCTGATCGAATGCCAGAGCGTGGAGTTCGATGCGCTCGCGCGCGTGATCTGCGACCTCTTTCCGGAGCAGACGCGCTTCACCGAAAGCAGCGACGAGCGCGGACGGTTCCTGTCCGTGAAATGGCTTGCGATGCGGTTCGGTTCGACGCCGAAGCGGATGACGCTCGACATCCGGATCGTGCCGGCCGCGCTGGCGCGCTATCTGGCGCTGCGGCCGATGCAGCGCGCGCGCAGTCATGCGGTGCTGCATGCATACACCGAAGCAATGCTCGGCTCGCTCGAGGAGCGGCACGCGGCGGGCGAGGCCGTCGAGCGCGATGCGGAACTCGAACTCGACGAAGACTTTGCATGAGCGCTGTTGCCGGCGCGCCGTGTGTTAAGCGTCGCGATAAACCTGCGCGAAGCGCTGCGCCTGTACGACGCCATAGTCGCCGGGCGCATATTGCATGACCCAGTCGCCGGCGACGCCGCGCAGCGTGTCGCCGTTTTCCGAGCGCGCGATCGTGAACGGCTCGTCCATCCGGCGAGCGAGCACGACGGCCGGCCGGTTCCGGTACGCGCCTGCCGTGCCGTGCGCGAGCGCCGGATCGGCGGGCACGTACTTCGCGTCGAAGCGTGCGCGCGACACGACCCAGCGGTCGCCGGTCGACCCGGTGATCAGTGCGTCGCCCGCGACATAGCGGTTCGGGCCTTCCAGGCTCATCAGTTCGCCGTCGGCATCCGCGAATGCGACCGTGACGGTTTCGTCCTTCACGACGCGACGGGCCTGCGGATCGGTACGCAGATCGAGGTGCTTGAGTTCGAGCATGGCGGGGGATGTGCGGGAAAAGCCGGGAGCTTATCCCGAATTCGGCGCGCCGTGTGACGCGCCGAATTCCCGCCGGATGCGCGGCGCCGGTTTTGCCCGTGCGGGCAGCGCGGCGCCGGCGGGGCGGAGGTCAGGGTTGCGCGGGTGCGCTCGCGGCCGGCGCGGCTGCTGCCTTGCCATCCTTTCCGGCTTTGCCCTTGCCGCGGCGTTCGCCGCCGTGGTGCAGCCAGCTGCGGAACGTCGTGTCGGCCAGCGCCTTCTGGTCGGCAGGGAAGCTGTCGTAGAGCGGCGCGAACGCGTCGGCGAGCTTCTTCGCGCCGTCCGCATTCGCTTGCGCGAGTTCCGCGTACTGCTTCATGTCGTCGACTGCGGACACGTTGCGGCTTTCCATCCGCTCGCGATACAGGCGACCCATCGTGTCGCCGTTCGCGCGCATCGTGTCGGCGAACGTCTTCCACTGAGGTTCCTGCGCCGGCGTGATCTTCAACTGGTCGTGCAGGTACTTGATGCGTTGCTCGATGCGCGCTTCGTGGCGCGCGGCGCGTTGTTCGGCGCTCGGTGCCGATGCGGCGGGCGCAGCCTGCGCCGGCGGCGGAGTTTGCGGCTGGGTCTGCGCGAACGCGCCGGCTGTCACGGCGAGCATCGCAAGGGTGAGCGAGATTTTCTTCATGATGGGCTCTCCGGGGGGGTGTCGTGCGAGCGGGCGCGGCGGCGACTGCCACGGGCGCGCATCTCGCGTCGCCGTTATTAGTAGCACGTCGGATGCGGCGCGGCAGCGAAAGCGACACTTGCTTACATCCGATACGAATCGAAATCGAAGCGGTAACGCAGCGGGCAGTCGGCCGAACGCCGGATATTGCACGCGCAAGAGGAGGGCGGCGCGCATGCGCAGCCCGTCACGGCGCGCGATGCGGTTGGGGCGCACCGGCGTTCGGCGCTATCATCGCGTCACGTTCCATTTCGCCGGCGCGCTATACGCCGGCCCAGCCTCATGCGCCCACCTCGCCTCGATCAACTCGACGACCTCGACCGGCAACTCGTCGCACTGCTGCAAGCCGATGCGCGCGCAAGCGTCGCCGATCTCGCGCGGCAGCTCGACGTCGCGCGCACGACGGTCGTCGCGCGCATCGCGCGGCTCGAGCGCACGAACGTGATTGCCGGCTACAGCGTGCGGCTCGGCCAGGATGTACTCGATGCGAGCATCTACGCATACGTCGGCATCATTCTCACGCCGAAGTTCGGCAAGGACGTGCTGAGAAAGCTCGACCGGATGCCCGAAGTGCAGCTGCTATGCGCGGTGAGCGGCGAATACGACTATGTCGCGTGGTTGCGCGCCGATTCGCCGGAACGGCTCAACGACCTGCTCGACCAGATCGGCACGCTCGAAGGCGTCGAGCGCACGACGACGTCGATCATCCTGTCGCGCAAGATCGATCGCGGCACGATCGGCGGATGACGCGGCGCCGGCGGCGCGCGTGATGTCGTGATGTCGCGGCGCGGTTCGATTCGCCGCGTCTGCTTGTTCTTCCTTCGTATTCCGTCGACGCTTGCGCACCCGCGTAGCGTTGCTTCGTACAGCAGCGGCGCGTGCGTCGTTGCGGCGCATTCTTGTCGCATGCGTGCGCCCGAGTCCTTCGCATGCGCCGGTGCCGCTTTCCCGTCTCTTTGTGCCTTCCCGTGCGCGCCCGCCGCAGCCCGTTTTCGACACTGCATATACGCGATTTTTAGATGGTTTGGTCGTATCGACGAAATGTGTGGTCATTTCGTCGATTTCTTAGGTCGTTTCGCATCATTCTTCGTCTTGGAACTGATTTTGAGCGTCCGTAAACTGTGTTCATGGCTCGACGCCGTACACCAACACCAAACCCATCATCAGGAGATAAGCGCATGAAAATCGCCATCGTCGGCGCAGGTCTGATCGGCCACACCATTGCTCACATGCTGCGTGAAACCGGCGACTACGAAGTCGTCGCGTTCGATCGAGATGCGGATGCGCTCGCGAAGCTGTCGCGCGAAGGCATCGCGACGCAACGTGTCGATTCCGCCGATGCCAATGCGATCCGCGAAGCCGTGAAGGGCTTCGATGCGCTCGTCAACGCGCTGCCGTACTACCTCGCCGTCAACGTTGCCGCAGCGGCCAAGGCGGCCGGTGTCCATTACTTCGACCTGACCGAAGACGTGCGTGCGACTCACGCGATCCGCGAACTTGCCGACGGTTCGGACCGTGCATTCATGCCGCAATGCGGCCTTGCGCCGGGTTTCATCGGCATTGCCGCGCATGAGCTCGTGAACGGTTTCAGCGAAGTGCGCGACGTGAAGATGCGTGTCGGCGCGCTGCCCGAATATCCGACCAACGCGTTGAAATACAACCTGACGTGGAGCGTCGACGGCCTGATCAACGAATACTGCCAACCGTGCGAAGCGATTCGCGACGGCCGCAAGCAATGGGTGCAGCCGCTCGAAGGCCTCGAACACTTCTCGCTCGACGGCACCGAATACGAAGCGTTCAATACGTCGGGCGGCCTCGGCACGCTGTGCGAGACGCTGTCGGGCAAGGTCGAGACGCTCGACTACAAGTCGGTGCGCTATCCGGGCCACCGCGAGCTCGTGCAGTTCCTGCTCGAAGATCTGCGTCTGTCGAGCGACCGCGACACGCTGAAGTCGATCATGCGCCGCGCGGTGCCGTCGACGAAGCAGGACGTCGTACTCGTGTTCGTCACGGTGACGGGCGTCAAGGACGGCCAGCTGGTGCAGGACGTGTTTACGCGCAAGATCTTCGCGAAGGACGTGTGCGGAATGCACATGAGCGCGATCCAGATCACGACGGCCGGCGCGATGTGCGCGGTGCTGGATCTGTTCCGCGAGAAGAAACTGCCGCAGAGCGGTTTCATCCCGCAGGAAAAGGTGTCGCTGAAGGCGTTTCTCGCGAACCGCTTCGGCAAGCTTTACGAAGGCGGCACGATGGAGCGCGTGCACGAAGTCGCCTGACGGATCCTGACGGATCCTGACGGATTGACGGCACGAGGGCCGCACGACGCCGGGGGCGCTACAGCGCTTCCGGCGTTGTTTTTTTCGCGCGTGGCGAAGTCAGTGGAAGCAGGGTGCCGGCTCAGGCCGGCAGCGGGGGGACGATCGCGGTTCGCACCGCGGGCGGTGCCGGCGGTGCGATGCGGTACAGCAGCGCATCGATGTCCGCATCGGACGGTGCGGTGTTGTCGAACATCACGATGCCGTCGCATTCGTGGCCGGTCGGCACGAAGCGGCGCTGACGGTATTCGTCCCAGTGCGCGAGCTTGTACGCATCGTTCGGATTGCCGCGCGCGACGATCCGCTGATGCGCGACGTCTTCGGACGTATGGACCCACACGACCGTCAACGCGACGTCCGGCCCGACCCCCAGCCATGCGCGGTCGAGAATGCGCCGGTCGCGCACTTCGCGCGACAGCGGGCCGACCACAAGGACGCCGATACCGAGCGCAAGGTTTTCGCGGGCCGTGTCTAGCAGGCCCTGATATTCGGGATCGCGCAGGTGCTTCAGGTAGAGCGGGCTGTCGCGATCGTTCGGATCCGCAGCAAGCGCGCCCATCGCGGCGGCGCTGTAGCGTCCGTAAAGCGTATCCTTGTCGAGCAGGCAGAAGGCTTGGCCGGTTGCCCGCATCAGCGGCCCGATCAGCCGCTTCGCGAGCGTGGTCTTGCCAGTGCCGGCATGACCGCAGAAGAACACCAGGTGTGTCACGAATATCGGCTCCCCGAGCCCTGGCGCGATGCATCACCGCGCTTGTCGCCGCGCGAGAACACTTCCGCCTCCAGCCACATCGCGTTGATGATGCCGAAGCCGAGCGCCACGCCGATGCCGAGTATCCACGAGAAATACCACATGGGTCTGTCTCCCTGATGGTTGCGCCGCACGGCCGTGCCGTGGGCCTGTCGAAGCGATGCCGTGTGCGTGCAGCGGCGCACGCAGCCCGATCATGACCAATATCGGTCCGTCGTGCAAGCCGGGCCGACCGCGCGTCAAACCGGTAAACTGACGCCGAAACGGCAACCTCACGGACAACATGCTGATCAACTGCGCTGCATACCAGGACGGCCGCAAACTGGCCGACATCGATATCGATGCCATCAGCGACTACGTGTCGAAGCCCGAGTGTTTCGTGTGGGTGGCGCTGAAGGACCCGACGCCGGACGAGATCGACCTGATGGGCGAGGAGTTCGGGCTGCACGAGCTCGCGCTCGAGGATGCCCGCAAGGGCCATCAGCGCCCGAAGATCGAGGAGTACGGCGATTCGCTGTTCGCGGTGCTGCATACGGTCGAGCTCGATGACGACGACGAATTCAAGGTCGGCGAACTGAACCTGTTCGTCGGGCCGAACTACGTGCTGTCGATCCGCAACCATACGGAACAGGATTTCCGCGAGGTGCGCAAGCGATGCGAGCGCGAACCGCATCTGCTGCAGGAAGGCTCCGCGTTCGTGTTTTATGCGTTGATGGATCAGGTCGTCGATCGTTACTTCCCGATTCTGGAGACGCTCGGCGCCGAGCTTGAGGAACTCGAGGACCGCATCTTCACGAAGGCCACGCCCGCGTCGTCGCGCGCGATCATCGAAGATCTGTATTCGCTGAAACGCAGGCTCGTGATGCTGTATCAGCATACGGCGCCGCTGATCGAGCCGCTCGCGAAGCTGACGGGCGGACGCATTCCGCAGGTGTGCAGTGGCATGGATCACTATTTCCGCGACGTGTACGACCATCTGCAGCGGATCGTGAAGACGATCGAAGGGCGGCGCGAGATGGTCGTGACCGCGATCCAGGTGAACCTCGGGATGATCTCGCTTGCCGAGAACGAGGTGACCAAGCGGCTCGGCTCGTTCGCGGCGCTGTTCGCGATTCCGACGATGATCGCGGGCATCTACGGGATGAACTTCGCGAACATGCCCGAGTTGCACCTGAAGTACGGCTTCTACGGCTGCATCGCGGTGATGGCCGTGGCCGACCTCGCGCTGTGGTGGCGGTTCAAGCGGGCAGGGTGGCTGTAGGCCTAGCCCGGTGCATGCTTGCCGACCACGACGCGCCACGGCCGCACACGCCAGGATTTGACGAGGCCGTTCTGCACGTAGGGATCGGCGCGCGCGAACGATTCGGCGGCTTCCGGCGAATCGCCCTCGAACACGAGCACGGCCTGGTCGGCCGGGTCCTGCAGTGCGCCTGCGAGCACGAGCTCGCCGCGTTCGGTCGCCGCGCGGGCGAGCGCGAGGTGCTGCGCGCGGTATTGTTCCCGCCGGGCGAGGTAATCGTCGACGAGTTCGTAGATCAACTGATAGTGCATGGTCGCTCGCTCCTCGAATCGGCCGCCGCGTGATCGCGTGCGGTCGCTTTGGTATCTGGCTCAGTATAGGGCGCGGTACGGGTTTTGTCGGGCGTGGGTCGAGGTGGTCCCGGCGATCTGGCTTGCCGGCCGGTTGAAACCGACGCGCGATCTTCCCGTCTACGCGCCCCTTTTAACGCAACTAACGGTCTAAGAAAAATTCGACTTTGCATTGGTTGGGGTTGTCGCACAGCAATAGACGCAATGAGCGCCTCGAATCTTTGTCTACAGGAACGACAGGATTCGCAAGCGTATTGCTGCGCGGGCTTCATATGCCGACAGTGCGGTTGCCGCGTTGTCGGAAAAACGACTGGTGACGGGTAACGGGCCGCTTTGGTTGGCGCTGCGAGAGGGTATTTCCATCGGTCGAAATGCGACCTATGCTGAACGAATCCGGAGCGAGGTTGGTTCGCTCGATTCGTCGACACGAGGTGCGCCATGTCTGTGTCAGCCACCCTGCAGGATTGCCTGCGCAAGAAGTCATCGCGGTACGAAGTCGTGTATCACCCGTATAGCCATACCAGCATGGAGACGGCCGCCGCCGCGCATATTCCCGGCGACCGCCTGGCGAAAACCGTGCTGCTCGAAGACGACGAAGGCTATGTCGCCGCCGTACTGCCGACGTCGCATGCAGTGCGGCTGTCGGACCTATGGGTCAAGACCGGCCGCCATCTCGTGCTCGCAAAGGAAATGGAGCTGCGCGAGCTGTTCAAGGACTGCGACATGGGCGCTTTGCCGCCGGTATGCATGGCGTACGGAATGAAGACGTTCCTCGAGGAACAGCTCGCCCAACAGCCGGAAGTGTATTTCGAGGCCGGCGACCACGAAGCGCTGATCCACATGACGCAGGACGAATTCCTGTCACTGATGGAAACAGCCGAGCGTGCGCATTTCTCGCACAAAATGCAGGGAATGTGGGTTTCCTGATTGCGTTGGTGCGGTTTGTTTGCCGTAAATGGGACGGCGTCTTATGGGCGCCGTCGCGGAGCATTGCGGCTGGCGATTTTGTGGTTGCGGGCCGTGAAATCGCGGCTGGTGCAGGCGCGGTGGCCGGTGTCGGGTAAGGTGCTGGCCGCAGATCCAAGTTGTTTTCGATCGAATCTTGTATTTGACATAATCATAGTTATCACCGGTCACGATGTAGGTCCCAAGTTCAGATGTCGCGTTTCCGCTAAATAAAAATGTCGTGTTTTGGCCTGTAGGTTGATCGCCTGCACCCTTGGGAGCGCCGGCGATGAACGCGACTGGGACGATCACCATGACGATGCGTGAAGTGGATCGGCTGAAGGTCATCGAGGCTGTAGCCGAGTGTCGGCTCAAGCCTGGGCAGGCGGCCGAACGGCTGAAGTTGAGCGTGCGGCAGATTGAGCGTCTGGTATTGCGCTATCGCGCGGCCGGCGTGGCCGGATTGGTGTCAGGCAAGCGTGGGCGCCCGAGCAATCATCAGTTGCCGGCTGGAAAGGCGCAGCGGGCGCTGGCATTGATCCGCGAGCGCTACGCCGATTTCGGGCCGACGCCGGCGTGCGAGAAGCTCTGGGAGTGCCACGGCATTCGGCTGGCCAAGGAGACGGTGAGGAAGTCAATGACGGAGGCCGAGTTATGGATTCCGCGTCGGCAACGACCGCCCAAGATCTATCAGCCACGAGCGCGCCGGGCGGTGCCTCGGTGAACTGATTCGAGTCGACGGCAGCGACCATTGGTGGTTCGAGGAACGGGCGCGCCGGTCCCAGGTACCCCCTCGCCGACATCTGCGCGAATCCGGGCGAGCACCGTCGGGACGTCTCTCCTCGTATGGGCTGGATTGTGCGGGTGTTGACCACGTTCGGCGTGAAGGAACGCGCCGCCAGCGCACATGCATGCGGTCACGACCCTGTCCGTTCTGCGCGGGAATGTCAGGTCGGCGCGTTTTCATACTTCCGAGTTTGTATGTAGAACGAGTCTATTGTGATAAGAAAAGTTATCCAGATAACATTGATAAACATCGAAAATGCTCGATCCAAGACCGCGACAACCAGCGCGGCGCGCCTGCGTTCCGGGACGATAAACCGCCCGATTCTGCGCGATTCAGCGCATGCCTCGAACCCGCTCGCCGACCTCATGCGCGGCGCCGTTATCCAGTTTCCACAAGCGCAGTACCGCCACCGCCATTCCGTCGCTTCCCCGATTTGTTCCCGCGACGCAAGAGTGTTGGTCCACGGTGGGTGTTCGAACTCCGGCGCGACGCGCCTAGAGTCTCGTCCATCGGATCCATCGATCCGGGCGGCACTGAAAGCCGAAAACCATTCACCTGTCGAGGCATGTCATGAGCACTTCCAAAGTCATCATCGTTACCGGCGCATCCCAAGGCATCGGCGCGGAAACGGTCAGCGCATTTCGCGCGCACGGCCATCGGATCGTCGCGGTGTCACGTTCGATCGGACCGTCGGACGATCCGGATCTCGTCACCGTCGCGGGCGACATCGGCGATCCGGCCGTCGCCCGGCGCGTGGTCGACACCGCGCTCCAGCGCTTCGGCCGTGTCGACACGCTCGTCAACAACGCGGGCATTTTCATCGCGAAACCATTCACGCAGTACACCGCGGACGACTATGCGGCCGTCACGCGCGTGAACCTGGACGGCTTTTTTCACGTCACGCAGCAGGCCATTGCCGCGATGCAGCGCACCGGCGGCGGACACGTGGTCAGCATCACGACGAGCCTCGTCGATCACGCGAACAGCAGCGTGCCGTCGGTGCTCGCGTCGCTGACGAAAGGCGGGCTCAATGCGGCGACGAAGTCGCTCGCGATCGAGTATGCGAAGGCGGGAATTCGTGTGAACGCCGTGTCGCCCGGCATCATCAAGTCGCCGATGCACGCGCCCGACACGCACGCGACGCTCGCGTCGCTGCATCCGGTGGGCCGGATGGGCGAGATGAGCGACATCGTCGGCGCGATCCTGTATCTCGATTCGGCGCCGTTCGTCACCGGCGAGATCCTGCACGTGGACGGCGGCCAGAGCGCCGGGCACTGAACGACGCGTGGCGAACATGGGCGGGCGCCGGTACCCGAGTCGCCCGCCCTCACCTTTCCCCTGCGCCGCTGCCGGCTTGCCCGAATGTGCGAGCTAGCGCGCGCGCTGCGCCGGCGCCTGCTCCAGCTGTTCGATGAGGAAATCGACGAACACGCGCACGCGCGACGACAGAAAGCGCGCATGCGGATACAGCAGCATGAACGGTCTCGACCGGCCGCCATGGTCGGACAATACTTCCGTGAGCACGCCGTCCCGCAGATCGCGCTCGACAATGAATCGATAGGTCTGGAACAGGCCCGCGCCGCTGCGCGCGAGCGTGACGCCGGCGAGGACGTCGCCCGACGTGCCATAGCCGCCGGTCGTCATGACGTCGATCTCGGCGGCCCCGTCGCTGAACAGCCAAGGGATCGGCCGGCCGCTGCTCGGCAGCTCGAACTGGATGCATTCGTGCGCGTGCAGATCGTCGACGGCGCGTGGCACGCCGGCCCGCTTCAGATAGCCGGGCGTCGCAACGACTACGAGTTCGGCGTCTTCGAGCTTGCGCGCGATCAGGCCCGAATCCGCAGGCGCACGGCCGCGGATCGCGAGGTCGAAGCCCTCTTCCGCGAAGTCGATGTTGCGATTGCTCAGGTGCGTTTCGACGCGTACGTCCGGATATCGCTCGCGAAACGCCGGCAGCAGCGGCAGCACACGATAGTGGCCGTAAGGTGTCGGCATGCTGATGCGCAGCACGCCGGCCGGTATGGCCTGCTGGCCGGTCGCTTCGCGTTCCGCGTCGACGAGTTGCGCCAGCGCGTCGCGGCATTGTTCGAAGTAGCGCCGCCCGGAATCGGTCAGGCGGATCTGTCGCGTCGTGCGTACGAACAGACGCACGCCCAGCCGCTCCTCGAGTCGCGCGACCGATCGGCTCACCGCGGCCGGCGTGACGCTCGCCGCGTTTGCCGCCAGCGTGAAGCTGCCAAGTTCGGCCGCGAGGCAGAACAGCTCGATGCTGCCGAGCAGCAGGTCGTCGAATTTTCTTTGCATGGGGTGGCTCCTGCCCTCTCGGTGGCGTTCGTCGCGGGCCGCCGAAGCAGCGAGTGTGCATCAATCCCGAACGCGAAGCCAGTGTGCGCGTGCGCGCGGCGAATGGCTCCGCGGGCAGGCATTTGCGCCGCTTCATGTCGCGTGCGATTCGTTACATCGCGTGTCGACTCAATTGCGCGAACGATATTTACCGGCCTGGGCCGCGTCACTACAGTGACTGACGGAGGCCGCGCGAGCGACGCTGGCGCGCGGCGGCCGGTCCATCGAACTTCCGAAAAAGGAACACGTCATGACGATCGAACAAACGCTTGCCGAACTCGGCTTCGCGCTCCCCGAACCGCCGCAACCGCTCGGCAGCTATACGGCCGTCAGCGAAGCCGGCAACCTGTTGTTCGTTTCCGGACAACTGCCGCTCGTCGACGGCAAACTCGCTTATACGGGCCGCGTGGGCGAACGGCTGAGCATAGAGGACGGACGGCACGCGGCGCAGCTCGCTGCGTTGAACGTGCTCGCGCAGATCAGGAAGCATCTCGGCGGGTTCGATCGCCTGCATCACATCGTGCGGGTCGAGGGCCACGTCGCGTCGGCCGACGGCTTCTACGGTCAGCCGGCCGTGCTCGACGGCGCATCCGACCTGCTCGCCGCGGCGCTGGGCGAGCGGGCCGGACACGCACGTTCGGCGTTTTCCCAGCGGCAGTTGCCGGCCGATGCGACCGTGATCCTGGTCGTGATCGCCGAAATCCGCCCGGCCTGAGGATGGCGAATGGCCGCCGCGTCCGATCGGCGGTTACGAGGCCGTAACGGCGGCGGCTGCCCTCTCACCGCCCGGGATTTCGGTTTTCCCCGATTTTCGAATATTAGGGATAGACCGCGTGAGCGCCTTTATGGACAAGGCTGAGGGCGATTCAGATACATTGAAATACAAAATATCGCATGCGATTTAATCGAATGCGCTTGACGCCGCGTCTCGTCGCGACCAAACTGCATCGCATGCGATCGAATCGCATCTGAGAAAAACCTTCCTACATGACGGAGTGAACGATGAGCAAGATCGAAAAAGTGCTGTACACGGGCAAGACGCACACGACTTCCGGTGGTCGCGACGGCGCGGCGCGCAGTTCCGACGGTCGGCTCGACATCCAGCTGTCGTCGCCGGGCAGTGCCGGCACCGGCACGAATCCGGAGCAACTGTTCGCGGCCGGCTGGTCGGCCTGCTTCATCGGCGCGATGCAGCTTGCGGCGCGGGCGGCGAAGGTCACGCTTCCGGCCGATCTCGCGGTCGACGCCGAAGTCGATCTCGGCATGGGCGGCAACGCGTACTTCCTGCAGGCTCGCCTGAATGTGAGCGTGCCGGGCGTCGAGCGCGACGTCGTGCAGCACATCGTCGACACCGCGCATCAGACCTGCCCGTACTCGAAGGCGACGCGCGGCAACATCGACGTCGAGATCCGCATCGTCTGAATGCGGCGTCCGGCGGCCAGCGCCGCCTTCCCGAATGTTCTGTCCATATCCAGCCGAGGTGAATGATGAAAACCCAACTGATCGCCGCCGTTCTCGTTGCCGTGTCCGCTGCTGTTGCCGCGCCGGCTTTTGCCGTTGAAACCGTCGTGACGCGTGCGCAAGTGCATGCGGAGCTCGTCCAGCTCCAGCAAGCCGGATACGTGCCCGGCCGCGCGAACGATCCGCATTATCCGGACGACCTGCAAGCCGCGCTGGCGCGCATTCGCACGACGGGCGCCGTCGCAACCGACACGGCGACGTCCACGGCCGGTTACGGCAACGACGCGGCAGCCGCCACGCAATCGGGCAGTCGTCGTGCGACGCACATCGCCGAGCGCTCGATTTACTTCGGTCATTGAACGACGCCGCGATCGGCGCCGATTGCCGGCGTGCAATACACAACCCTGAATGCTCCCCCTTACTGCGAGGTGAATGATGAAAACCCAACTGATCGCTGCCCTTCTCGTTGCCGCATCCGCCGCTGTTGCCGCACCGGCATTCGCAAGCGAAAGCACGGTGACGCGCGCGCAGGTGCGCGCGGAGCTCGCCGCGCTCCAGCAAGCCGGCTATCTGCCGAATCGCCCGAACGATCCCAACTATCCGGACAATCTGCAGGCCGCGCTGAAGCGCGTTCGCGATAACGGAACGGCAGTCGCCGATGCCGACGCATCGGGCTACGGCAGCAACGCAGAAGGCACGATGCAGTCCGGCAGCCGCGTTGCGATGCGCACGGCCGAGCGCTCGATCTACTTCGGTCATTGAACGCCGCGTCGAAGCCGTCGGCGCCGCCCATCAAATAAAGCGCATGCGATGTAATCGCGTGCGCTTTTTGTTTGTGTGCCATCGGTATCGACGATTGCGTCCATCCTGCCTGCCCGATAGTGTGCAACCAACGATCGGACGATGCGGGAAGCGGCGACGTCGCACGAAGATGGCGGAGCGCATCCGCTCGCAACGCGATCTGCATGCGCTCGCCGGCGAGCAGCATCGCTTTGCGCTCGGCGACGAACACGCGCGGCGGTTTCCTCCGGCGCTTGCGCCGTTTGCGGGCCGGGCCGGCCGCAGCCCGGCCGCTTTCGACGCGTAGCGTGAACCGATTGACGCATACGGACCGGCGGCGTCGGTCTCGCCGGACGAGATTGCAGCGCCGCCCCGCTCTTTCGTGGTCTGGCGGGCGATGCGCCACCAGCTGCTCTGGCAGCAAGCGCTCGACGGCGCGCCGGCACGCGCGTTCGAGCATGTGCGGCTCACGGAAGCGACCGTGCCGGAGATGCCTGGACCGATCGCAACGTCGGAACCGCGCCCGTTCGGCCCGCGCACGGTCGAATCCGGCGGCTGGCCATATCGGCGTGCGCCGGCAAGGCCGGCTCGTCACGATGGCCGGCGAGTGGCTGAGAGCCGGCGGCTATATGGGGATCGGCGCTGTTTGCGTGGATGCTGCGTTTCGCGGGTCACGCGCTCGCGGCAGGACTGATTCGGGCGCTGATCGCGGCGATCCGGGCGCACGGCGAAATGCCGTACCTGCACGTGCTCACTTCGAAGCACGCCGCGATCGACCTATCGCGCACTCGGTTTCGTGCTGCGCCGCGACATGCATCTGCAGGCGCCGGGCGCGAGGATGCCGGCGCAGACGGGCTGCACGGCGCACCGTGACGGCCACGCCGCCGCTAGGCGGTGCTCGTGGCGGCAACAAAGGAGAAAGCAGCCGGGAAAACGCAGGAAGAACGCGCGGGAGCGGGACCAAATTTGCGGGCCGGCCGCCGACGACCGCGTCGCCGGCCCGAGATCGGCGTTTCGTGTGCGGGCTACTCGTCAATCGAATCGATCAAGTTGCCGCGCAGCGTGACGATCGCCTTCTGCATCTTCGCGAATTCGTCGGGCTTGAGCCCGGTTGCCTCGACGAGATTCATGTCGAGCCCCTTCTCGCGCACGCGACGACCGCTTTTCGTCAGACTCACGCGCACTTGGCGCTCGTCCGACGGATCGCGGTGCCGCTCCAGATACCCCATCGCCTCGAGCTTCTTCAGGATCGGCGTGAGCGTGTTCGATTCGAGGAACAGCTTTTCGCCGAGCTGCCCGACCGTCTGGCTGCCCTCCTCCCACAGCGCAATGATCGTGATGTATTGCGTGTACGTAAGGCCGAGCTCCTCGAGGATCGGCTTGTACGCCTTGCCGAACGCGAGGTTCGTCGAGTAGATCGCAAAACACAGAAACTCGGACAGTTTCGGCGTGGCCGGCGATTGAGCTTGGGTCGGTTTCATCAGCATTCCTCCATCGACCCTGGATCGGTCGCAGATGAACGCATTATATATCGCGTGCGATCTTATCGGAAGCATGATTATCGTTTCCGATCAACATGATGCGCCGTCCGATATGACCGCCCGCGCTCAGTCACGACGGGTACCGGCCGCGGCGCTCGCCGTTGCGCTGTCGGCTTACCGTCAGCAGCGAGCATTGCACGGGGTGCGCGATTTCGGTCGCGAGGCCGCCCGCCGCGAACAGCAGGATCATCAGCCAGCGTTTCATGCATCCTCCACGACGGAAAGGCTCGCGCCGTCGGCGACCGACGCGTCGAGTGCGTACGGATCGACGCCGTCGAGGCAGCCGAGATTGACGCGCCAGCACGCCGGATCCTTGCGGGTCTGATGGAACGGATAGATGCCGCACCGGCTGCAGAAATAGTGACAGGCCGTGTGCGTGTTGAAACGGTAGGTCGTCAGCGCGTCCTCGCCCGCGACGATCTTCAGGTCGGCGGCGGCAAACATCGGACTCATCAGTGCGCCGCGACGGCGGCACATGCTGCAATTGCAGCGGGTCGCCGGCGTGAGCGCGGTTCGCACTTCAAATTTGACGGCCCCGCAATGGCAAGATCCGTTGAACCATGTAGCAGACATGTCGTGCTCCTCGAAGGTCATGCCTGCTTTATAGCGGACGCGCGCCGGCTTCACGTATCACACTGTATCCGCACCGTGCGCCGATACCGGGCGTTGCAATTCTTTGGCCGGCGATGTCTGCGGCGCCGGCCCGAATCAGTCCAGCGCGTGCTGCAACCGCGCGATGGCCGCCCGCGTCTCGCGCTCGAGCGTCGCGAACAGTTCGGCGGCCGGCAGCGACCGGACGAGCGGCGCCGCCTGCCCGGCCCATTGGGCCCCATAACCGAACTCGCCTTTCGCCTTCGCGGCCGCATGCAGCGCCTTCCCAGCGTCATACGCGATTGGATAGGCCGGCGTGGCCGGTGCGTGCGGATCGTCGCCGAGCGCGGTCAGCCGGTTCGCAATACCGCGCGCGACGCGGCCCGAGATCGCGGCCGTAAACGTCGTGCGGTGCGCCGCGTCGCCGAGGATCGCGCGGCGGTAGCCGTCGTCGATCGACGTTTCCGGGCACGCGACGAAGGCCGTGCCGAGCTGCGCGGCCTGTGCGCCCAGCGCGAGCGCTGCGGCGATGCCGTCGCCGTCCATGATGCCGCCGGCCGCGATCACCGGAAGCGGGCATTCCCGCACGAGCAGGCGCGTCAGCGCGAAGGTGCCGAGCCGATCGTCGCGCGCCCTCGAATCGAATACGCCGCGGTGGCCGCCGGCTTCGATGCCCTGCGCAACGATTGCATCGATGCCGGCAGCGGCGATCTGCCGCGCTTCGTCGGGATGCGTCGCGGTCGCGAACAGCGTGATGCCCGCGCGCTTGAGCCTCGCGATCGCCTCGTCGGACGGCAACCCGAAATGAAAGCTGACGACGGCCGGCTTTTCATCGATCAGCATCGCAAGCATCGCGTCGTCTTCGACGAAGCTCGTGTAGATCTCCGACAGCGACGCGGGCGGCGTCGCGCCATGCTCGCGGAACGCAGGGGCGAGCCAGTCGAGCCACGCACGTTCGACCGCGGCGTCCGCGCGCGCCGGCTGGTGGCAGAACAGGTTGATGTTGAACGGCCGGTCGGTGAGCGCGCGCGTGTCGCGGATCATCTTGCGCGCGCCTTCGGCATTCTTCGCGCCGACGCCGAGGGAGCCGAGCCCGCCCGCGTTCGACACGGCAGCCGCGAGCGCCGGTGTGCTGACGCCGGCCATCGGCGCCTGGATGATCGGGGTGCGGATGCCGAGCGTGCGCAACAGCGTCCGGTTGTCGGTCGGTCGATTCATGTCGTTGCCTCCTGCAACGTCCGGGATCGGGATGCTGCGGCCGACAGGGGGCCGCAGGACTGGGTCGGGTCCGGCGCACGACGCGCTCGGCAGCGCACCGTGCGAAGCCGGTCACACGGTCGCACTGGCAAACACAGCGGCCGGTGATGGCGCTAGTCGGTTGCGCGCGGCGACGGGGTCAAGCGTCGCCGCGCGAGCGGTTCGCCAAACGCATTGCCGCCCATGCTACGCCACACCGTCGCCGTCAGGCCAGCGCCCGATCTAGCGGCTGCGCACCCTCACGGCGAGCGCCGCGCACGCGGCCAGCAACGCAGCCGTCGCGAAGAACACCGAATGCAGGCCGAGCGCGACGCCGATTTGCCCGCCGATCACGGGACCGAGCACCTGCCCGCCGAACTGCGCAGACTGCAGGTAGCCGAGCATCTGGCCCGTCGCGCGCTCGTCGACCGACTGCCGCACCAGTTTGCCGATCGACGGCAGCAGCCCGGCCAGCGTCATCCCCATCAGTACACGCAGCGCCGCGAGCTGCCACCAGTGCGTGACGAACGCCTGCGGCACCATCGCAAGCGCGGTCAACAGCAGGCAGCCGATGATCACGTTCCAACTGCCGATCCGGTCGGCAAGCGCGCCCAGCCGCGCGGCGGTCAGCATGCTGCCGAGCGCCGAACAGGCCATCACGACGCCGGCGACGCGCGCGAGATGATCGCCGCTTACCCCAAGCCCGCCGATATAGACCGTGATGATCGGCTCGATCGACATGTTCGCGAGCAGCACCATCATTGCCGTCGCCAGAAGCGCCGCGACTGCCGCGCGATCGGTGCGGCGGGTCGCGGACGCCGCGCTTGCGTGCACGCGGCGTGTCTGCGCATCGGCGCCCGTGTCGAAATCCTCCTTCACGACGACGATCGTCAGCAGCGCGGCGACCGCGATCATCGCGCCCCCTGCGAAGAACGTGCCGCGAATGCCGAGCCAGCCCGGCAGCAGCCCGCCGACAAGCGGCCCGACGAGATTGCCGGCGAGCGCGCCGGTCGACAGGATGCCGAGCGCCCAGCCCGCGCGTTCGCGCGGCGCCTGCGTGCCGACCATCACGGTCGAGGCCGACGCATAGCCGCCGACGAGCCCGGCAACGAGGCGCAGCGCAACGAGTTCCTGCACATTGTGTGCAACGCCGATCAGCGACATCACGACGGCCATTCCGAGGGCCGCACGTACGAGCATCGGCTTGCGACCGAAGCGATCCGCGAGCCGGCCCCACAGTGGCGCGGTGACGGCGGTGCCGAGAAACGTCGCGCCGAACGCGATGCCCGACCACTGGATCACCGCCGCCTGCGTGCCGACACCGAGCTGCCGCACGTACAGCGGGAGAAATGGCAGCAGCATGCTGAGACTCATGAGCGTCGTGAACGAACCGAACACGCAGACGGCGAGATTGCGTCGCCAGTAGCGCGCATTGCGCGCCGCGTAGCCGTCAGCCGGGCGGGCCGGGACGACCGTAGCCTGCGGGTGGGCTGCCGTGCTCATCGCGCCCTCGCCGTGGCAACGACGTCGACTGCGAGCGCGGCCAACAGCGCGACCGCGCCGACCGCGAACAGCGCTTCGTAACGGCCGCCGCTCGCTGCGAACAGATACG
Source organism: Burkholderia sp. AU19243 (assembly GCF_018148075.1). NCBI lineage: Bacteria > Pseudomonadati > Pseudomonadota > Betaproteobacteria > Burkholderiales > Burkholderiaceae > Burkholderia > Burkholderia sp. AU19243. The sequence continues at coordinate 161,151 of NZ_JAGSTV010000005.1, forward strand.
ACAAGCCGTAGGCGGCGAGCGCCTGCATGATCGCGAAGCTCGTCGTCGCGCTGCGCCACGCGCGTGTCGCGGCCGACGGATGATGGGCGAGCAATTCGTTCACGCGGCCAAGCGCGAGCGGCACGATGCCGGGCGTGAACGCGCCGACCACCACGCTCGACACGATCAAGGCCGCCGGCCCCATCCCGACGAGCGGCAGCACGACCGCCACGGCCTCGATTGCAAACGCGATCCGCAATGCGCGGCCGAAACCCGCGCGATCGGCCAGGTGCCCGCATGCAAGCGGACCGACGATCGCGCCGAGGCCGTACAGCACCCAGTACTGCGCACCCGCGTCGACGCCCTTGCCGAGCCCGCGCGCGACGTAGTCGACGAGGAAGATCATGTGCGGGACGAGCCCGATCGCGTTGAGCCCGTATTCGACGTACAGCGGGCGCAGGCTCGCGGCACGCACGCTGCGCGCGTGAACGGCCGGCGCCTCGGTGGCGGCAGGCCGCGCATCGTCGGCCGGCCAGCCGCGCCACGCGACCACGGTCAACAGCAGCGACACGATTGCGAGCCCGAGCCAGGTCGCGGTGAGGCCCTGGCGCAGCAGGACCGGCACGATCGTGCCCGACGCCGCGATGCCGAGGCCGATCCCGGTGAAGATGCCGCCGCTCGCGAAACCGCGGCGCGCCGGCGGCACGTGCGCGAGGATCGCCGGCGCGGCAAGCACCATCAGCGCCCCGCCCGACACGCCCGACGCGAAGCGCCAGACGAAGAACCACAGGAACGACAACGGCGCCGCGCACGCGACGAACGCGAGCGTCGCGACCAGCATCATCGCGCGCAGCACGGCGGTGGAGCCGGCGCGGCGCGCGAGCCAGCCGGCGACAAGCGCGCCGGCCAGATAGCCGCCGAGGTTGGCCGCCCCGAGATAGGCGGCCGTCGACGCGGGAAACCAGTGCGCGCCGACGATCGCGGGCAGCAGCGGCGTGTACGCAAAGCGCGCGAGGCCGATACCGATCAGGCTCGCACTGGCGCCGGATACCGTGCCGCGCCATACGTTGAACGCGGGGGCATGCGGCCGGTCGAGAAGCGCTTGTTGCATGAGGACCTCCATTCGCTCGACGGACGAACGTGCGGCCGTCGCTTGAAGGAAGTCTAGATTGAACCGGCAGTCGGGAGAATTCATGCAACGCGGAAGCCATTCTTCCGCGGCGCGGTTCAATCCCCGTCGGTGATCGCTGCCAGTCGCGCGAAATGCTCGCGCAATCGCGGCGCGGCAAAATCGACGAACGTGCGCACCTTCGGCACCGACAGCCGTCCGTAAGGCGTGACCAGGTGGATCGGCAGCGGCGCATGCTCGCTGTCGCGCAGCACGATTTGCAGCGAGCCATCGCGAATCTGCTCGGCGACGTGGTACGAGAACAGCCGCGTGACGCCGTGCCCGTCGAGCGCCGACGCCAGCGCGCCGCGAATGGTGTTGACGATGAAGCGCGGCACGAACTGGACCACCTGCGGCAGCGCCGAGTGCCCGGACGGCGGGAAGCTCCACGAATCGAGCCCGAAGTGCGTCATCGAAATGATCCGGTGCCGTGCGAGATCGGCCGGCGCGGCAATCGGCGGGTGGGCCGCCAGGTAGCGTGGCGACGCAACGACGACGCGCCGCACCGAGCCCACCGGGATCGCAACGAGCGTCGAATCGGTCAGATGCGCGATCCGCAGCGCGACGTCGATTCCCTCGTCGATCAGGCTGACGGGCCGGTCGAGCAGTTGGAGGCGGACCGACACGGCCGGATGGCGGTCGATGAATTCGTCGATCAGTGCGCGCAGCACGTCCTCGCCCGCGGCGACGGGTGCGGTTACCGTCAGCAAACCGCGCGGCGCCGAGCGCGCGTCGGCGATCAGCATGTCGGCTTCTTCGAGATCCGCGAGAATGCGGCGGCATGCGGCAGCGTAGCGCTCGCCGGCTTCGCTCAGCCGGATCGTCCGGGTGGTCCGGTACAGCAGCGCCGTGCCCGTGTGTTCCTCGAGAAACGCGATCGCGCGGCTGACTGCCGCCGGCGAGCGGCCGAGGCGGCGGCTCGCGCCTGCGAGACTGCCCTCGTCCAGCGTGGCAACGAACACCTTCATCGCATCGATTCGGTCCATGGCGTGTGAGTGGGCGCGAGCGGTCGTGTCGTTGGGGGCGGGAACGCAGCGAGCAGTCTACCGCAGGCGCGCGCCAGCGCACCGATCGGCGGCAGCCGGTCGCGTCGTGAAATACTTCGGGCATGCGCCTTTGCGGAATTCCTCCGATGACTCGTGAAAAGCTTGCCACCCTGCCGTTGCATTGCGTGGTCGCGCGGCGGGGCCTGACGTGGGTTGCCGCGTTGTTGATCGGCGCGCAGCCGAACGCGGGTTCTGCCGCCGATTTCCCGCGCGCGCCGGCAGCACGCGCGCCGCAACGCATCCTGTTCGTCGGCGACAGCCTCACGCACGGCCGCTACGCGCCCGTGCGTTCGTACGACGCGATGCACACCGGCAGCGGCGCGCGCGGCGACGCCGCGCAGGTCGTCGACGAAAACTTCGGACAGACGGGCGCGCGCGCGGAACGCGAGCCTGGCCCGTGGGGCGGGATTCCGGGCATCTTCGCGCGCTTCGCCGTCGAAGCGGGGCTCGATTACGACGTGCATCTGGAGGCCATGTCGGCGACGAGCCTCGCGAAACACGATCGCGTTGCGGCGGATGTAATCTACCGGCCAGGGTGGGACGCGGTCGTGTTGCAGGAATTGAGCGCAAAGCCGCTGCCGTTCGCGCTCACGCAGCGCCGCGACAGCGATCCGGCCGGTTTCTGCGCGAGCGTCGCGACGCTCGCGCGCGGCATTCGTTCGGCGGCGCCGCAAGCGCGCATCTACCTGTATGAGACCTGGCCGAGCGCGGATCGCGCGAAAGCGCTTGCCGGCGAGCCGGGCAGCGATGGATTTCGCGCGCGCTACCTCGAGCGTATCGCCGACATTGCCGCCGCGTATCGCGAAGCGTTCGAACGTGCACGCCGATCCGATCCGTCGATCGTTGCCGTCGCGCCGGTCGGCCGAGCTTGGCTACGGGCGTGGGCGGCCGGCATCGCCGATCCCGATCCGTATGCGCCGTCCGGCGCGCCGCTGCTGTGGTACGGGATGCACGCGCAAGGCGACCCGCCGATCTCGCGGCCCGATTATCTGCATCCGGGCGTGCTCGGCGCCTACCTCGGCGCGCTCGTGCTGTTCCAGCAGATTGCAGGCATCGATGTGCGCACGCTCGGCCCGCACGAGCAGGCAGCGGCGCAACTCGGCATCGCGCCGCAGATGGCCGGGCGATTGCAGGCTGTGGCGTCGGATACGGTTCGCCACGAACATACGCGGGGCGGCGCCGGTTCACGTGGAGCGGCGCCGGCCGGAGATTCCAATCCTTGTGCGCCGCAATGACGGGCGCGTAATTCGTCACGTCGGCCGGCGCACGCTTGCCGACAAGGTACGCCGCTGCCCCGCTCCACCTTGATGGCGGCCGGCAAGACTGGCCGCGAACCGCGCGACACCGCTCTCCCCGATCACCGATCACCGATCACGCGCGATATCGCGCTCAGGGTTTTCCGTGCCCGAGGCTCCCGCATCGGCCGAGCATTGTCCGACGCCCGTGCGGCCCGCGTGGCGCAGCCTTTCTGCCCGGGAAAGGATGCTTGAAGCATCCGCAATTATCGCGGCGCGCGAATTCGCCCACCATGTTTCGGACGAGCGGCGCTGCCCTCGCCTGCAGCCGTTTCGCGGGCTTGCGGGGCGCGGCCGTCGCGTCGCGCGACCGGGTTCGTGATGGCGGCCGCGAACGGCCGGGCATCGCGCCACGGCAAATCGATAATCTGGAGACACGATGAACAGCCAATCCCTCGATATGGGCGGCCCTGCGGGCCGGCCCGCGTCAACCTTAGCGGCTTCGGCGCGGCCCGAAGCCGAGCCGCCCTCCGTCGCCGCCGGCGGCGTCACGCTCGGCGAATTCATGGACGACCTGCCGGTCGGCGCGCTGCACCGGTTCGTCGTCTGGGTGATCGGTATCGGGCTGTTCTTCGACATGTACGAGATCTTTCTCGTCAGCACGATCGGCTCCGCGCTGCAGCACGAATACGGGCTGAGCCGGCAAAGCGCCGATTTCAAGCTGCTGCTCGCATCGGCCTTCATCGGGATGTTCGTCGGTGCGATGTGCCTCGGCAGCCTCGCCGACCGGATCGGCCGGCGCAAGGCATTCCTCACGACGCTCGTGTGGTACAGCGCGTTCTCGCTGATCGGCGCTTTCTCCGTGAGCGCCGACATGCTGGTCGCGTGCCGCTTCCTGACGGGCATCGGTGTCGGCGCGATCTATCCGGTTGCCGACAGCTACCTGTCGGAAATCCTGCCGAAAGACAAGCGCGGACGGCTCGCCGCGTGGGCGTACACAACTTCTTACGTCGCGGTGCCGCTCGTCGGCTTCCTCGCGCTGTGGCTCAATCCGCTGCATGTCGCCGGCGTGGCCGGCTGGCGCGTCATTCTCGCGACCGGCAGCCTTGGCGCCGTGTACGTGCTGCTCGTCCAGCACCGGCTGCCGGAAAGCCCGCGCTGGCTGTTCGCGCAGGGCCGCACCGCGGACGCGCATGCCGCCGCGCGGCGCTTCGCCGACAGTGCCGGCGTGCGCGTGCCGGAGCAATTCGCCGCATCGACGGAGCCGCAGCGGCCGCTGGGCGTCGGCGAGCGCTTCGCGCTGCTGCGCCGCCGCCCGTATGGCGCGCGCTACCTGATGCTCGCGGTGTTCCACCTGCTCCAGGGATTCGGCTATTACGGTTTCGGTACGCTCGCGGGCACGGTCGTCAAGAGCCGCGGCTTCGACGTGACGGACAGCACGCTGTTCATCGCGCTGTCGTTCATCGGCTATCCGATTGGTTCGCTGCTGTCGATTCCGCTGCTGAACCGGATCGAGCGTCGCACGCTGGTGATCGCGTCGATCCTGTCGATCGCCGCGTTCGGGCTGTGCTTCGCGTATTCGGGCAATACGCTGCTGATCGTGTGCTTCGGCTTCCTGACGACGTGCGCGTCGAACGTGTTCAGCAACGCTTATCACGTGTATCAGGCGGAAATTTTTCCGGCGCGCGTGCGCTCGACAGCGATCGGCAGCACGTACGCGCTGTCGCGCATCGTCAGCGGTGCGCTGCCGTTCGTGCTGCTGCCGGTGCTCGTCGAACACGGTGCGGGTGCGATGTTCGGCGTGATCTCGGTCGCGCTCGGCATCGTCGCCGTCACGCTGCGCGTGTTCGGGCCGTTGACCACGCGGCGCAGCCAGGACGATATCAATCCGGTGTGAAGCGTCGTCCGGGACGGCGCCGCGAACGCGCGCGCCCGGCCGTTCGTGCGCCGCATGCATTCCGTGCATTCGGCGCATGCGGCACGTTCATCGCGCCGACATGAAATCGAACAGCTTCGCGATGTCGGTGGTCAGCGCCGCGCCGGCCTTCACGCCGACCCACAGTGTGCGCGTTGCCCACGCGTCGTCGAGTTTCACGACGCCGAGGCGCGCCGCGCGCTCGCCGGTCACGGCATCGCGCGGCAGCACGCCGATCCCGAGCCCGGCCTCGATCATTCGGCTCACGCCGTCAAAATTCGATACCTGGATGCGCAGCTTCAGCGAGCGCTCGGCGGCGAATGCGGCATCGGTCATCCTCGTGAGCAACGAGCTGCCGTCGCTCAGGCCGACGTAATCTTCATCGAGCGTGTCCGCGAAGCGGATGCTGGCGCGCGCGGCGAAGCGATGGCCGCGCGGCACGAGCAGCACGAGTTCGTCGCGCCGGTACAGCCGGCGTTCGATGCCGGGCGCCGGCACGTTGTCCGCGAATACGCCGAGATCGGCTTTGCCCGACGCAAGCGCATCGACGATCTCGTGGCTCAGCCGCTCCTCGAGACTGATCTTGATGCCCGGATTGCCGGTGAGGAATGCGGCGAGATCGGCGGGCAGGAACTGCACGATCGCCGACGTGTTGGTCCATACGTGAATGTGTCCGCGCACGCCGGCGACGTAATCGCTCATCTCGTGCGCCATCCGGTTGACCTGCTCGACCACTTTCGCCGCATGGTCGAGCAGCGCGCGGCCTGCGGGTGTCAACTCGACGCCGCGCGCATGGCGGACGAACAGCGCGCTGCCGGTCACGCTCTCCAGTTCGGCGATCCGCTTGCTGACCGCCGACAGCGTCAGCTGGCCGTGCTCGGCCGCTTTGGTCAGGCTGCCGTGCTCGGCGACGAGCGCGAACACGCGCAGCGACTGCAGATCGAAATGAAGCGGATTCACCATGATGAAGGTCCTGGGAATGGCCGGGCGGCGACCGAGCGGTGCGGCAGCGGCCTGATGCGGATCATACGCCCGGCCGCTCGATGCAAGTCGTCGCGCCGCCGCACGGTCATCACGGTACGAGCGTGTGCAACGCAGCGAGCATCGCGCTGTCGGGCGTCGCGAGATCGTCGAGCACCGTGAAGTGCCGCATGCCGGGCAGCCACGCGCGCGCGACACGTTCGCCGGCCGCTTCGCACGCGTGCGCGTAGTCGTGCGCATGCCGCACGAGCTCCGGCAACTCGGCGTCGCCTACCGCAATGACGGTCGGCGCGCCGCGGCCGATGTGGCGCAACGGGCTGTAAGCGGCGATCTCGCGCGCGGTGAGCCGAAGCTTGTCGCCGAGCACGCACAGTGCGATCGGCTCGAGGTCGACGAGCGGGCTGATCGCGAGCGCGGACACGACCGCCGGATGCGCGCGATGCACGGCCGTCAGATGGCCGCCCGCCGAATGACCGCTCAGGTGAATCGGGCGGCCGGCGGTGCCGATACCGTCGGGATCGGCCGCGAGATAGTCGAGCAGCGCGCCGATCTCGCCGACGATGTCGGTCATCGATGCGGCCGGTGCAAGCGTGTATTCGGCGAGCACGACGTCGAAGCCGCGCGCGAGCGGTCCGGCGGCAGCGTACGCGAAATCCTCTTTTGCGCAGTGCTGCCAGTAGCCGCCGTGAATGAATACGAACAGCGGTGCATCGGGCCGGCCGCACCGCAACCAGTCGAAGCGCTGCGCGGCATGCGCGCCGTAACGCAGGTCGCGCTGCCCGCGCGTCGCTTCATAGAGCGCCGCACTGCGCGCCTGACAGGACGCGAGCACGGCCGGGAAGTCGGGAATGGCTTTGGTGTTCAGGTAGGCGGCGTCGAGCGCCGCGCGGTCCATGCCGCGATAGAGGATCGTCATGCGGAAAGTGCCCGGTCGGATGGCGGATGCGCGGGACGTGAATGATGCCCCGCCGTGAAGGCGGCGGACGGACCGACGCCGTTGCACCATTATCCGCAGCGTGAGCGCGCCGTGCTATCCGGAATCGGCGGGCGGCGCTTATGTCTGTCCGCTTTCGGCGAAGGACTGTCTTGCGGCCGGAGCGGCCGGAGCGGCCGGACGAACGCGATCGACGCGTTGAAGCGGCACGACGCCAGCCACGCAGCGCGACGCGGCTCAGGCCAGCTCGGAGATCTCGATCAGGTTCAGGTCCGGATCGCGCACGTACACGGACCGGATCTTTTGCGTTGCACCCGTGCGCTCGACGGGCCCGTCGACGATCGGCCACCCGACGCGCTGCAGATGCGCGATCACGTCGTCGAGCGGCACGGACGCGATGAAGCACACATCGAGCGCGCCGGGCACCGGCACGTGCGCCTTCGGCTCGAACTCCGCGCCGCGCACGTGCAGATTGATTTTCTGATTGCCGAAGCGGAACGCGATCCGGCCCGTGCCGAAGGTTTCGAGCTGCATCTGCAGCACTTTCGTATAGAAGTGCGTTGTCCGCTCCGGATCGACGCAGGTCAGCACGAGGTGGTCGAGATGGTCAATCAGCGCCATGCGCTTCGCTCCTGTTCACGAGAAAAGTCCGCTGCGCCGGCCGGTCCCCGGCGTGCGCGCGCGGCGGCGGATGAAGGTCCGATCGGCGCCCGGCCTTCAGAAGCTGGCTCGGCACGTCGTGCCCGATCAGCGCGGGCAGCCGTGCAGCCGCGGCGAGCACGGCCGCGAGATCGACGCCCGTGTCGTAGCCGTCGAGCGCGAGCATGTGCACGAGCTCTTCCGTGCATGCGTTGCCCGTCGCGCCCGGCGCGTACGGGCAGCCGCCGAGGCCGCCGAGCGATGCGTCGAAGCGATCGATGCCGGCGTCGAGCGCGGCAAGCGTGTTGGCAAGCGCCATCCCGCGCGTGTTGTGAAAGTGCAGCGTGAGTTGAAGCGCGCCGAAGCGTTCACGCGCGCGCCTGGCGAGATCGCGCACCTGCGACGGATACGCCATTCCGGTCGTATCGCACAGCGTGAAGCCGTGCACGCCGAGATCCGCGAAACGCTGCATCCACGCGAGCACGGTTTCCGCGCGCACGTCGCCTTCCATCGGGCAACCCATCGCGGTCGACAGCGACACATTGATCGCGATGCCGGTGCCGCGAACCGCGTCGATCACGTCGTGCAGTTGCGCGAACGACTGCTCGCGCGTCATCCGCAGGTTCGCGCGATTGTGGCTCTCGCTCGTCGACATCACGAGGTTGACTTCATCGACGCCGCACGACAGCGCACGCTCGGCACCGCGCACGTTCGGCACGAGCGCCGTATAGACGACCGCCGGAGCACGCACGATGCCGTGCATCACGGCCTCGGCGTCACGCAGCGCCGGAATCGCGTTCGGCGACGTGAACGATGTGACTTCGATCTTCGCGTAGCCGCATGCGCTCAATGCGTCGACGAGCGCGATCTTGTCGTCGGTATCGACGAACGCCGCTTCATTCTGGAATCCGTCGCGCGTCGCGACTTCGTGGATGTAGAGCCGTTTGGTCTGCCGGTTCATGTCGTCGCCTCGGCGAATTCAGATCACGCCGCGCGCACGCCAGTCGGCGCGTGTCGCGGCGTCGATGCCGAGCGATTCGAGCACCGCGCCCGTATCGGCGCCGAGTGCCGGTGCCGGACGCTCGATGGATCCCGGCGTCGCGCCGAGCTTCGGCACGACGCCCGGCACGAGCACGGGCGTGCCGTCGGGCAGCGCGGCGTCGACGATCATGTCGCGCGCGCGGTAATGCGGGTCGGCCGCGATGTCGGCCACGTCGTAGATGCGCCCGGACGGGATGCGCGCGTCGTTCAGCGCGGCCAGTACGTCGTCGAGGTCGCGCCGCGCGCTCCATTCGCCGATCGCCGCATCGATGCGCGCGACCTGCGCGACACGCCCGTCGTTGTGGGCGAGCGCCGGGTCGTTGCCGAGATCGGGGCGCCCGATCACCTCCATCAGGCGCCGGAAGATGCTGTCGCCATTGCCCGCGATCAGCGCGTACCGGCCGTCCCGACACCGGTACGCGTTGCTCGGGGCGATGCCGGGCAGACTGCTGCCGGCCGCCTGGCGCACCGCGCCGAACGCCGCGTATTCGGGCAGCAGGCTTTCCATCATGTTGAACACCGATTCGTACAGCGCGACGTCGACGACCTGACCGTTGCCGCCCTGCAGATCGCGATGCCGCAGCGCGAGCAGGATGCCGATCACGCCGTGCAGCGCCGACAGCGAATCGCCGAGCGACACGCCGACGCGCACCGGCGTGCGGCCCGGTTCGCCGCTCAGGTGCCGCAGGCCGCCCATTGCCTCCGCGATCACGCCGAAGCCGGGCCGGTCGCGATACGGGCCGGTCTGGCCGAAACCGGACACGCGCAGCATCACCAGGCCGGGGTTGATGTCGGACAGCACGTCCCAGCCGAGCCCCCAGCCCTCCAGCGTGCCCGGGCGGAAATTCTCGATCAGCACGTCCGTTTCGGCGACGAGGCGCCGCACGACGTCCTGCCCTTCGGGCGTGCGCAGGTCGAGCGCGACCGAGCGCTTGTTGCGCGACTGCACAGCCCACCAGACCGACGTGCCGTCGTGCATCAGCCGCCATTTGCGCAGCGGGTCGCCGACGCCGGGCGGCTCGACCTTGATCACGTCCGCGCCGAATTCGGCGAGCATCCGGCCTGCGAACGGCCCGGCGATCAACTGGCCGAGTTCCAGTACGCGGATGCCGTCCAGCGGTCTCGTCATGGCTGTCTCCGATGAAAAAGCGTGTTGTCGATGACGGCGATCATGACGGCGTTCGGAGCCCGCGAAAATCGATCGATGCTCAACCAGCCTTTCCCGGGCGGAAAGGCATGGCGGTTTCACGCGGTCCGGTCGGTCTGTCGCATCCGGCGCTTACCGCGATGCCGCACGTCGTGCGGGCGACTGACGACGCAATGCGGGCGGCTCGATGTCGTCGCCGGAAGATTTGAGGGGCAGCGGCACGCCGGTACGCAGCGGGTGCAGACATGACGGCGTGCCGACGCGCTGCGGACAGGACGCGAGCCGCGATGGAATGGAGGAAAGCGCGGGAGACAGAGCTGGGGCGATGCGGGAGCGGTGCAGCGCTGCGCACCGATGCGCGAGGCGTGGCCCGCGCGAGCGCGGACGCAGGCCGCGCGCGGGGGCAAATCAGTGGTGAGTGGCCTGCGAGGCGGAGTTCAGTAGGCCGACATCTCGACGCAAGGATCGACCTTGGACGGCGAGCAAATGACCGAGTACTTGGCGCTTTCGCGCATCAGCGCTTCGCCTTCGTGCAACGCAATCTTGATCTCCGGGTGGCGCTCGTACGCAAGGAATGCGGAGCACGCGACCGCCGACATCACGACCAGGGAAAACACAAACTTTTCAAGGGATTGGAAACGTTCAGGCATGATTCGACCTTTCTGCTAGGCCGCCATTATACCCGCGAATAAGGGTTTTCCCTATCACCCCGTTCGCATACCGGCCATCACCTGTGGTCGCGCCCTTAAATCGCCGCCGGCCGCCCCGCCGCTGCGCTCGGCCTCAAGCCCGCTCGCGCGGTTCCGGCGCATCGACCGCCCGGAACGGAGTCCGGTGCGAGCCCAAGCGACCCGCGCCCACTCCGATCCCGTGGTTCGGCGAGTCGTGCTCGAATCGCTGGAACGATTCGACGATGTGCTTGTGCAGCAGCGCGACGTCCGATGGCTTGAACAGCAGCTTTTGGACCGGGTCGTCGCCACGGGCGTCGGCGATCGATTGCCCTTCTCCGCAGCTGGACAGCAAAAACCTCACGATGTCCGTGTAGCGCCTTTGCGCGCTGCAGCAGGCCGATTCCGGACACGCGCAGCAGATAGCGGATCCGGTAGCCCGGCAGCTTCCAGCGGATCGGCTCCGACACGAAATCGGTCGCGCCGGCGTCGAACGCACGGGCGATCGATGCGTCGTCGTCATTCCCCCGTGAGCATGACGATGGGCACGCGGTGCCCCTCCGGCAACGCACGCAGCGCGCGGCAACCGTCGAAGCCGTCGCCGCCGGGCATTTCGCGACATCGGGCAGCACGACCGCGGGGCGATGCCGCAGGAACGCGGCGATGCCTTCGTCCGGCTCCGTCGCTTCCTCGACGCGAAAGCCTTCGGGCTCCAGCGTTTTCCACCACCAGCATGCGCGTCATCGCATCGTCGTCGATGATCCGCATGGATGCGCGGAGCCGGCGAAAAATGCCGCCGGCGACTTTACTGCGGCGTCGACGCGCCGCGGGCCGCACTCCCCGGCCACGCGTTGCCGATCTTGTCGATCAGCGACTTCGCGGCACCGGTCGCGATGGCGGCGTCGACGCCGGACGTTTGCCACGACCCGTCGGCGCCCTGCACGAACGTGAGGTTCGCGCGCGACGGCGCATAGTCGGAATTGCGCCACGTGACCACGACGTCGCACGTGTACGTGCGTTCGCGAGCCTTTCGGCAGTCGCCGTCGGGCTTCGCCGAGATCACATCGGCCGATACGGGCAGCGGCTGGCCGAACAGCGCGTTCAGGCCGCCGTGGTTTTCCGCGTCGAGCGCACGGCGCACGGCGGCGTCGACGTCGCTCGAGGCGGGGCCATCGTGGATCAGGTTGCAGGCGGCGAGCAGCGTGGCGGCACAGCCGAGCGTCAGCAGCGTTTGAAGCTTCATGGAATTCCGTGAATCGGTGAACGTCGGGCGGCATGCGGCGATGCGAGGGCGTGCATTGCCAAGCCGGTACGCCGCGTAGTCTGCAACGTCCACGCGCGGTTCGCGGTATCCATTTGTAACCGATTGCACCGCCGGCTACTGCCGCTCCTGTTTCACCCGGCTGACGAGTTGCGTCGGGCTGACGAACTGCAGCGCGATCACGACCCACACGAGCGTGATCGCCATATAGATCATCGCCATCGCGTCGATCGACTGCGGCGCGCGCACGCCGGTCGAGAAGACCGCGTAATACAGCGCGACGACGAGCGTCTGCGTGCTCGGGCCCGCGGTGAAAAACGTCAACTCGAACATCCCGATCGTGCGCACGAGCACGAGCAGCCCCGCCGCGAGCATGCCGGGCACCAGCAACGGCAGCAGGACGTAGCGGAAATAGCGCCACGTGTTCGCGCCGAAGATGCGCGCGGCGGCCTCGAGATTCGGATCGATCTGCTCGATGAACGGCGTCATCACGAGGATCACGAACGGCAGCGCCGGCACGAGGTTTGCCAGGATCACGCCCGGCAGCGTGCCGGCGAGTCCGACCTTGTACATCACGGTCGCCATCGGAATGCCGTAGGTAACGGGCGGCACCATCAACGGCAGCAGGAACACCAGCAGCGCGAACCGCTTGCCGCGGAACTGCACGCGCGCGAGCGCATACGCGGCCGGCACACCGAGCGCGACCGACAGCAGCACCACCGCGCCGACCACCTCGACCGTCACCCACAGCACGCTCGCAAGCTGGAAGTCTTCCCACGCCTTCGCATACCAGTGCAGCGTGAAGCCCTGCGGCAGCGGCGTGCCGAACCAGCGCGTCGCGATCGAGTTCACCGCGACGGTCGCAATCAGCAGCATCACGTTCAGCAGGAAGAACGCCATCAGCCCCCATACGAGCGCCTTCCACGCACGGCCGGCCAAGTTGCCGCGCATCTTTTGCGGCTTCATCGCGTTGACGGGCTGGGCGCCGGGCGGGCTGTGCTTCGGCGGCCACGCCGGCGCTGCGTGATTGTCGGTCGCCATCAGCCCTTGCCTCCCGTGACCGGACCGGTATAGAAAAAGCGGCGTGCGCCGAGCATCGATGCGACCACCAGCAACTGCACGAAGCCCATCACGATCGCGATCGCCGACGCGAGCGAATAGTCGTAGCTCTCGAACGCGGCTTCGGCGGCTGCGATCGAAATCACGCGCGTCGGCCCGGCCGGCGCGCCGAGCAGTACGGCCGACGGGAACACCGAAAACGCCTGCACGAACGACAGGCAGGCGGCCATCGTGAGCCCCGGCACGAGCAGCGGCAAGTAAATCCGCCGGAACTGCTGCCATGGATTCGCACCGAGCGTGGCCGCGGCGCGCGCGAGCGTCGGGTCGATGCCGCTGATGTACGACAGCATCAGCAGGAATGCGAACGGAAACCCAGACACGATCAGTGACAACAGCACGCCCCAGTAGTTGTGCGTGAGGCGCACTTCGTCCGTGTACAGATGCAGCCCCTGCAGCGCTTGCGGGAACCAGCCGTTCGGGCCGAAGTACGTGAGCATCCCGTCCGCGACGAGCACCGTGCCAAGCGTGACCGGAATCACGAGCAATGTCGTCACGAACTTCTGGTACGGCGAATTGCGGCGCAGCGCGAACGCGACGGGCACCGAGATCCCGACGTTGATCAGCGTCGCCGGCACCGCGAGCTTCAGCGTGACGAGCACCGTCGGCCACATCGCGGTGTCGGTGAAGAACTGCACGTAGTTCGCTAGCGCGCCGCCGCCGTTCATCGGCTGGAACGACAGCACGAGACCGTATGCGAACGGGTAGATGAACAGCGCGACGATGAACGCGAGCGCGGGCGTGACGAGCCACGCCTTCGCGTCGCGCGGCGCGCCGCCGGTCGCGAGCGTGCTCATGCGGCCTCCGGGCCGTGCGCCGCCGCGCCCGCCGGGTGGCGCGGGCCGGTCATTGCCCGCCTCCCGGATAGACGAGCGTGCGCGCCGGCGCCACGCGCAGCCGCAGCGGCTCGCCTGGCGAGAATTCGCCAGCCATGCGGGCCCAGATCGCGCCGAACGGCGCGATCGCACGAACCAGCGAGTCGCGGCCGCCGTACTCCACCGTCTCGACGGTCGCATCGAACGCGTTGTCGGCGCCCGGTGCCGCACGCTCGATGTCGTCGGGGCGCAGCGCGACCAGCACGTCCTTGCCGTCGAAGCCGGCCATCGGCACACCGGCGATACGCACACCGGCCGAACCGACGTTCACGTAGTCGCCGGCCATTCCTTCCAGCGTGAACGGCAGCACGTTGCGATAGCCCATGAAGCGCGCGACGTGCAGGTTGTGCGGGCGCGTATATACGTCCTTCGGCGACGCGACCTGCTGTACGACGCCCTCCTTCATCACGACGATCCGGTCGGCCATCGACAGCGCCTCGTCCTGATCGTGCGTGACGTAGATCGTCGCGCGTTCGAGCTGCGTGTGGATGCGTCGGATCTCCGCGCGCATCTCGATGCGCAGCTTCGTGTCGAGGTTCGACAGCGGCTCGTCCATCAGCACCAGCGGCGGCTCGATGACGATCGCACGCGCGATCGCGACGCGCTGCTGCTGGCCGCCCGACAGTTGCCCGGGCAACTTGCCCTCATGGCCGACGAGCTGCACGAGTTCGAGCGCCTGCTGCGCGCGCCGCCGTGTCTCCTGCTTCGGCACGCCGCGCATCTTCAGGCCGAAGCCGACGTTGTCGAGCACCGACATGTGCGGAAACAGCGCGTAGTTCTGGAACACCATCCCGAAGCCGCGGCGCTCGGGCGGCAGCACGTCGATGCGCGTGTCGTCGAGCCAGATGCCGCCGCTCGTGAGCGGCTGCAGCCCGGCGATGCAGTTCAGCGCGGTCGACTTGCCGCAGCCCGACGGGCCGAGCAGCGCGATGAATTCGCCGCGGCGGATGTCGAGATCGAGCCCGTTCAGTGCGGCGACCTGCGCGCCCTCCGCGTTGGTGAAGCTGCGGCACACGCCATCGAGCCGCAACCGTTCGAAACTGTGCTTCATTACGCGAACTCCGTCGGCGCGGGCGCTCGCGCGCCCGCGGGTTCATCCGTCATTTCGACTTCTGCGAACCGATTTCGCGGTCCCACTTCTGGAATGCGGCGACCATCGCCTGCGCGCTGAGCGGTTGCACGTGCGGACGATCCGCGAGGAGTTTCGCGTACTCGGGGCGGCCGAATTTCCTGATCACTTCCTGGCTGTGCGCGGGCGCCATCTCGAGCGTCACGCCCTTCACTGCCGGGCCCGGGTAGAAATAACCGTCGTCGTAGGTCATCGCCTGCTGTGCCGGTTCGAGCAGGAAATTCATCAGCTTGAACAGCACGTCGAGCTTGTCCTTCGGCACGCCCTTCGGGATCACCATGTAGTGGGCGTCGTTGACCCATGTCATGTTGTCGAACGCCTGGACCCGGAAGTCGGCCGGCACGATGCCGAGCGCCCGCGGGTTCAGGTCCCAGCCGGTGACGGTGACGGTCATGTCGCGCGTGCCTTCGCCGAGCTCCTTCATCACCGCCGACGTGCCGCCCGGGTAGTACGGCACGCATTCGTTCAACTGTTTCAGGAACGCCCAGGTCTTGTCCCAGCCGTTGATCGGATCATGCGGATCCTTGTCGCCGAGCACGTATGGCAGCCCCATCAGGAACGTGCGTCCGGGGCCGGAGTTCGCCGGGCGCGCGTAAATGAGCTTGTTCGGATGCGCCTTGCACCACGCGAGCAGCTGGTCGGGCGTCTTCGGCGGATCGCTGACCTTCGCCGGGTTGTATTCGAGCAGCGGGCCGGCCGGCATGTAGGTCACTTCGAGGCCGAACCCCTGCGCGAGATCCTGCATCTTGCGCGGGCCCGGCGCGTACTTGTCGAGCACGCCGGGAAATGCGCTTGCGTTGTCGGGCAGCAGCTTCAGCCACAGGTTCTGTTCGATGCCGGCGGCCAGCGCGTCGGTGCCGGTCAGTACCAGATCGATGTCCGCGCGTCCCGCCGCCTGCATCGCCTTGATCTTGCCCGGCAGCTGCGGCGCGGGCGCGTTCGTGAACGTGACGTTCGCGACGAGATTCGGGTTCTTTTCCTTGAACGCGTCGATGGCCTTCTGCGTGAGCTGCAGGTTGCCCGCGACGTCGACGACGTTCAGCGACACCGACGCCGCGACGGCCGCCGCCGACAGCGTCAGGCCCAGCGCCAGCGCGATCCGGCGGGCGCGGCGCGCGATCGTGGTTGTGTTCATGTCTCCTCGCTTCGGTCGGTGGATGGGACCGTTCTTTCAGGAAATCATGACGGCGTTATACGATGTCGGTCAACAAAAAACCGAGCGGCGCGGGGCGGGAATTTCCCTAACAACAACCTTCCGATTGTCGACGGTTTGGACATCGCGCGATCCCATGGCACGTTCAGCCCGTAATGTGTTAGGACGTCGTATATCGGGGTGCGCCGCAATGCAATCGGTTCACGCGGGCGGCGCCGGCAGTCGTCACCTCCGTGCAGCGCAGTGCGCGCCCAGCATCACCGGTGCACCGGGCGCCGCGACGCCCGCACACGCGTGCATGGCGCCATGACACGACGCGTACACGGCCGCAGCCCGTGGCACGTATCGCCGCCGTCTGCAGCGATCACGGGGATCGGCTACAGTTGGCGTTTTCGGCGCGCCCCGCGTGCCTGCCCTCGCGGTCGCCCCGTCCGCGCTGCCGTCCTGGCCGCGGGCAGTATCGCGCGGCGAGCCGGCGGAGCGCGGATTCTTCACATTGACGAGCGAACCTTCATGCCCGATCTGTCCGCCTTCCCGATCACGAAAAAATGGCCGGCCCAGCATCCCGACCGTCTCCAGCTTTATTCGTTGCCGACGCCGAACGGCGTCAAGGTGTCGATCATGCTCGAGGAGACCGGCCTGCCGTACGAGCCGCACCTCGTGCGCTTCGACACGAACGACCAACTGTCGCCCGAATTCCTGTCGCTGAATCCGAACAACAAGATTCCGGCGATCATCGACCCGAACGGTCCCGACGGCCGGCCGCTGCCGCTGTTCGAATCGGGGGCGATCCTCATCTATCTCGCGGACAAGACTGGCCAGTTGATCCCGAAGGATCTGGCGGGCCGCTACGAGACGATCCAGTGGGTGATGTTCCAGATGGGCGGCATCGGCCCGATGTTCGGCCAGGTCGGCTTCTTCCATAAATTCGCGGGCCGCGACTACGAGGACAAGCGTCCGCGCGACCGCTACGTCGCCGAATCGAAGCGGCTGCTCGGCGTGCTCGACGCGCATCTCGCGAACCGCAACTGGGTGATGGGCGATACGTACACGATCGCCGACATCGCGATCTTCCCGTGGGTGCGCAACCTCGTCGGCTTCTACGAGGCGGGCGATCTCGTCGGCTTCAGCGAGTTCCGGCATGTCGCGCGAGCGCTCGACGCGTTCGTCGCGCGTCCGGCCGTTGCGCGCGGGCTCAATATCCCGGCACGCGACTGACGCGCGACTGTTTCGTGCAGCGGGCGCGGCCCGCTGCCTGCGTGCCCGCCGCATGGCCGTTCAGTGCGGGCCACGGGCGTTCGACGTTCATTCCACAGGCGGCCCGCTGCACCGCGCAGCGGGCCGCTTCCTTCCGTTTTCCGCGTTTTCCGGCGTTTTCCGCTTCTGGCCGCGCGCTGCGTTCGGCGTGATCAGGCGGCCCGGTCATCTTTCGGTCGTCGCCGACGCCGGTCCCGTCAATCCCGCCAGCAGCTTTTCCAGCAGCGCCGACAGTTGCACCTGTTCGGCTTCCGACAGCGAAGCCAGCATCGCGCGCTGATTGTCGACGTGCGCGACCACCGCATCGTCGATCAGCGCGCGGCCGGCGTCGGTCAGCGCGACCAGCGTGCCGCGACCGTCGTCCGGATTCGGCCGGCGTTCGACCCAGCCCGCCTTCTGCAACCGGTCGATGCGCGCGGTCATGCCGCCCGACGACATCATCAGCGCGTCGTATAGCGACGTCGGCGTCAGCGCGAACGGCGCACCGCTGCGCCGCAGCGTCGCCAGCACGTCGAATTCGCCCGGCTGCATCCCGTAGCGCGCGAACAGCGGATTCAGTCCGTCGCGCGCGATGACGAGCGCGGCCTCCTGCAGCCGTCCAATCACCAGCATCGACGATGCATCCAGATCCGGTCGCTCGACGCGCCATTGTGCGAGCGCATGTGCGGCTCGATCCATTAACCCTCCTCGGCCCGGTAGTTATCTTGACGTCGAGATAAATCGCGATTTATCTTGATGTCGAGATACTTTACCTGAAAACGCACTGCGACCGACGGGATGCCGTGCATCGATATCGAGGGCCACTCCAGATGATCTCCTTCACTTCTCCCGGATGGCGGCTTGCCGCGATTGTGCTGGTCGGGCTGAACCTGCGGCCGGCGCTGGCGGCAGTCGGCCCGCTGCTCGACATGATCCAGCGCGCGACGGGCATTGGCGACAGCGCGGCAAGCCTGCTGACTACCATTCCGATTCTGCTGATGGGACTCGGTGCATTGGGCGCGCGCCGGCTGCAACGGATGACGGGCATCGCAGGGGGTGTGTGGGTCGGCGTCGCGCTGATCGGACTTGCGTGCGTGTCGCGCGCCGGCGCGCAGCACGCGTGGCTGCTGCTTGCGAGCGCGTGCTGCGCGGGCCTCGGCATCGCGATGGTGCAGGCGTTACTGCCCGGCTTCGTGAAAGCGCATTTCGCGGCGCGGATCGGCGGCGCGATGGGGGTGTACTCGACGTCGATCATGGGCGGTGCGGTGCTCGCGAGCGTCGTCGCACCGTTGGTCGCGGCGCGCTGGGGCTGGCAGGTGGCGCTGGCGGGCTGGGCGCTGCCGGCCGCTATTGCGGCGGTTGCATGGTCGTTCGCCGGCCGCGGCGGCGACGCGTCGGCACCTACGGCGAGTTCGGCGCTGGCATCGGCGCCGGTGCCGCAGGTCGGGCCGTCACGCTCGCCGCGCGCATGGCGGCTCGCGCTGTTCTTCGGGATCGCGACCGGCGCGTACACGCTCGTGCTGGCATGGTTGCCGCCGTACTACATGCGGCTTGGCTGGTCCGCGACCGCGGCCGGCAGCCTGCTCGGCGGCGTGACGCTCGCGGAAGTCGTCGCGGGCCTGGCAATCTCGGCGACGATCGATCGCTTCCCCGATCGTCGGCCCGCGTTGCACGCGGCGATCGCATCGCTTCTCGCTGGATTGCTGGTGATGTTGGCCGCGCCGCAGGCGCTCGCGTTGCCGGCCGCGTTGCTGCTCGGAGCCGGCATCGGTGCGCTTTTTCCACTGTCGCTGATCGTCACGGTCGATCATGCGGCGACGCCCGCCGATGCGGCATCGCTGACGGGTTTCGTCCAGGGTGTCGGCTATCTGATCGCGGGACTGTTTCCGTTCGCGGCGGGCGTCGTGCGGCAGCAACTCGCTGATTTGTCGCCCGCCTGGATCGCGATGGCCTGCCTCTGTGTCGTACTGTTCGCACTCGCAGCAGGGTTTGCGCCGACGTTCGCGCGGCGCGTTGCGCGCGCGTAGGCAGCGGGCGTTGCGTCAGGCGCCCGCCGCCTGTGCGCCGCCGGTCGGACAGGCGCCGCGGCACACGTGCGCGACGTCGCCGGCGACACATACGCGGACATACGCAGATCGTCACGCGTTGCCGGTGTTTCTTCGGCGCACCGCCGACACGCGCCGGCCGTTCGCTGCTGACTGAACGGGTGACGCGCAGCTCGCGATGCGCTGCGGGGACTGGCCCGGCGTCAGCGCGGGGATGACGTCAACCCGCCTCGCATCCGGTTCCGTCGGTTCCGTTCGCGATCAGCCGGCGCTCGCATACAGCGTCGAATCCGCGAATCCTTGCGCATCCAGCACGCGCCCGATCAGGATCAGCGCGGTACGCTCGATCTGCGTGCCCTGCACCTTGTCGACGATATCGGCGAGCGTCCCGGTCACGCGTTCCTCATCTGGCCAGCTCGCGCGATAGATCACCGCGACCGGGCACTCGGGCCCGTAATGCGGCAGCACTTCGTCGACGATCCGCGCGAGATGCCGCACGCCGAGATGGACCGCGAGCGTCGCGCGATGCGCGGCGAGCGAACCGAGCGCTTCGCCTTCCGGCATCGTCGTCTTGCCTGCGAAGCGCGTGAGAATCACCGTCTGCGCGATGCCGGGCAGCGTCAGCTCGACGCCGAGCGCCGCCGCGCATGCGGCCGTGGCCGTCACGCCCGGCACGATTTCGTATGGAATCCCGAGCGTCTTGAGCCGGCGGATCTGTTCGCCGATCGCGCCATACAACGACGGGTCGCCCGAGTGCACGCGCGCGACGTCCTGCCCTTTCGCATGCGCGTCGGCGAGCAGTGCGACGATCGCATCGAGGTCGAGCTCGGCCGTATTGACGACCTGCTCCGCCCGATGCCCGTCGAGCACGGCGGGCGGCACGAGCGAACCCGCATACAGGATCACCGGGCACGTGCGCACGAGGCGCTGGCCCTTCACCGTGATCAACTCCGGGTCGCCGGGGCCGGCACCGATGAAATACACCGTCATCGAAAATTCTCCGTGAATTCTGGGGGCGGCCGTTCGCGTCGCATCACGCGCGCGCGGCCGGGTCGAGCGCAGCGAGCAGCTCGCTGGGCGAGTCGAATGTGCGATCGGCGTCGGGCAGCGGCGGCCGTTTCAGCATCACGACCGGCAGCCTGCGCTCGCGCGCGACGTCGAGCTTGGCCTCGGTCGCGGCGCCGCCGCTGTTCTTGCTGACGACGACGTCGATGCCCGCGAGCGCGAACAGCGCGCGTTCGCCGTCGAGCGTGAACGGCCCGCGCGCGGCGACGACTTGCGCACGCGCGTTGCCCGGATGCGAATCGAGGCAGCGCACGAGCCAGAACTGGTGCGGCGGGATCGCGTCGAGATGCGCGAGCGGTTCGCGCCCGAGCGTGAACAGCGGCCGCCGGAACGGCGCAAGCGCGGCCTCGATGCCGGCCCAGTCGTCGACCATTCGCCAGTCGTCGCCTGGGCGCGGCGTCCACGGCGCACGGCGCAGCGCCCACAACGGCACGCCCGCGTCGCGTGAGGCGGCCGCGGCGTTCGCGCTGATCCGGGCCGCGTACGGATGCGTTGCGTCGATCACGAGGCCGATGCCGGCGCTGCGCAGGTACGCGGCGAGCGCTGCCGCTCCGCCGAATCCGCCGACGCGTACGCCACAGCGCAAGTCGTCGGGCACCTTGCCGAGGCCCGCGAGGCTATATACGTCGTGCGGTTCGAGCGCACGCGCGACCTTCAGCGCGTCGCCGGTGCCGCCGAGCAACAGGATGCGCGCGCTCATCGTGCGCGTCCGACGAAACGGCCCTGCCGGTCGATCGCGAACATCTCGATCGCGACCGACGCCGGCACGATGTCGCGCGCGATCCGCAGCGCGTGTGCGCACACGATGTCGCCGAGCGGCACGTTTTCCGCGAGCGCGAGCTTCAGCGCTTCCTGGCTGGTGTTCGCCGCGCGCATCGCGGTCTGCAGCGCATCGTTCGCGCCAGCTTCTCCGGCCCACTGCGCGAGCAGCGGCAGGTCGATGCTCGAATGCCGGCTGTGCAGATCGAGATGCCCGGCCGCGAGCTTGCTCAGCTTGCCGAAGCCGCCGCACATCGATACGCGCCCAATCGGCGCCCGGCGCAGGTGCTTGAGCACCGCACCGGCGAAGTCGCCCATTTCGATCAGCGCGATGTCGGGCAGGCCGTAGTGCGCACGCATCGCATCCTCGCTCGCATTGCCGGTGCACGCGGCGATATGCGCGATGCCGTTCGCGCGCGCGACGTCGATGCCCTGGTGGATCGACGCGATATACGCGGAGCACGAGAACGGGCGCACGATGCCGGTCGTGCCGAGGATCGACAATCCGCCGACGATGCCCAGGCGCGGGTTCATCGTCTTCAACGCGAGCGCCTCGCCGCCGTCGACGCCGATCGTCACGTCGAAGCCGCCGCCATAGCCGCATTCGGCGGCGAGCGCGTCGAGGTGCGTGGTCATCATCTGGCGCGGCACCGGATTGATCGCGGGTTCGCCGACCGGCAGCGTGAGCCCCGCGCGCGTGACCGTGCCGACGCCCGGCCCCGCATGAAAACGCACGCCGGGCGCGGCGGCCAGCGCGACGCGCGCGAAAATCAGCGCGCCGTGCGTGACGTCCGGATCGTCGCCGGCATCCTTGATCGTGCCAGCCTCGGCGCCGCCGGCCGTGGTTCGGCAGAACTCGAGCCGCATCATCACGCGCTGCCCTTTCGGCAGTACGATCTCGACCGCATCGCCGGCGTGCCCCGTTAGCAGCAGGCGCGCAGCGGCGAGCGACGTCGCGGTTGCGCAGCTGCCGGTCGTGTAGCCGAAGCGCAGCGGCGCCGGTTGTTCGGGGGTTTCGTCGCGCATCACGCGAATTCCGCGAAGTCCGCTGCGCTGGAATCGGGCTTGCGCACGTCGTACAGCGTGACGGGCAACGGTTGCCGCCACGTGTCGAAGCGGCCGAGCGGCTCGGCATGCGCGAGCGACACGCGCGTGAGCGTGCCGCCGTGCGCATCGCGCCACGCGGCGAGTGCGAGCTCGCCCTGCAGCGTGACCGCATTCGCGACGAGCCTGCCGCCGGGTTTCAGCGCCGACCAGCATGCGTCTAGCACGCCGGCCGCGGTCGCGCCGCCGCCGATGAAGATCGCGTCGGGCGCGGCGAGGCCCGCGAGCGCATCGGGCGCGCGTCCGGCAACGAGTTGCAGGCCCGGCACGCCCAGCGCGTCGCGATTGTGCTCGATGAAGCGCTGCCGCTCCGCGTGCGATTCGATTGCGATTGCCTGGCACGATGGATGCGCACGCATCCATTCGATGCCGACCGAGCCGCTGCCGGCGCCGACGTCCCACAGCAGTTCGCCGGGTGCGGGCGCGAGCCGCCCGAGCGTCAGTGCGCGCATGTCGCGTTTGGTGAGCTGGCCGTCGTGGCGGTACGCGTCGTCGGGCAAGCCGGGCGTCAGCGCGCGGCGCGGCGCATCGGGGCCGGCCGCGCAGTCGAGCGCGACGAGATTGAGCGCGGCGGTCTCGTCGACGTTCCAGTCCTGCGCGAGGCCGTCGATCCGCCGCTCGAGCGGGCCGCCCAGATGTTCGAACACGCTGATGCGTGTCGGGCCGAAACCGCGTGCGGCGAGTTCGGCCGCGACCGTCGCCGGCGTGCGGCCGTCGGCGCTCAGCACGAACAGACGCCGGCCCGGCAGCAGATGCCGCGCGAGCGTCGCGAGCGGCCGGCCGACGAGCGATACCGCGCCGACGTCCTGCAGCGCCCAGCCGAGCCGCGCGGCCGCCAGCGACAGCGACGACGGTGCGGGCAGCACGCGCCATTCGTCCGGCGCAAGCGCGCGAGCGAGCGTCGCGCCGACGCCGAACAGCATCGGGTCGCCGCTCGCGAGCACGCACACGGGCGCGCCGCGGCGCGCGAGCAGGCCGGACACGTCGAACGGCGACGGCCACGCTTCGCGCTCGGCCCGCAACCGCGCGGGCAGCATGTCGAGGTGCCGGCTCGCGCCGACGACCCGCGTCGCATCGAGCAGCGCACGTCGCGCGCTGCGCCCGAGCCCCGCGTAACCGTCGTCGCCGATGCCCACTACCGTCAGCCACGCCGTCATGCACCGTTCCCCATCGTCCGTTTCCATCGAGTCGCGCGCGCCCGCCGTGCCGTGAAGCCGGCGCGGCGCTCCGCATTGCGAAAGTCGGCATGGTACCGTGTTCCCTCGCGCGTTTCATCTGCGGATCCGCCGCGGCCGAGCGGCGCCCCGCCGCGCTCGCGCTGCCCGCTCGACGGTCGCGGAGCGCCGGTGAAATCGGGTATGCTACGGCCGTTCGTTCGCCGGTGCCCTTCGGGGCCGAAGAGGGAACACAGGGCGCGCCGCGCGCCGCTGTGGCTGCCCCCGCAACTGTAGACAGCGAGCCGACTCCCCCTCATGCCACTGGTTTCACCGGGAAGGCCGGGAGCAGGCGTCGACCTGTCAGCCAGGAGACCTGCCGGCCTGAAAGTGCGTGCGTGCCAGTCTGCGTCGGGCGGGGTGTACCGAAGCGTTGGCCGCGGCGCGACACTGCCCCGGTATCCCGTTGAGATCCGCCCCCGATTCGAATCCTGCCTCGCCTGTCGTGCGCCCGTCGGCCTGTCCGGGCCTCGTGCGCGTCGTCGCGGCCGCTGACGGCGGGCTGTGCCGGATCAAGCTGCCCGGCGGCAGCGTCGACGCACGGCAGGCACGCGCGATCGCCGAAGCGGCCCGCATGTACGGCTCCGGCGCGATCGACGCGACCAATCGCGCGAATCTCCAGCTGCGCGGCATCCGGAACGGCGCGGCCGATGCGCTGGCCGACGCGTTGCTCGGTGCGGGGCTCGGCCCGCGTCCGGGCGGCGATGGCGCCGCCGCCAGCCGCGCCGCGCTCGCCGCGACCGACGACGTCCGCAACCTGATGCTCAGCCCGCTCGCGGGGCGCGATCCCCACGCACTGCTCGACACGCGCGCGGTCGCCGCGCCGTTGCTCGACATGCTCGCGCGCGAGCCGCGCCGAGGCGAGCTGTCGCCGAAATTCGCGATCCAGCTCGACGGCGGCGAATCGGTCGCCGCGCTCGACCATCCGCACGACATCTGGCTCGCCGCATGGCGCCGCGGCGACGGCGCGCTGCGACTGGCCGCGGGCCTGGCCGGCTGCCCGCCGGTCGCGCAGGGCGACCGGCCCGCTGCGCTGGACGTCGCGCCGGACCAGGCCGTTGCGCTCGTGCGCGCGTTGCTGCTTGCGTTCCTCGATCTGGCGCCGGCCGACGTGACGCGGATGCGCGCGCTGCTCGCGAGCCGCGCCGAACCGGCATTGCGCGAACGCGCGCAGCAGTACGCGCCCTTCCCGCTCGGAGCCGATCCCGCATTGGCAGGCTGGCGACGGCCGCATGCCGACGCCGCGCTGCGCTTCGGCGCGCGTCCGGTGCGCACCGCGGGCCGCTGCAGCGTCGGCGCGCAGTTCGTGCTCGGCCGGCTCGACGCGACGCAGCTTGAACGGCTCGCTGCACTCGCCGAAAGCGACGGCGACGGCACGCTGACGATGACGCCGTGGCAAGGCGTGTTCGTGCACGGCGTGCGGTGCGAACGCGCGCCAGCCGTGCTCGATGCGCTGGCGGCGCTCGGACTCGTGTGCACGCCGTCCGATCCGTTGGCGGCGCTGGTCGCCTGCACCGGCAGCGCCGGGTGCGCGAAGTCGCGCGCCGATACCAAGCGCGATGCGCTCGCACTGGCCGCGCGCGTCGGCCATCCGCTCGACGTGCACGTGACCGGCTGCGAGCGCCACTGCGCGCTGCCGCATCCCGCGACGCATACGCTCGTCGCGGTCGCGCCCGCGCACTACGACCTTTACCGGCGCGACGCCGGCGCGGGCCTCGGCGCCCCGCTCGCGCGCCATCTGACGATTGACCAGGCCGCGGCCCGACTGACCGGCACGCGGCACAGCCAGGACACCACCGATGCTTGACTACATTCGCGACGGGCAGGAAATCTACCGCCAGTCGTTCGCGACGATCCGCGCCGAGGCCGACCTGTCGCGCATTCCGCCCGATCTGGAGAAACTCGCGGTGCGCGTCATCCATGCGTCCGGGATGGTCGACGTCGTGTACGACCTGCGCTTCTCCGCCGGCGCCGGCACGGCGGGCCGCACCGCGCTCGCGGCCGGCGCGCCGATCCTGTGCGACGCGAAAATGGTCGCCGAAGGCATCACGCGCGCGCGGCTGCCGGCCGGCAATCGCGTGATCTGCACGCTTGGCGAACCGGACGTGCCCGACCTCGCCCGGCAACTCGGCAACACGCGCTCGGCCGCGGCGCTCGAACTGTGGCGGCCGTACCTGGCCGGCAGCGTCGTCGTGATCGGCAATGCACCGACCGCGCTGTTCCATCTGCTCGACATGATCGACGCCGGCGCGCCCCGCCCCGCGCTGATCCTCGGCTTCCCGGTCGGCTTCATCGGCGCGGCCGAGTCGAAGGCGATGCTCGACGCCGACAGCCGCGGCGTGCCGTACGTCGCGCTGCTCGGCCGCCGCGGCGGCAGCGCGATGGCCGCCGCCGCCGTCAACGCCCTCGCGACGGAGGTCGAATGAAAGCCGCGCGCGGACGTCTGTTCGGGGTCGGCGTCGGCCCCGGCGATCCAGAGCTGATGACGATCAAGGCTCTGCGCGTGCTGCAGGCGGCCCCGGTCGTCGCATATTTCGTCGCGAAAGGCAAAAAAGGCAATGCGTACGGGATCGTCGAGGCGCACCTGGCGGATACGCAGACGCAACTGCCGCTCGTCTATCCGGTGACGACCGAGGCGCTGGCGCCGCCGCTCTGCTACGAGACGGTGATCGCCGACTTCTACGACACGGCCGCCGAGATCGTCGCGTCGCACCTCGATGCGGGGCGCGACGTCGCGGTGATCTGCGAAGGCGATCCGTTCTTCTACGGGTCGTACATGTACCTGCACGACCGCCTCGCATCGCGCTACGACACCGAAGTGATTCCCGGCGTGTGCGCGATGCTCGGCGGCACCGCCGTGCTCGGTCAGCCGCTCGTCTATCGGAACCAGAGCCTGTCGGTGCTGTCGGGCGTGTTGCCCGAGCGCGAATTGCGCGCACGGCTCGCGCAGGCCGACGCGGCCGTCGTGATGAAGCTCGGCCGCAACTTCGACAAGGTGCGGCGCGTGCTCGACGAGCTCGGGCTCGCGAAGCGCGCGCTGTACGTCGAGCGCGCGACGATGGCGACCCAGCGCATCGTGCCGCTCGACGAAGTCGATCCGATGGCGTCGCCGTATTTCTCGCTGCTCGTCGTGCCGGGGGAAAAATGGCAAGGATGACGACTCCGCCGGCGATCGTGATTCTCGGCGCGAGCGCGCTTGATACCGCGCGGCGCATCCAGGCGCGCTATCCGGGCGCACTGGTGCACGGCCTCGCATCGCGCGTGGACGCCGACGTGCCGTTTGGCGAACTGGGCGCGCATCTGCGCGAACTCTATGCGCGCGGGCTGCCGATCGTCGCGCTGTGCGCGGCAGGGATCGTGATCCGCTGCATCGCACCCGCACTCGCCGACAAGGGTGTCGAGCCGCCGGTGCTCGCAGTCGCGGAAGACGGCTCGGCCGTCGTGCCGCTGCTCGGCGGATTGACTGGCGTGAACGCGATCGCACGTGAAATCGCCGCGTGCCTCGCGGTCGCACCGGCGATCACGACGAGCGGCGAGCTGCGCTTCGGCGCATGCGTGCTGAACCCGCCCGATGGCTATGCGCTCGCCGATCTGCAGCAAGGCAAGCGCTTCGTGTCGGATCTGCTCGCGGGCGCGGCCACGCGGGTCGACGGCGCGGCGTCGTGGCTCGACGACGTCGCGCTGCCGCGTGACGACGCGGCCGCGCACGCGATCCGCGTAACGCCCGACGCGTGGCGCGGCGCGCGCGACGAGCTCGTGATTCATCCTCGCAGCGTCGTGGTCGGCATCGACGCAAGCAGCGTGTCGGCCGACGCCGAATCATCGCTTGCCGAGCGTATCGGCGCATTGCTCGACGCGCACGGGCTCGCGCGGCTCGCGCTTGCCGCGCTCGTCGCACCGGCCGCGTTGCTCGGCGATCCGCACGTTGAAGCGGCCGCGCTGACGCTCGGCGTGCCGCTGCGGTTCGCCGATTTCGATCGCGATGCAGACGCCGGACACGATCTCGTTGGCGCGTGCGACGCCGCGACGCTGCTCGGCAGCACGTTGCGCATGGCGCACACACTGCACGCAACGTCCGGCGGTCTTGCCTGCGCGGTGGCTGCGCAGCCGGTCGATCCGGCCACCCTTGGCCGCGCGCGCGGCCGCCTGACGGTGCTCGGCCTCGGCCCGGGCGATGTCGCGTGGCTCACGCCCGCCGCGCGCAACGCGCTCGCGGACGCCACCGACATCCTCGGCTATACGACCTACGTGACGATGGCCGGCCCGTTCCGCGCCGACCAGCGCGTGCACGGCACCGACAATCGCGAGGAGATGCAGCGTGCGCGTCATGCGTTCGAGCTCGCTGCCGAGGGCCGGCGTGTGGCGGTCGTGTCGTCGGGCGACCCCGGCGTGTTCGCGATGGCCGCGGCCGTGCTGGAGGCGCTCGACGAAGCACGCGATCCGCAGTGGGCGGCGGTCGAGCTGCGCATCGAGCCGGGCGTATCCGCGTCGCTCGCGACGGCCGCGCAGGCTGGCGCGCCGCTCGGCCACGATTTTTGCGCGATCTCGCTATCGGACAACCTGAAGCCGTGGGACGTGATCGAGACACGGCTGCGGCATGCCGCGCAGGCCGATCTGGTGATGGCGTTCTACAACCCGATTTCGCGTGCACGGCCATGGCAACTCGATCGTGCGCTCGACGTCGTGCGCGCGCATCGCGCGGCCGATACGGTCGTCGTGCTCGGGCGCGACATCGGCCGCCCCGGCGCGACGCTCGCCACGACGACGCTCGGCGCACTGCGCAGCGATCAGGTCGACATGCGCACGATGGTGATCGTCGGTTCGTCGACGACCCGGCGTTTCGCGATCGGTGGCGGCCGAGAGTGGGTGTATACGCCGCGCTGGTATCGCTGAGCGTTATACGGACGAGCGGACCGTCCCGCCTCCGCCGCCGCGCTTCACGGCCCCTGCTGCCCGTGCCCCTGCTCCGTCAGCAACCGCGCTTTCGCATCGACCAGCAGCGCCGCGTGCGCGTCGCAATGCTGACGAATCCGCTCGGCCGGTCCGGCGACCGATAACCCATACCCGTCGCCGTCGGGCGTCGGCGCGACCACGATCTCCGACGCGCAGGCCACGGCCGTAATGTGCTGTGTGATGTCGGCCGGCGCGCATTTCCGAAGGCGATTCCGCCGAGGCCTGGCACACCGCGCCGGCCGGGTCACACCATTTCGTTATCGGCCACGATCGTGCCGCGATCGCGTGGCATCGGCGCGGCAACATGTTGCCGCGCCGATGAATAACGTGCGCATCGTCCGCGCGCTTCGCGGCGCGAACCGTGTCAGCCTTGCGGAATCGTGCCGGGCCGCACGTACGCCAGCATGTGCGGCACGTAGTCGGCCTTGCCGAGTTCGACGCCGTGATGGCGCAGGATCGCGTACGCGGCGATCGAGTGAAAGTAGAACTGCGGCAACGCCCAGTCGCGCGCATACTGCTCGCCGGTCATGTCGAACGCAATGCCGTTCGGCAATTCGAGCGTGATCGGCAACGCGGCGCCGCCATCGAGCGCGTCCGGCGCGAGTTCGCCGAGAAAGGCAATCGTGCCGGCGAGAATGCCTTGCGCGTCGCTCAGCGTGCCGGGCTGCGCATCCGCATGCCAGCCGGCCTCCCGCAACGCGAGCAGCGCATCAGGCAGCGGCTCGCCGCGCAACCGGTGCACGGGCTCCATCGCCTGAAAGCACGAGAACCGCACCTGCGCGGCGAGCGGATACATGTCGGGCGCGAGCTTGAGCATCAGCAGCGCATCGGGCGTGCCGGATGAATCGGACGCGTCGCCCGCGGCCTGCCGATGCGCGACGGCCTTGTCGAGCCACGCGGATTGCGCGCGCAGCATCTGGGTGAAGGTTGGAACGAGAAGTTGGGTCAGCGACATTCATGCCCTCCGATGAGTCGTTCGCACCGCACGATCAATGACGCGGCAGAATCCATATTCTGCCGCAGCAGACGATTCGACGCGAAACCGGTGACGCATCGCCGCGCCGGCCCGCGAGCGCGTCAACGCTTGCCGTGGCGGGCGAGAAACCGGTCGAGCTGCGACGCGAACGCGTTGCCGTCGCGTGCGCTGAACGGCGCCGGGCCGCCCGTGTCGATGCCCGCGCTACGCAGTTGGTCCATCATCGCGCGCGTCGACAGCCGCTCGTCAATGTTCTCGCGGCTGAACCAGTTGCCGCGCGGATCGAGCGCATGCGCGCCCTTGTCGAGCACGGCGGCGGCCAGCGGGATGTCGGCGGTGATCACGAGATCGCCCGCTTCCGCGAGCTCGACGATCCGCGCATCCGCCACGTCGAAGCCGGCCGGCACCTGCACCGCCCTGATGAACGGCGACGGAGGCGTGCGCAGGAACTGGTTCGCGACGAGCGTCACGCAGATCTCGGCACGGCGTGCGGCACGAAACAGCATGTCCTTGATGACCGCGGGACACGCGTCGGCATCAACGAGTATTTGCATGGCAGCGTTCCAGTCGGCAGAAACGGCGATCATAGCGCAGCGCCGGCGCGCGCTCCGCGCAATCGGGCGTTCGATCAGCCGATCAGCCGATCAGCCGGCGAGCCCCGCGCACAGCGCCGCCGCCGTCGTCCATTGCGCGCCCCATGCGTCGGCGAGCCGCCTGCCCTGCCCGACCCGCACGGCGGCGTCATCGAAGTCGACGAACACGACGTGATCGGCATCCACCGGCTTCGGCGGCGTTTCGCGCGTGCGGCCATCGGACAGCACCCACAGCCAGCGCTGCTTGCCCGCGGCCGGCGTGCGTCTTGCGTCGCGCGCAAGCATTTGCGCGGCGGCCGCGATGCCGTCAGCAAGCGGCGTGCCGCCGCCGCCGTCGACCGGTTCGAGCCAGCGCGCATTCCACCAACGCGGCACGGCCGGACCGAAGCGCCGCGCGGCGCCGTCGCCGCCGAAACAGATCAGCGCGGTTTCCGTGCGCTCACGCGCAGCCTGATCGAAATACGCGACGATCAGGCCTTTCGCGAGCGCGAGCCGTTCGTGCGACAGCATCGACGCCGAACAGTCGAGCACGAAGCAATGGAGCGCACGCGGCGCACCGGCCCGTTTGCGAAAGCGCAAATGGCTCGCGTGCAGCGGATCCCCGCGCTTCGCGGCGAGCGTCGGCGGCCACGCAATGGCCGTACCTGCGGGCACCGCACCCGGCACACGTGCCGCAGCGCCTGGCTGCCATCGAGGACCGCGAACGGTGTTCGCGGCGGCGCGGGCTCGATGGCTCAGCGTTTTTTTAGCGGCAACGGCACCACGCTTTTCACGTCACGCAGGCCGGCGGGTTCGGGCGGCAGGTAACCCCAGTCGCCTTGCGAGGCCGCCGCACCGTCCGGTGCCGCGCGTGCTCGATCGCCGGAATGCTCGCGTGCTTCCGGCGGCGAACGGCCGTCGCTGGCGCGGCCGCGTTCGCCGTTCGATTGCGACGCGGGCGACGCCTCCGACGACGGCGGCGTGGGCGCACGGCGCCGATGACGCAGTACCGCATCGGCCACGCGTTCGACATGCGCGATCGTCACCGCGTCGGCGTGCTCGAGTGCCGCGAGCGCGCGCGCGGCGCGCAACATCACGAGATCCGCGCGCAGCCCGTCGACAGCGGCGCCGATGCACAGCGCGCTCACGCGTGCATGAACCGCATCGCCGAAATCCAGCGACGCGAGCCGCGCGCGTGCCGCATCGATCCGCTCGCGCAGTTCGGCCTGCGCGGCCGCATGATGCGCGCGGAACGCATCCGGATCGAGATCGAATGCGAGCCGCGCCTTCACGATCCGCTCGCGCTGTGCGGCGTCGAAGCAGTTCTCGAGTTCGACCATCAAACCGAAGCGGTCGAGCAGTTGCGGGCGCAACTCGCCTTCCTCGGGATTCATCGTGCCGACCAGCACGAAGCGCGCGTCGTGCGCGTGCGACACGCCGTCGCGCTCGACCACGTTCACGCCGCTCGCGGCGACGTCGAGCAGCGTATCGACGAGGCCGTCTGCGAGCAGGTTCACCTCGTCGACATACAGCACGCCGCGATGCGCGCGGGCGAGCAGGCCGGGGCGGAAACGCACGCCGTTGTCGGCGAGCGCATGCGCGAGATCGAGCGTACCGGTGACCTGCTCGTCGCTCGCCGACAGCGGCAGCGTGACGAATTCGCCTTCCGGCAGCAGTTCCGCGAGTGCGCGCGCGGCGGTCGATTTCGCGGTGCCGCGCGGCCCGCTGACGAGCACGCCGCCGAGCGACGGGTCGATCGCCGCGAGCAGCAGCGCCTGCTGCAGCGGCTGCTGTGCGACGAGCGCCGCGAACGGAAATACCGCGCGCGCGCGATGCGTTGTCGGATCGGTCATCGCCGCTTTCCTTCCTGGAGTTGTTCGCTGTCGAGCCAGACCGCTTCGATCCGCTCGCGATAGTCGCCCGGCTGCTGCCACAACCCGCGCTGCATCGCTTCGACGAAGCGTTCGCAGATGCCGTGCAACGCGTTCGGATTGTGGCGTTCGAGGAACGCGCGCGTGTCGGCGTCGAACAGGTACGCGTCGGCAACGAGCGCGTACTGATGATCCGACAACACGCGCGCGGTCGCGTCATAGCCGTACAGGTAATCGACGGTCGCGGCCATTTCGGCGGCCCCCTTGTAGCCGTGGCGCTTCACGCCGTCGAGCCATTTCGGATTCACGACGCGCGAGCGGATCACGCGCGCGATTTCCTCGCGCAGCGTGCGCATCCTCGGCGCGGCCGGATTCGCATGGTCGCCGTGATAAACGCTCGGTTGCCGCCCGGACAGATGGCGCACGGCCGCCGTCATGCCGCCCTGGAACTGGTAATAGTCGTTCGAGTCGAGGATGTCGTGCTCGCGGCTGTCCTGGTTCTGCACGACGACGTCGATCGTCGCGAGCCGCGCGCCGAACACGTCGGGCGCCGCGTCGCCCGCACTGTTCTGCGCGTACGCGTAGCCGCCCCATTGGCGGTACGCGCCGGCGAGATCGGCGTCGGTCTGCCAGCGGCGCTGGTCGATCAGCTCCTGCAGGCCTGCGCCGTAGCTGCCGGGCCGCGCACCGAACACGCGCCAGCCGGCGCGGCGCCGCGCTTCGTCGGGCGCAAGACCTTGCTCGATCCATTTGAGGCGCTCGCGCTCGATGCGCGCCCGGATCGGGTTCAGCTCCTCGGGCTCGTCGAGCGCGGCGACGGCCTGCACCGCCGCGTCGAACAGGTGCATCAGGTTAGGGAACGCGTCGCGGAAGAAGCCCGACACACGCAGCGTCACGTCGATGCGCGGCCGGTCGAAAATCTCGATCGGCAAGATCTCGAAGTCGGTCACGCGATGGCTGCCGTGCGCCCACTTCGGCCGCACGCCGAGCAGCGCGAACGCCTGCGCGATATCGTCGCCGCCAGTGCGCATCGTCGCCGTTCCCCACACCGACAGGCCGATTGCACGCGGATAGTCGCCGTGATCCTGCAGATGGCGCTCGATCAGCTGCTGCGCGGATTTCAGCCCGAGCGACCATGCGGCCTGCGTCGGCACCGCGCGCGTGTCCACCGAATAGAAGTTGCGGCCCGTCGGCAGCACGTCGGGACGGCCGCGCGACGGCGAGCCGCTCGGCCCGGGCGGCACGAAGCGGCCGTCGAGCCCGCGCAGCAACTGGCGCAGCTCCTCGCCGCCGCATGCGTCGAGCGCGGGCATCAGCGTCGTACGCACGCGTTCGATCACTGCAAGCGTGTGCGGCCATTCGCCTTCGGGCGCCGCGCCGCTCGCGACGCCGCCGGCACGATCGCCGTCCGACGCGCACAGGCCATCGAGCCACTGCTGCGCGAGCAGTTCGAGCCGCTCGCGAGTATCGCCCGCATGACGCCACGGCGACGCGTCGAGTGCCTGCAACACGGCCGGCCGCGGCCCCGTCCACGGCGCGGCCCAATCTGCCGCGAGCGGATCGAACGCGTCGCCGAGCGCGAGGTCGCGTGCGAGCGCGCCGATCAGCCCCGCGCGATCGTCCTTGCCGTCGCCGACCGGAAAGCGTGCGAGCGCGAGCAACGTATCGCGCCGCTGCCGACCGGCCGGCGATGCGCCGAACACGTGCAGCCCGTCGCGAATCTGCGCTTCCTTCAATTCGCACAGCCATGCGTCGACGCGCGTGAGCAGCGCATCCTCGTCGCCCGCATCGCGCGGCGGCGACACGCTCAGCTCGTCGTGCAACCGATGCTCGGCGATCGTCGCGAGAATCGTCTTGCGCAGCAGCTTCGCGCGCCGCGCATCGACCATCAATGCTTCATAGTATTCGTCGACCTGCCGCTCGAGATCCTGCAGCGGCCCGTAGTTTTCCGCGCGCGTGAGCGGCGGCATCAGGTGGTCGACGATTACCGCCTGTGCGCGGCGCTTCGCCTGGCTGCCCTCGCCCGGATCGTTGACGATGAACGGATACAGATGCGGCAGCGGCCCGAGCGTCAGATCGGGCCAGCACGCGTCCGACAGTGCGACGCTCTTGCCCGGCAGCCATTCGAGATTGCCGTGCTTGCCGAGATGGATGACAGCATCGATGCCGAACGCATCGCGCAGCCAGAAATAGAATGCGAGATACGCATGCGGGGGCACCAGCTCCGCATCGTGGTAGCTCGCATAGTCGTTGTCGTCGCGCGAGCGCGACGGCTGAATGCCGACGAACACGTTCCCCGCGCGCCAGCCGGCAATCGGAAAGCGCCCGTGCCGCAGTGTCGGATCCGCTTCGGGTGCGCCCCAGCGCGCGTTCAGCGCGTCGCGCACGGCAGCCGGCAGCCGCGCGAAATGCGCGACGTAATCGGTCAGCGCGAAACTCTGGAACGCCGGGCGCAGTGCGCGCTCGGCCGGATCGTTCGTCACGCCTTCGGTGAGCCGCGCGATCAGCGCGTCGCCGTCGGCCGGCAGATCGGCCACCGCATAGCCCGCGTCGCGCAGCGCCGCGAGCACGCGCAGCGCGGACGCCGGCGTATCGAGCCCGACGCCGTTGCCGATTCGCCCGTCGCTTTGCGGATAGTTCGCGAGGATCAGCGCGATCCGCTTGTCGGCATTGTCGAGCGTACGCAACCTGCACCAGCCGCGCGCGAGCGCCGCGACGAACGCAATCCGCTCGGCGTCCGGCTGATAGCGCACGACGTCGACTTCGGTGTGCGGGCAGCGATAGGCGAGCCCCTTGAAACTCACCGCGCGCGTGACGATGCGCCCGTCGACTTCCGGCAGCGCGATGTGCATCGCGATGTCGCGCGCATGCAGCCCCTGGTTGTCGGCCACCCATGCGTCGCGATTGCCGCCGGACAGGATCACCTGAAGCACCGGCGCGTCGCCCGCGAGCACGTCAGGCTCGGGGCTGTCGATCGCTCCGGCCGCGAACGCCGTGGTGTTCAGCACGAGCGCGACGCGCTGCGTGTCGCACAGCTGCGCGATGACTTCTCGGCTCACCGCGTCCTTCAGCGACGTGACGGCGATCGGCAGCGGATTCAGTCCCTCTTGCACGAGTGCATCGGCCAGCGCGTCGAACACGGCCGTATTCGCGGCCTGCCAGTGCGCGCGATAGAACACGATCGCGACGACGGGCGCGCCGGGCGTCCAGCGTGCGCGCCAGTCCTCGACGCTAGCCGGGTCGCGCGCCGGGTGATAGAGCGCGGCGGCCGGCAGCGGCCGCGGCGGCTCGGGTTCGTCGCCGAAGCCGAGCGTATGGAACGCGATGCTTCGCAGCAGCGCTTCCGCGTTGTGCATCCCGCCTTCGCGCAGGTAGCGCCACCACAGCCGGCACAACTGCGGCGCGACCGTGCTCTTCGCGACGAGGTTCGGATCCTCCTGCAGGTCGCCCGAGAACATCGCGAGTTGCTGCCTGCGTTGCGACGCGAGCGACACCGCCTGTTCGATCCCGTACGGCCAGTACGCTTCGCCGCCGAGATGATCGATCACGACCGTCTTCGCGTGACGCAGCACGTCGTCGACGTAGAAGTCGACCGACGCCGGCTGCCGCAGAAACGTGACGTTCGCGAGCCGCACGCTCGGGAACCCTCGCGGCAGCTTCGGCACGATGCTCGCGAGCAGCGACAGCGTCGTGTCGGCCGAGCTCAGGATCACGATGTCGGCCGGCTGCTGGTCGATCCGCACGACACCCTGCGTATCGTCGACGAAGCCGCCCGGCGTGGTGCGCAGCAGGTGCATCGTGCGTCACGCCTGCTGCGTTTGCGCCGCGCACGCGGCGTCGAACGCTCGCTGCAACGCGGCGGCGTCGAGATCTTCGCCGATCAGCACGAAGCGGCTCGCGCGCGGTTCGCCGTCTTGCCAGCGGCGATCGAAATAGCTGTCGAAGCGGCGGCCGACGCCCTGGATCACGAGCCGCATCGGCGCATCGGGCAGCGCGGCGAAGCCTTTCGCACGGTAGATCGTGTGCGTCTCGACCACATGCCGGAGCGCCGCGATCGTCGCATCGCGCGAGCCTGCGTCGCCCGACACCACGACCGAATCGAAATCGTCGTGATGATGGTCGTGATCGCCGTCGTCGGCCGAGCCGTGATGGTCGTGGCGCAGGTGAATCGTTTCCTCCGACGCCGATTCGAGACCGAGCAGCATCGCCAGATCCAGTTCGCCGCGCGTCGCGCGCACGATCTTCACTTGCGGCGGGATCTCGTCGCGGATCGCCGCTTCGATGTCGGCGAATTGCGCGTCGGCGACGAGGTCCGCCTTGTTCACGATCACGAGATCGGCGGACGACAGCTGATCCGCGAACAGCTCGTGCAGCGGCGATTCATGGTCGAGGTTCGGATCGGCGCGACGCTGCGCGTCGACGGCCTGCGGATTCTCCGCGAACTGGCCGCTCGCGGCGGCCGGCCCGTCCACGACGGTCACGACCGCGTCGACCGTGAAGCTGTTGCGGATCGTCGGCCAGTTGAACGCCTGCACGAGCGGCTTCGGCAGCGCGAGGCCCGACGTCTCGATCAGCACGTGATCGATGTCGGCGCGGCGCTCGACGAGCGCTTCCATCACCGGATAGAACTCTTCCTGCACGGTGCAGCACAGGCAGCCGTTTGCGAGTTCGTACAGCTGCCCCGACGCTTCCACCTGCGCGCCGTCCGCGCCCGCGGCGTCGTCGCAGCCGATGCCGCAGCCCTTGAGGATTTCGCCGTCGATGCCGAGTTCGCCGAATTCGTTGACGATCACCGCGATACGGCGGCCTTGCGCGTGCTGGAGGATGTGCCGCATCAGCGTGGTCTTGCCGCTGCCGAGAAAGCCCGTGACGATCGTGACGGGGAGCTTGCGTAGGGTCATGGTAGATCCTGGGTCGAATGAGGGAGTCAGGCCGAGAGCGTCACGTCGATCTCGTCGTAGCGTTTGAGCCGGTAGATCGCGGCCGACACGATCCAGCACGCGACGAACAGGCCGATCACGACGTAGCCGAGCATCCCGAAATGCGATGCGACCATCGTGGAGAACGCCCACACCGGGCCTTCCAGCGACAGCTTGTCGGCGAGCAGCGCGAGCACTTCGATGCCGCCGATCAGCGCGGCGACCAGCACCGACACGAACGTGATCGTCATGTTGTAGTAGATCTTGCGGATCGGCCGCACATACGCCCAGCGATACGCGCCCATCATCAGGATGCCGTCCGTCGTGTCGACGAGCGTCATGCCCGCGGTGAACAGCGCCGGCAGCGCCATCACCGACCAGAACGACATGCCGCCCTGCACCTGCGTCGCCGAAATGCCGAACAGCGCGATTTCGGTCGCGGTATCGAAGCCGAAGCCGAACAGGAAGCCGACCGGATACAGGTGCCAGCTGCGCGACACGAGGCGAAACAGCGGCCGGAACAGGCGCGCGAGCACCCCGCGCCGGTTCATCATCATGTCGAGATCGGCATCGACGATCGCCTCGCCGCGGCGGGCCGCGCGAAACGTCCGGTACACGGAGATCAGGATCAGCAGGTTTGCGGCCGCGAGCACCAGCAGGAAGAATGCCGACACGCTCGTGCTGATCACGCCGCCCCAGGTCTTCATGCTTTCGAAGCGCGCAAGCGACGCCGCAGTCAGCGCAACCGCCACCGACATCACGATCACCACGGTCGAGTGGCCGAGCGAGAAGAACAGGCCCGCGCCGAGCGGGCTGCGGCCTTCCTGCATCAGCTTGCGCGTAACGTTGTCGATCGCGGCGATATGGTCGGCATCGACCGCGTGGCGCAGCCCGAACACGTACGCGAGCAGCGCGGTGCCCAGCAGCACGGGCTGGTCGCGAAACGCGACGAAGGCCCAGATCCACGCGGCGACGTTGAACGTCACGAGCAGCGCGTAGATCGCGACGATTTTGCCGCGCAGCCCGGACGGGCTGTCGTTGAACAGGCGGAAGAACGAGTCGAGCATGATGCTCCTTTGCGAACGGTCGACATGGTGAATGCCAACACGGCTGCCGCGTGCCCTGCCCGCGCCGCCTGCCGCTCGCCGCGCCGGCCCGCGCATGCATGCTGCTGGCGGATCGGCGGACGAAGCGGGAAACGTTCGGACGTCTGGGCGTACTGCGGCCGTGGACGATGCGCCGCCTCCCCGCGGCGCTGAACCCAACGTCCTGGCCGGTATCCGGGCTGACGAACACGCCGCTTCGCCTTCCCGGATGCGCGGCATCCAGTGGCGGTCGTCCGCATGCGGCAGGCATGCGGCGAAGCGGCGCTGCGTCGCGCTGCGCGCGACGCGTTCGCTTACCGTTGCGGGGGCAGCACAGGTTGGCTCGACTGCGGTGCAGGCAGGCTCCCTGTTTCCCGTTTAACTGCGCACGCCGGAGCGGCACGCGCGAGCACCAAAACGCGTGCGAGTGTAGGCGGCGGTGCGGGGAGCGTCAAGGCGCATCGGGCGCCGGCGCGGCGCCCGGCATGGCAGCCCGCCGCGCCGCGGGCCGGCTGCGACGCCCGCGCGGCGGTTCGCGCGGGCCGGACGCTGTGCTATCGTATGCGCCGCGTTCGGTGCTCGCGCCCGCCCTCCGGCGAGCGCAGTTAAACGGGAAACAGGAGGCGGAAAGCCGCCCGGCCTGTGCTGTCCCCGCAACGGTACGCCGCCCGCGCGCCGCGGTTCCCCCGCACGCGCCCAGGCCGCCCGCGATGCCACTGCCCTCCGGGGCGGGAAGGCTGCGGCCTGGCAAGCGGCCAGCCCGGATACCGGCCGACGCAAGGGGCGCGCCAACGGCGCGCCGAACGCCCTGTCCGCGAGGGACGGACAGGGTGCGCATTCCGCCCGCGCGTGCGCGGGTTTCGCCCGATCCGCCATGCCCTGCCTGCCCGCCGGCCGCCGATGTGCCGCTCGCTGTCCCGTTCCCACCGCTACCGCACGGTGCGCGCCGTGCCGCGCCCGATGAGCCGCGCGTGGCTTGTCGGCGCCGGCCCCGGCGACGCCGATCTGCTCACGCTGAAGGCCGTGCGCGCGATCGCCGCGGCCGACGTGCTGCTGGTCGACGATCTCGTGAACCCCGACGTATTGCGCCACGCGCGCGCCGACGCGCGCATCGAACACGTCGGCAAGCGCGGCGGTCATGCGTCGACGCCGCAAGACGCGATCGTCGCCGCGATGCTCGCGCACCTGCGCGCGGGCCGCAGCGTCGCGCGGCTCAAGGGCGGCGACCCGTTCGTGTTCGGCCGCGGCGGCGAAGAATTGCTCGCGCTCGGTGCCGCCGGTTACCCGGTCGAGGTCGTAAACGGCATCACGGCCGGTATCGCCGCACCGGCCGCGCTCGGCATTCCGGTCACGCATCGCGGCGACGCCCAGGGCGTGATCTTCGTCACGGGGCACGGTGCGGGCGCCGACGAACCCGATTGGCGCGCGCTCGCCGCGACGCGAATGACGATCGTGATCTACATGGGCATTCGTCGCCTCGACGCGATCGCGGCGGCGCTGCGCGACGGCGGCATCGCCGGCGACACGCCGTGCGCGGCGATCGAGAATGCGACGCGCGACGGGCAGCGGCACGTGCTCGCGACGCTCGATACGATCGTCGAACGCGTGAGTGCGACCGGCATCGGGTCGCCCGCGATCGTCGTGATCGGCCGCGTTGCCGCGCTCGCCGACGAGCCGGCCGTGCACACCGCGCTCGGCGCGCGTGCATGATGCGCGTCGCGCTCGGCATCGGTTTCCGCGCGAACGCGAGTGCCGCGCAACTCGATGCCGCGATTCGCGCGGCGCTCGCGCAGCATCCGGACGTCGAGCCGGCCATCGTCGCGACGCTCGCCGACAAGGCGCGCGCCCGGGCGCTGCGCACGCTGTGCGCGCGGCGCGGCTGGCCGCTCGTCGCATTCGACGCGGCGCAGCTCGCGCTGTGCGCGTCACCCGCGTTGAGCCGCCCGTCGGCCGCCGCCGTTGCGCGCTTCGGCGTGACCGGCGTGGCCGAGCCGTGCGCGCAGCTCGCGGCGCCGGCCGGCCGGCTGCTCGGCCCCAAATCCATCGTGGGCGGCGTGACGGTCGCGCTCGCCGGCCCGCTCTGAACTTTTGTTTCGCTTTCGACAGGACGACTCCGATGAAGACCGATGCCGAATCCCATCAGCGGATGACCGAGCGCCGCCGCGCCGGCCATGAAAAAAAACAGGCGGCCGCCACTCAGGAAAAGGGCCTGCTGATCGTCAACACCGGCAACGGCAAGGGCAAGAGCACGGCCGCGTTCGGGATGGCCGTGCGCGTGCTCGGCCACGGGATGCGCCTCGGCGTCGTGCAGTTCATCAAGGGCGCGCTGCACACGTCCGAGCGCGACTTCCTCGGCGCGCTTGCGCAATGCGACTTCGTGACGATGGGCGACGGCTACACGTGGAATACGCAGAACCGCGACGCCGACATCGCGACCGCACGCAAGGGCTGGGACGAGGCGCGCCGGATGATCGAAAGCGGCGAGTACCGGATGGTGATCCTCGACGAGCTGAACACCGTGCTGAAGTATGAATACCTGCCGCTCGACGAGGTGCTCGCGACGCTGGTCGCGAGACCGGCGTCGGTGCACGTCGTCGTCACCGGCAGGCATGCGCCCGATGCGCTGATCGACGCGGCCGACCTCGTCACCGAGATGCGGCTCGTCAAGCATCCGTACAAGGAACAAGGCGTGAAAGCACAGCCCGGCGTGGAGTTCTGACCGATGCCGGCCTGCCCCGCGCTGTTCGTGAGCGCGCCCGCGTCCGGCCAGGGCAAGACGTCGATCACGGCCGGCCTCGCGCGGCTGCACCGCCGGCTCGGCCGCCGCGTGCGCGTGTTCAAGACCGGGCCGGACTTTCTCGATCCGATGCTGCTCGAACGCGCAAGCGGCGCGCCCGTGCATGCGCTCGATCTCGGAATGGTCGGTGAAGCCGGCTGCCGCTCGCTCCTTGCCGACGCCGCATACGACGCGGACCTGATCCTGATCGAAGGCGTGATGGGGCTGTTCGACGGCACGCCGAGCAGCGCCGACCTCGCGGTCGCATTCGGCGTGCCGGTCGTCGCGGTCATTTCCGCGAAGGCGATGGCGCAGACGTTCGCGGCGATCGCGTTCGGGCTTGCGCGGTTCCGGCCGGGCCTGCCGTTTCACGGCGTGCTGGCGAACCGCGTCGGCTCGCCGCGCCATGTGCAGCTGTTGCAGCAGGCGTTACCCGGCGACTTGCGCTGGCTCGGGCACGTGCCGGCCGATGCGGGGATCGCGCTGCCGGAACGGCATCTCGGCCTGCACCAGCCGGCCGACATCGCCGACCTCGATGCGCGGCTCGAGCGCGCGGCAGATGTGCTCGCCGGGACGGCGCTCGCCGACTTGCCCCCCGCCGTCACGTTCGCCGAACCGGACGTTGCCGCGCCGCTGCCGCGCGCGCTCGCCGGCAAGCGGATCGCGATCGCGCGGGATGCGGCGTTCTCGTTCATCTATCCGGCGAATCTCGCGCTGCTGGACGCCCTCGGCGCTCGGTTGCAGTTCTTTTCGCCGCTGGCGGACGAGCCCGTGCCCGCCGATTGCGATGCGCTGTTCGTACCCGGCGGGTACCCGGAGCTGCATGCAGCGACGCTCGCGGCGAATGCCGTGACCGCGCGCAC
Source organism: Burkholderia sp. AU19243 (assembly GCF_018148075.1). NCBI lineage: Bacteria > Pseudomonadati > Pseudomonadota > Betaproteobacteria > Burkholderiales > Burkholderiaceae > Burkholderia > Burkholderia sp. AU19243. The sequence goes on from NZ_JAGSTV010000005.1 coordinate 202,876, forward strand.
GATCCGCGCGCACGCGGCCGCTGGCCGGCCGATCGTCGCGGAATGCGGCGGGATGGTGTACCTGTGCGAATCGCTAGCCGACGCGGATGGCGTGACGACCAAGATGCTCGGGCTGCTGCCGGGCCATGCGACGATGCAGCGCCGGTTCGCGGCGTTGGGGATGCAACAGCTGGAGACGCGCACCGGAACGATGCGCGGTCATACGTTTCATTATTCGCGGCTCGATACGCCGCTGGCGCCGGTGGCGACCGCCGCGCGGCCGGATGGCGAACCGGGCAGCGGCGAAGCCGTATATCGCTCGGGCGCGATCGTCGCGACGTACATGCACATGTACTGGCCGTCGAATCCGCACGCAGCGGCGGCGCTGTTCGGCGGGGGCGCGTTCTAGGTTCGGCGCGTCACACCGGAATCGCGAGACCGCTGATGCGCGATCGCTTGACGCGCTGCCAGCGATGACGAATGCCCGCTCGATGTCGATGCGACGATGCGACGATGCGGAACGCGGACCACACGTTCGCCGTCACTCGCCGTCACACCAGAAACGCCTCCGCGAGCTTCACCCAGTACGATGCGCCGGTCGGCAGCGCCGCGTCGTTGAAGTCGTAGCCGGGGTTGTGCACCATGCAGCCGCCCTCCCCGTCGCCGTTGCCGATGATCAGGTAGCAGCCCGGCCGCGTCTCGAGCAGGAACGCGAAATCCTCGCTGCCGGTGAGCGGCACCATCCCGTCGATCAGGTTCGCTTCGCCGGCCCATTCGCGCGCGACGCCGCGGGCGAACTCGGTCATCCGCTCATCGTTGACGAGCACCGGGTAGCGGCGCTGATAGTCGATCGTCGCGGTCGCGCCGAATACCGCCGCCTGCGCATGGACGACTTCCTTGATGCGCGTCTCCAGCAGATCGCGCACGTCCGGCTTCAGCGCGCGAACGGACAGGCGCATCTGCGCGCGATCGGGAATCACGTTCGGTGCATCGCCTGCATGGATCGCGCCGACCGTAACGATCGCCATGTCGAGCGGCGACACGTTGCGCGACACGATCGTCTGCAGCGCGATGACGATCTGCGCGCATACGACGACCGGGTCGATCGCCTTGTGCGGCACCGCACCGTGGCCGCCGCGACCCTGCACGTCGACGATCACGGTGTCCGACGACGCCATGAACGGCCCCGGCAGGAAGCCGAATTTGCCGGTCGGGAAGCCCGGCATGTTGTGCATCGCGAAGATCGCATCGCACGGGAATTGCTCGAACAGCCCGTCGTCGAGCATTTTCTTCGCGCCGCCGAGGCCCTCCTCGGCCGGCTGGAAAATCAGGTTCAGCGTGCCGGAAAAGCATCGCTCGCGCGCAAGGTGCTTCGCGGCGGCGAGCAGCATCGCCGTATGGCCGTCGTGGCCGCACGCGTGCATCTTGCCGGGGATCGTGCTCTGGTACGGAAGACCGGTCGACTCGTGGATCGGCAGCGCGTCCATGTCGGCGCGCAGGCCGAGGCGCCGCGCGCCGTCGCCGACCTTCAACTGCGCGACCACGCCCGTGCCGCCGAGCCCGCGATGCACGCTATAGCCCCACGCTTGCAGTTGCCCGGCAACGAGGTCGCTCGTCGCGAATTCCTCGAAGCCAAGCTCCGGATGGGCATGAATGCGGCGCCGGATCTGGATCATTTCGTCGGCAAGGCCTGCGGGGATCACGCTGTGCGTCACGGTGACGTCTCCTGTTGCGGGGGATGTGCTGGGAAGGATAGTCCGGCGCGCGGCAACCGGACAGACATAAAGTCGTCGCGGCAGCAACCTGGAGTTGCCGGTCGAGCTTGGTCAGGGCGCAAAAGGATTCGCCGCGCACCTGTCGTGCGTCCGGACGAGCGCCGTGCCGGCTCCGCCTGCGTGACACTATGGGTTCGGTCGCGAATGGGGGACGGAGGAATCATTGATTGAGGCTACGGGAAACAGAATAGTCGCTTTTCATCAACGGGTTGGGTGCATTTGTTCATTTTTTGACGGTTGTACATTTTTTGTGTACGCTGGCAATAAAGTGAACAAGCGAACCGCTCCGATGCCCGACAACGTCACTCTTCCGATAGCGGAACAGCATGTGCTGGACGAAGCATGCGCCGCGTTCGAACGCGCGACGCGCCGCTTCAGCGCACGGCCCGTGCGCGTGCCGGCCGCATACCGGGCGCACGCCGACGCGATGGTCCGTTTCCGTATTGCCGGGCAGACGTTCGAGATGCCGGCGGCCGTGAGCGTCGGCGTCGAATCGGTGCAGGACGCGCGCGCGGCGCTGCGCCGGCACGGCAGTGCGCCCGCGCCCGGCGAGCGGCCGCTGATGCTGGTCGCGCCGTACGTGTCGGCCCAACTGGCGGCCCGGCTCGCCGATGAAGGCATCCCGTTCGTCGACACCGCCGGCAACGCGTGCCTGCTCCAGCCGGAAGCCACCGTGATGATCTCCGGCCGGCCGAAACCGGCCCGCATGCCGCGCCGGCAGGCGTCCCGCGCCACGACGCCGAAGGGACTCGCCGTGATGTTCGCGCTCGCGACGCAACCGGGCCTCGTCGCGCAACCGTACCGCGCGATCGCGGCCGCGTCCGGCGTCGCGCTCGGCACGGTCAACCTCGCGATGGACGATCTGATCGCGCGCGGCCTCGTCGCGCAACGGCGCAACGGCGAACGGCTGATGTCCGACTGGCCGCGCTTCGTGCAGGAATGGGCCGCGCTGTACCCGAGCCGACTGCGCGCGAAACTGCCTGCCCGGCGGTTTGCGGCGCTCGCACCCGACTGGTGGCGCGGCTTCGATTTCGCCGCGTTCGATGCACGCCTCGGCGGCGAAGCGGCGGCCGATCTGCTCACGCACGACCTCAAGCCGGCCGCGATCACCGTCTATACGCACGGCGCCGCATCGAACCGCTTGCTGCTCCAGGCGCGCCTGCGCCCGGACGCGCACGGCGACGTCGAATTGCTCGAAGCGTTCTGGCCGGCGTCGCCGGCACTCGACTGGCGCGAGCACGACGTGCCGCTCGCGCCGCCGCTGTTGATCTACGCGGATCTCGTCTCGTCCGGAGACAGCCGCAATCTTGCCGCCGCCGAACGAATCCATGAACGATACCTCGCCCACCCGCCCGCTTGAAATCGACGCGCGCCGGCCGCTCGAGCCGGCGGCGGTCGCGCTGCTGCAGGCGCTCGGCGCGGCGTGCGCACGACTCGACGCGGCATTCGTCGTTGCCGGCGCGACCGCGCGCGACATCCTGATGTGGCACGTCCACGGCATTCGCCCGGTGCGGGCGACGCGGGACGTCGACGTCGCGGTGTGCGCGGTCAGCTGGCCGTTTCATCAACGGCTCGTCGATGCGCTCGTCGCGACCGGGCAATTCACCCGCGCGCCGAAGCATCAGCAAAAACTGCTGTTCGACAGCGGCGCGCCGGGTTTTCGCACCGAACTCGACCTGGTGCCGTTCGGGCCGCTCGAAACGCCGCCCGGCGAAATCGCATGGCCGCCGGGCGGCGAGTTCGTGCTGAACGTGCTGGGGTTTCAGGAAGCGGTCGATACGGCGCTCGCCGTGTCGATCGGCGGCGGCGTCACGGTGCCGGTGGCGAGCCTGCCGGCGCTCGCGCTGCTGAAGCTGCTCGCGTGGAAGGACCGGCGCGCGCGCCAGAACAGCGACGCGTACGACTTGCTGTTCCTGCTCACGTATTTTCACGATGCAGGCAATCGCGAGCGCATCTGGGACGCCGCGCCTGACCTGCTCGAACGACACGACTTCCAGCCGGCACTCGCGGCAGCGGCCCTGCTCGCGCGCGACGCGAAACGGATCGCGTCGCCGCACACGCACGATGCAATACACGCGCTGCTGTCGGACGACGCGACTTACGCAACGCTCGCGCAGGATCTGCAGGCGCGCGCGTTCGCGCTGTTGCCGGGTGAATTCAATGACGACGCCGACCGGTATCTCGATGCGTTCCGCGGCGGCTTCCTCGCGGATCGGCCCGATCGCCGGGAATGACATGCTGCCGCGCGACGGTCGTGCCGTCGCGCATGCGCTCCCTCACGCCAAAGCCGCCCGGTCTTCGACTGGGTGACCGGCGCGGCCCCGGCCGCGATCGCGTGGCCGGCGATCGATGCATCGTTTGCAAGACCGGCGACCGCTCGCGCATGATGAACGAGCAAATGTTCGTATCGAGCATGCGGCGTGGTCACCGGCCCGGCTCCGTCGGCGCATCGTATTCTTCGCAGCACAGGTCGAAACGACCGGATTCGACTTCGCGCCCGATCCCGTCAAGGCAACCGGAAAGTGTCGAAGAACGTCTCGCGCTCCATCACCGTGAGCGCCGCGCGTTTGTGCGGGAAATCGAACTCCTTCAGCGTGTAGAACCCGAGCCGGTGCATGTACGCGATATGCCGCACGTGATCGACGCGCGGCTCGCCGACGAGCCGCTGCGTGCGCGGTTCGTCGACGAACATGTAATGCAGCACTCCGCTCCACCACGCGTGCAGCTTGCCCGCGCTCTGGAAGCGCGAGTCGCCGATCAGCAGATGCAGCCCGCGATCGTAGTCGTGCGCGTCGTAGAACGGCGCAAGGCGATCCTCCTTCGCCCAGTAGAACTCGAAATAGCCGAACGGCGTGTCGTCGAAATAGCCGATCATCGGATGCATGTGAGGATCGGCGAGCCGCTCCGCGAGATACGCAGCGTGTTCGTCGAGCGTGCCGCGCTGATCCCAGAAATGCGCGACGCGATCGAGGTTCATCCAGCCGCTGAACAACTGCGCATGCGCGTCGATGTCGACGGTGCGCAGGCTGAACGTCATCCCGACCTGCGGCATGTAGCGCGCATAGATCTCGCCGGCCGGCGACGGCGGCCGCACCGGATGCCGGTGCCCGTTCGTGATCGTGTAGCGCAGCGGCATTCCGCCCGACGCACTCGCCTTCAACCACGGCCGCGGGTTCTGCCAGAACGTCGCGCGCGAGGCGGTGAAGCACAGCCGGTCGCCCGCCACCTGCGCGTCGTCGATCACGCCTTCGCGCACCGCACGCGCGACGTACGCTGCGACGGTTGCCGGATCGGCGTCGCCGAGCGGCACCGACAGCGTCGCCGCATCGTGCCGCGTGTCCGTGTTGAACACTGCGACGAATGGCGCGAGCAGCGCGGCCGGCGGCTCGTCGGGCCGCCATGCGTCCAGCGTGCACTCCGCCACCGACGCCGGCTGCGCGCCGGCGCGCGCCCGTGCGGCGCCGTCGAGCGCCGCGGCCGCGTCGCCCTCGACCCGCTCCGCCGTGGCTGCCTTGCAGGCCGCGGCTGCCGGTTGCGTCAGCGTGTCTTCCATCACAGTGCTCCCGCGTCATGGCGGTCGGCGAGGATATGCAGCCCTCGCTCGAGCGCCGGAAACAGGCTGCGCTGGAAGTTGTTCCAGCGCAGTTCGAGAATCGTGTCGTCCGGCGCGATCGGCGTGTCGAGCACGTCGCAGATCACCTCGCCGGAATCGATGCCGTTGTCGACGTAGTGAAACGATGCGCCCGTCATCGTCACGGGTTCGACGTGCGACGTCGTGCCAGTCGCCCAGTCGACCCGTTCGCCGCGCGCGCCGTGCAGCGCATCGAGCGTCGCCCACGCGCCGCGCCGCTGGTACGGCGAATCGTCGGCGGTGATGCCGGGATGGATGTTCGCGATGCGGCGATGGAAGCGCGCGCCGGGGCGCACGAGCTCGTCGAGGATCACGAGCAGCCCGTCGAGCACGACCACGTCGGCGTCGAGTTCGAGCAGGCGTTCGAGCAGGCGGCGCTCGAACGCCTGCTTGCCCGTCACGCGTTCGCGTGCGTCGCGCGGCAGCCGCCGGTACGTCGATGCGATCGTGCAGAACAGGTCGTCGACCGGCCGGCCCTGCACGGTCAGCCCGGCGGGCAGGATCCACGGGCGGCCCGGCGTGCGCGTGAACCCGTAGTCCGCGACCTTCGCGCGGTCGGCCGGCGAACCTTCGTCGTCGTCGACGATCACGCCCTGCAGCGTATAGCGGTCGCCGAGCGCCGAGTCGTTCAGCCGCTCGACGAGGAATTCGAGCGGCGCCTTCATGTAGCGCGTGCCGCCCCGGTAAGCGACCGGCTGGCCGGCGCGATCGGCCGCGCCATTGCGCAGCGACTGGATATAGACGAGATTTTTCTTCGGCATGGAGGCGTCGTGAAAAAAAGCGGACGACGGCGCTGCGGCCCGCCCGCACCGGCCCGGAGGCCGGCCGGCGCGCCGCGGCGCGCGGCGTCACCAGTTGTATTTCGCGGTGGCGATCACCGTGCGGTCGGTCCCGAAAATGCAGACGTTGGTCGACTGGCAACCGCTGATGTAATGGCGGTTGAACAGGTTCGTCGCATTGACCGCAAAGCGCCAGTTGCGCATGTCGTAATGCACGCCCGCGTCGAACAGCGTGTAGCTCGATACCGTCAGCGAGTTGTCGGCCGCGCCGGCCGACGCGCTCTGGTAGCGCACGCCGCCGCCGAGCCCGAAGCCCGCGAGCGGCCCCGTGTGCCACGTCCAGTCGGCCCACAGCGACGCCATCTGGCGCGGCCGCGGAATGTCGACCGGCCAGTTGTTCAGCGACACGTCGTTCGCCTTCACGTTCTTCACGTCCTGATACACGTAAGCGGCGATCAGCGACAGGTTCGGCGTGACCTTGCCGGTCGCGCTCAGCTCGATCCCGCGCGAGCGCACTTCGCCGGTCTGCACCGACTTCGTGCCGGTCGGATCCTGCGTCGGCAGCGCGGTCGTGAGCACGTTGGTCTGGTTGATCTGATAGATCGCCGCGTTCAGCATCAGGTTCTTGCCCGGCGGCTGCCAGCGCAGGCCGGCTTCGATCTGCTTGCCGCGCGTCGGCTGCGGCAGCCCGCCGCCCACCAGATTCACGCCGATCAGCGGATTGAACGACGTCGCATAGCTGACATACGGCGACAGCCCGTAATCGCCCTGATACGTGAGGCCCACACGGCCGGTGAATGCCGTGATGTCGGCCTTCGTCGACGTGCCGGCCGCGCGGTCGTCCTGCCGCATGTTCACCCAGTCCTCGCGGCCGCCGAGCGTCAGCGTCCAGCGGTTCCACTTGACCTGATCCTGCGCGTACAGGCCGAACGTGTTCATCGTCGTGTAGGTGTTCGTGCGGAACGTCGAGTTCGGATCGAACACGGCGGTCGTGACCGGCAGGTAGACCGGGTTGTAGATGTTCAGCGACGGCGCCGCGGCCAGCCATTCGCTGTCGGTCGCGGTCTGCCGGTTGTACTGGAAGCCGAGCAGCAGCGTGTGCTCGAACGGGCCGGTGCCGAAGCGGCCCTCCACGTTGTTGTCGATGTCGAAGCGGCTGTAGTTCATCTGGAATACGCCGGCCCAGCGCGACACGTCGGTTGTGCTGTCGCCGTCGAAACCGTTCGCGAACACCGAGCCGTTGTCGAGCGACAGATGCATCCAGCGCGTGTTCTGCCGGAACGTCCACATCGGGCTCAGCTTCCGCTCGAACTGGTAGCCGAGCGACCACTGCTTTTTGCGGTAGTAGTTGAAGTTGCCGTCGCCTTCGTAGATGTCCTTCGTGATCTGCCCGTTCGGGTTCGGCAGCACCGTGCCCTGCGCCGGCAGGAAGTTCGACGAGATGTCGCCCCAGTCCTGCAGGTAAGTGGCGGACAGCGTCAGCGACGTATCGGCGTCCGGGCGCCAGCGGAACGACGGCGCGAGCGCCACGCGCTGATCGTTGTTCGGGCCGGTCAGCGCGTTGCCGTCGCGCGCGACGCCGACGAACCGGTACGCGTACTTGCCGTCCGGATCGAGCTTGTCGCCGACGTCGATCATGAACTGCTTGCGTGCGTAGTCGCCGATCTGCACGCCGGCTTCGCGCACGCGCTCGCCGTCGGCGAGCTTCGTGTGCACGTCGACGATCGCGCCGGGGTCGCCGGCGCCGTACAGCACCGACGTCGGCCCGCGCAGCACGCTGATGCTGTCGATCATGTACGGATCGACGCGCCAGCTCGCGAGGTTGATCGTGTTCGGCACCTGCAGCCCGTCCACGTACGCGGTCGGCGTGAAGCCGCGCAGCGCCGCGTACCAGTCGGACCGGTTGTCCGAACCGTACGACGAGAAGCCGGGCACGTAGCGCAGCGCCGCGTTCACGTCGGTCGCGCCGGTCATCTCGATCTGCTGCGCGGTGACGACGTTGATCGTCTGCGGAATTTCATTGATCGCCGTATCGGTCTTGGTGCCGGTGCGGCTGCGCTTCGCGACGAGGCCGACCGTGCCGTCTCCTTCCGCGCCCGCGTTGACGTTGATCGCCGGCAGCGTGCCGGTCGACGTGCCGCCCTGCGCGCCGGCCGCATCCGCCGCCTTGGCTGCCGCGCCCGCCGCGCCGTTCTGCGCACCGCTCGCCGATGCCGCGGCGCCCGCGCTCACGGCCGGCGCCGTCTGGGCGTACGCGTGCCCTGCCGCCATCCCGAACGCCACGCTTGCCGCGGCTGCGATCGCACGCACACGCGTGCCTGTTGCCCACTCCATCTTTTTCTACTCCGCTTGTTTCGATGCGGTCTCCGACCGCGCCTTTGTCAAAGAGCGAAAGCCATGCGGCTCGCGCTCGCCCCGTGTTGATGTCGTTGTTCGTGCGCGGTGCGCCCCGCGCCGTCGTCATGGGCGGCGTCGGCGCCTGCTTCGAGCGACGCGCAGATTTCGTCCGCGCGGCGCGCCAGCACCGACAGCAGCGTGTCGGACAGCCCGTGGCTGTCTTCGCAGCAGCCTTGCAGATAGATGCGCGGCGCGAAGTGCTCGGGCGTCGCGAGCAGGTAATCGCGCGTCACGTCGCCGCGCGTGAGCGCATCGCCCAGGTGCGGCGCGAGCCCCTCGAGCAGCGCCGCGTGCGTGTCGCGCCGATAGCCGGTCGCGAGCACCAGTGCGTCGAACCGTTCGACCCGCGTCGCCCCGTTCATCCGGTCGCGCAGCGTCAGCTCGATGCGGCCGTCGCCGCCGCGCACGGCGGCCTCGATCGCGCTGTTCGCGAGCAGCGCGTGGCGCGGCGTGCCGTCAATGCGCTGCAGGTACAGCATTTCGTAGATCTGCTCGATCAGCGGCCGGTCGACCACTGCGTAGTTGGTGTCGCGATAGCGCTCGAGCAATGCACGGCGCGCGTCGTGCGGCTGCGCATAAACGACGTCGGTGAACTCGGGGCTGAAGATCTCGTTGACGAACGGGCTGTCGTCGGCCGGCTTCAGCGCGCCCGCGCGCATCACGAGGCTCGCGTCGACGTGCGGGAAGCGGCGCGCGAGGTCGACGAACACCTCCGCCGCGCTCTGCCCCGCGCCGATTACCGCGACGCGGCGGCGCTCGCCGTCCGGCGCCGCGACCAGCCGGTCGATGTCGGTCAGATACGACGACGAATGGATCACGCGGTCGCGGCCAAGCGCCGCGAACGCGTCCGGCACCGCCGGCGTGCCGCCGACGCCAACCGACAGCGCGCGTGTCACGCGCTGGCGCTCGTGGCCGGCCGCGTCGCGCGACAGCACGCGCAGCGCGTCGATGCGCGCGCCGTCGCCGGACACGGGCTCGATCGCGGTGACGGTCTCGCTGTAATGCACGTGCTCGTCGAACGCATCGGCCACCCAGCTCAGATAATCGTGAAACTCGACGCGGGTCGGGTAGAAGTTCTTCAAATTCACGAATTCGTTCAGTCGGCCGCGCTCGAACAGGTAGTTGATGAACGTGTAGCGGCTCGTCGGATCGCGCATCGTCACGAGATCCTTCAGAAACGAGATCTGCATCCGGCAATCGGCGAGCAGCATCCCGCGGTGCCAGCCGAATTCAGGCTGACGTTCGACGAAGCAATGCGTGAACGGCCGTGCGCCGCCGCGCTCCGCGAGGCGCACGGCCAGCGCCAGGTTCGACGGCCCGAAGCCGACGCCGATCAGGTCGAATACGGTTTCTCTCTGCATGTCTCTCAGCTCCCTTGTCGGTGAAACCGGCGCGTCATACATGACGGCCGGCAAAGAACGTCTCGCGCTGCGTGCACATCCACAGCGGCTGCGCGTCGGCGAGCGCGAGCCGCCGCTGCCGCGTGAAGCCGTGCCGCGCGAGGAGATCGACGACCCGCGTGCGGCCGGCCGGGACCGCGCAGCCGACCACTTCGGTGCGCGGGTCGTCGAGAAACAGGTGATGCACGACGCACGGCAGCCAGCCGGCCACCCAGTGCGGGCCGCGCCAGCGCGACGCGCCGACCAGCATCCGCAGCCCGCGGTCGTAATCGCGCGCGCCGACGTGCGGTGCAAGCGGGTCTTCCTTCAGCCAGAACGCCTCGACATACGCGAACGGTTCGCCGTCGAAGCAGCCGATGAGCGGCGTGACGTGCGGATCGGCATCGGGCGCCGTGCCGTCTGCGCCGGGCCGCGCCCACGGCCAGCCGTCGCGCACGCGCGGCTCGTCGAACCACTGCGCGATGCGCGCCGCGTCTTCGCCCGGCTGCCAGCCGCGCAGCGTGAAGCGCATGCCGAGCGCCGGCAGGTCGCGCGCATACACGTCGCCGCGCGGCGCAGGCGGCCGGCGCGGATGACGCCGGCCGTCGGTGAACATCGGCAGCGTCGCGCACGGCAAGTGCGTGCCGACGCGCCACAGATCGGCCTGCTGTGCCCAGCCTTCGCGCATGCACAGGCCGCCGTCGGCGAGCACGCCGCTCGCGCGCAGCGCGTCGAGCGCGACCGCCGGCCACGCGGCCGGGTCGAGCCTGATCGCCGCGTGGCGCGCCGCATCGGAAAACGCGGCGGCGAGCGCGGCCAGCAGCGCGCGGCGCTGATCGGCCGGCGCCGCGCGATGGTTGTAGGCGACGACGCGCAGCGCGCCGTCGTCGCCGAGTTGCACGCGCAGCAACTGCGCGCCGATGCCGTCGCCCTGCGCGACGCGGATTTCCGTGCCGTCGCGCACGGCGAACAAGCCGTCGGCGAACGCAAGGCGGTACGTGTCGAGCATCGTGAAACCGTCCGGACGCACTTCAGCGAGCATCGCGCACCTCCTGCTCCGCTTCGGCCGCCGCATCGATACGCGCGGCGAGCGCCGCGAGCGTCGTCGCGGCGAACACGTCGGCCACGGTCAGCGCGTGACCGGCACGGGCGGCCGCGTCGACGAAACGCACGACGTCGAACGAGCTCGTACCGGCCTCGAACAGATCGGCATCGGGCGCGGGCGCGGCCGTCGCGAACGTGTCCGACCACACCGCGGCGAGCGCGGCCGCCGTGTGCGGCGCGTGCGACGCGTCGGCGACACGCGGCGCGTGGCTTGCCGGACCGACGGGTTCCGCGACGAACAGCGCATCGGGCGCACCGAGCGCCGCTTCCGGGGCGCCCGCGAACCGCGCGACTTCGTCGTGGTAGACGTCGACGAGCGCATCGACGAAACCGCCGTCGAGCAATTCGTCCGCATACGAGAACGCGGCGCTCACGCGGCCGTCCGGATGCTCGACCACGTCGAGCTCGAGTGTGAACACGACGCGATGGCGCACGTCGTCGAATTCGTCGAGCGACAGGCCGGCCCAGTCGCGCGCGGCAGCACCCGTCGGACGCAGGTAGTTGAACATCACCTGGAACAGCGGATTGGCGTGCGCGGCACGCGGCGCGCGCAGCGCGGCGACGACGTCCGCGAACGGCACGTCGGCATGCGCATACGCGGCGAGCGCCGTGTCGCGCACCTGGCCGAGCACGTCGGCGCGGCGGGCCGCCGGGTCGAGCCGCGTGCGCACCACCACCGAGTTGACGAAGAGCCCGAGCGCATCGCGCGCCGCGTCGCCCGTCAGCGCGCGCGTCGATGCGAGCACGCCGACCGGCTGGTCGACCGCGCCGGTCACGCGGAACAGCGCGGTGTTGAGCGCCGCGTGCAGCACCATCGGCAACGTCGCGTGGGCACGCGACGCGGTGTCGCGCGCGGCGCGAATCAGTGCTGCGTCGAACTCGAACGCGATGCGCGTTGCGCGCCATTGCGGGACGGCCGGCGCGTCCGCGCGTTGCGGCAGCACCGATGACGGCAAGTCGGCGAGCGCGTCGCGCCAGTACGCGACGCGCGACGTGCAGCATGGCGCCGGCAGCACGAGCGACACGCTTTCTGCGGGCGCCGACGACGATGGCGACGACGCGACTTCGCCACGGACCAGCGCGACATAGTGTGCGCGCACCGCATCGAGCCACAGCTCGATCGATTCGCCGTCCGACACGATGTGATGAATCGTCACCGACAGCACGTGATCATGCGCGCCGAGCTTCAGCACGCGCGCACGCCACAGCGGCGCATCGGCGGCGAGATCGAACGGCGCGAGCGCGTCGGCGTCGGTCAGTGCCGCCGCGCGGTCAAGCGCGTCGGACTGCGCGGACAGATCGACGACAGGCAGCGCGACGGCGGCTGAATCGTCGATCCGCTGCCCGGGCAGCGTTCCGTCGCGCAGCACGAGCCGCGTGCGCAGCGCCGGATGCGCGGCGGCCGCAGCCGCGAACGCCGCGCGCAGCGCATCGACGTCGAGCGGGCCGCGCACGCGCAGCGCGACCGGAATGTTGTACGCGGCATTGTCCGGCTGCGCACGCCACAGAAACCACAGGCCCAGCTGCGCGGGCGACAGCGGCCACACGCCGTACGCGTCGGGTTTGACCGCCGCGACGCCGGGCGCCGCCGAGCCGGCGTGCGCGGCGCGCGGCGCATCGGCGACCTGGCGCGCGTACTGCGCGAGCACCGGCGCTTCGAACAGTGCGCGCACCGGCACGTCGCGGCCGAGCCGCTCGGCAACGCGCGTTGCCACGCGCACCGCGGCCAGCGAATGACCGCCGAGCTCGAAGAAGTGATCGCCGCGGCCGACGCGTTCGACGTTCAGCACGTCGCGCCAGATTGCCGCGAGCGCGGCTTCGTCGCCGTCGTGCGGCGCGTCGTAAGCGCGTTCGACGCGCACCGGCGCCGGCAGCCGCGCACGGTCGACCTTGCTGTTCGCGTTGCGCGGCAGCGCGTCCAGCACGATCAGTTGCGCGGGCACCATGTAGTCGGGCAGCGTGCGGCGCAGATGCGCGTCGAGCGTCGCGGCTTCGACCGGCTGCGCGGCGGCCTGCGCGTCGGCGGTCAGTTCGACATACGCGACCAGCTGCGCCTGGGCGCCTTGCCCGTGCACGACCGCGCACGCTTCGCGCACCGCATCGTGCGCTGCCAGTTGCGCCTCGATCTCGCCGAGCTCGATGCGCAGCCCGCGCAGCTTCACCTGATGATCCACGCGGCCGATGAAGTCGAACACGCCGTCCGCGCGGCGCCGCACGAGGTCGCCGGTGCGATACAGGCGTGCGCCCGGTGCGCCGTACGGATCCGGCACGAAGCGCTCGGCCGTCAGCGCCGGGCGATCGAGATAGCCGCGTGCGACGCCGATCCCCTCGCCGCCCAGATACAGTTCGCCGATCACGCCCACCGGCAGCGGATGCAGCCGCGCATCGAGCACGTGCGCGGTGCGCGCGCCGACCAGCGTGCCGATCGGCAGATACGCGGCATCGCCGAGTTTCGCAGGATCGTCGCCGGGGCGGAACATCCACAGCGTCGGCGTGATCACGGTTTCGGTCGGGCCGTAGCCGTTGACGACGCGCACGTTCGGCATCGCGCGGCGCAGCATCGCGAATGCTTCGCGCGACGTCGCTTCGCCGCCGACCGTCAGCGAACGCAGCGTCGGCGGCGCGCCGTGCGCGAGCGCCCACTCGGCAAGCTGCGCGGCGCAGCCGGGCGGCACGTAGGTCATCGTCACGCCGTCGCGGTTCATCATCGCGCAGGTTTGCGCCGGCGGCCACAGCACGTCGGCCGTCACCGACACGGCGGCGCCCGACAGGTATTGCGAAAACCAGCCTTCGTGCGCGCCGTCGAAGTTGACGGACTGGAACAGCAGGAACACGTCGTTCTCGGTTACGCCGTAACGCTGCGCGATCGCCACGCAATGTCGCGCGAACGCCGCATGGTCGACGATCACGCCCTTCGGCTTGCCGGTCGAACCCGACGTGTAGATCGCATACGCGGCGTGACCGGGCAACACGTCGGGCAGCGCGACGTCCGCGGCGTCGCCGAGCGCGTCGACCTGATCCGCACGCCAGATGCGCAGGCCGGGCCCCGCCGGCAGCGATCCGGCGCTCGCGCCGTCGGTCAGCACGTGCGCGATCGCCGCGTCGTCGACGATCTGCGCGAGCCGCTCGCGCGGGTGCGCAGGATCGAGCGGTACGAACGCCGCGCCCGACTTCAGCACCGCGATCAGCGCGACCAGCAGGTCGACCGAGCGCTGCAACGCGACGCCGACGCGCATTTCCGGCCGCACGCCGGCCGCGACGAGATTGCGCGCGATGCGGGCCGCACGCGCGTCGACCTCGCCGCGCGTCAGCGCGCGATCGACGTCGGCGACACCGCGCGCGTCGGGGCGCGCGCGCGCATGAGCGGCGATCCGCACATGCACCGGGATGAACGGCTCCGCTTGCGCGGCGCCCGCCGGCGCGTTCCATCCGGCCAATTGCGCACGTTCGTCGGCCGGCAGCCAGTCGAGATCGCCGATCGGCAACCCGGGGCGCGCGAGCGCGTCGCCGAGCAGCGTGACGAAACGCGCGGCAAGCCGCGCGATCGCATCGGCATCGAACAGATCGAGCGCGTAGATGAACGCGGCGTCGAACGTGCCGTCGGGCGTCGCCTCGACGGCGAGCGTCAGGTCGAATTTCGCGGACGGCGTGCCGGACGGCAGCAACGTGGCCGCTGCCGCGCCGAGCGTCGGCAACGCGCGGCGCTCGCCATATGCGGCCATTACCTGGAACAGCGGATGGTGGCTCGCGCTGCGCGGCACGCCGAGCGCGTCGACGACCTGATCGAACGGTACGTCCTGGTGCATCTGCGCATCCACGAGCGCGCGCTGCGTGCGCGCGACCAGCGACGCGAAATCGCCGTGCGCGGGCACGTCGACGTCGATCGCGAGCGTGTTCACGAAGAAGCCGATCAGCCCGGCGGTTTCCGCACGCTCGCGGTTCGCGGCCGGCACGCCGACACAGATCCGCGCATCGCCGGTCGCGCGCGCGAGCAGCGCGTCGAGCGCCGAGAGCAGCACGGCGAACGGCGTCGCGCCCGCCGCGGCCGCGAACGCGCGCAGTTGCGCACCGGTGCGCGCGTCGAGCGAAAACACGTGACGCGCGCCGCGCGCGCTGCGGCGGGCCGGCCGAGCGGCCGCACCGGGCAGCGTGATCACGCCGCGCTGCGGATCGATGCGTTCGCGCCAAAACGCAAGCTGCCGCTCGCGCTCGCCCGCGTCGAGCCAGCGGCGCTGCCACAGTGCGTAGTCCGCGTACTGGATCGGCAACGGCGCGAGCGGCACCGGCTCGCCGGACGCGTAAGCGCGGTAGAACGCCGCGAGTTCGTACAGCATCACGTCCGACGACCAGCCGTCCGACACGATGTGGTGAACGGTCAGCGCGAGCCAGTGGTGCGTCGCGTCGAAGCGGATCAGATGCGCGCGCATGAGCGGCGCGGTGCCGAGATCGAATGCGGCGGCTTCATCCGTCGACGCGACGGTTTCCGCGCGGGCGGTGCGCTGCGCGTCGGGCACCGCGTCGAGATCGGTCTCGCGCCACGGGCAGCGCAGCGGCGGATGAATCGTCTGCGCGACGCCGTCCTCCGCTTCGTCGAACGTCGTGCGCAGCGCCTCATGACGCGCGATCATCGCATCGCATGCGAGCCGCAGCGCGTGTACGTCGAGCGGGCCAGACAGCGCGAGCCGCTCGGTGATGTGATACGCGGCGGGCGCATCGATCAGCCGCGCATGCAGCCACAGCCGCGTCTGCGCGAACGACGCCGGCACACGGTCGCTACGCGGCGTGCGCGGCGGGATCGGCAGCATGCGAAAGTCGATGCCGGCCGCGCCGAGCTTGTCGAGGAACACCGCGCGCTGCGCGTCGGGCAGTTGCGCGAAACGCGTCGCGAGCGCGAGCCAGTCGGGTTGGGCCTTCGTCATCCGTCGTCCTTATTGGGTTTCCAGTTCGCCGAGCAGCGCGTCGATCGCGCTCGCCGCGTCGGTGTCGCCACGGGCCGCACAGGCCGCATCGATCGCCTGCGCGCAACGCGCGAGCGTGCGGGTGTCGAACAGCGTGCGCAGCGGCAGCGCGAGGCCCCAGTGCAGGTTCGCCTGCGCATGGGCCTGCGTCGCGAGCAGCGAGTGGCCGCCGAGCAGGAAAAAGTCGTCGTCGCGGCCGATCGCATCCACGCGCAACACCCGCTGCCAGATCGCCGCAAGCGTGCGCTCCGTGTCGGTCGCGAGGTCCGCGGCCGCGACTGCGTTCCGTGCCGGTGCGGGCAACGCATGGCGGTCGCACTTGCCGTTCGGCGTGACCGGCAGCGCGTCGAGCTCGATCAGCTGCGACGGCACCATGTACGACGGCAGTTGCGCGCGCAGCGCATCCAGCAGTGCGGTGCGATCGAGCGGACCCGCGTCGCCGCGTGCGACATAGCCGATCAGCCGTTCGTCGCGCACGATCACGACCGCGTCGTGCACGCCCGGCGCCGCACGCAGCAGCGCCTCGATCTCGCCCGGCTCGATCCGCTGCCCGCGCAGCTTCACCTGCGTGTCGACGCGGCCGAGATAGTCGAGCGCACCGTCCGCGCGGCGCCGTGCGAGGTCGCCGGTGCGGTACATGCGCGCACCGGGCATGAACGGATCGGGCACGAAACGCTCGGCGGTCAGCGCCGGGCGGCCGAAGTAGCCGCGCGCGAGGCCCGCGCCCGCGAGATACAGCTCGCCGGTCGCGCCGGCCGGCACCGGCTGCCAGGCCGCGTCGAGCACATGCAACCGCAGGTTTGCGATCGGATGGCCAATCGGCACCGCGACGGCGTTCGCGTCGTCGGGGCCGCAGGTCCAGTGCGACACGTCGATCGCGGCTTCGGTCGGCCCGTACAGGTTCACGAGCGTCGCGTTCGGCAACAGCCGCGCGACCTTCGCGACGAGCTCGGGCGCAAGCGCCTCGCCGCTCGCGACGATCAGGCGCACGCTGTCGCATTGCGCGGCCGCCGAGAAATCGTCGAGATACGCGGCGAACGCGGCGAGCATCGACGGCACGAAGTGCAGCACCGTCACGCCGTGTGCGTGGATCGCGGCCGCGAGACGGGCCGGATCGCGGTGGTCGCCCGGCGCCGCGATCGCGAGCTTCGCGCCGATCGCGAGCGGCCACACGAATTCCCATACCGACACGTCGAAGCCGAACGGCGTCTTGTGCAGCACGACGTCATCGCGCGTGAGACGGTACGCGTGCTGCATCCATGCGATCCGGTTCGCGAGCGCGCCATGCGAGTTGCCCGCGCCCTTCGGCTTGCCGGTCGACCCCGACGTATAGATCAGATACGCGAGCTGTGCATCGTCGATGATGTCGGCCGCGCCGTCAGCGGCCGTCGCGGACGCGCCGTCGTCGAGCAGATCGGCGAGCGTCAGCAGTTGCGTCGTCGTTTCATCGCCGAGCGCGGCCGCCACCCGTTCGCGCAGATGCGGTTGCGTGATCGCGACCGCGGGCCGCGCATCGCGCAGCAGATACGCGATGCGCTCGGCCGGATAGTCGGGATCGACCGGCAGATACGCGGCGCCGGCCTTCAGCACGCCGACGAGCGCCGTCACCATCTCGAACGAGCGCTCGACGCACAGGGCAACCGGCGTGTCGGGGCGCACGCCGCGACGGCGCAGTGCTGCCGCGACGCGCGTTGTGTTGTCGTCGAGTTCGCGATAGGTCGCGCGCTGTACGTCGCCGTGAACGTCCGCATACTCGAGCGCAATCGCATCGGGCGTCGCGTGCGCGGCTTGCGCGAATTGCAGATGCAGCGGCTGACGCTGCGCGTCCGGCCACGTCAATGCGGTGTCCTGCGCGCGCGCCAGTGCGTCGCGCGTCGCTGCATCGGCGATCGACAGCGTGCCCAGCAGCGCGTGCGGCGCGCGAGCCAGTGCATCGAGCGCGCATGCAAACGCGCGGTGCCACGTCTCGACCTGGTGCGCATCGACGCGTGCCGCGTCATAGCCGTAGTCGATCGTCAGTTCCGCGCCGCTTTCGATCACGAGCGTCAGCGCGAAATCCGTCGCTTCGATGCTGCGCACGTCGGTAAGCGACAGCGCGCGCGGATCGGCGTCGTGCGCCGTGTCGCCGACCGGATAGTTCTCGAATACGACCAGCGTGTCGAACAATGCGCCGCCGGCGCCGCGCGCCCAGCGCTGGATGTCCGCAAGCGGCGTATGCGCATGTTCGGCCGCCGCCGCGTTCTCGCGCTGCAGCGCCTGCAGCCAGTCGGCCGCCCGTTGCTGGGGCGCGGGGGCGGTGATCACCGGCAGCGTGTTGATGAAGAGGCCGAGCACCGTGTCGACGTCCGCGAGCACATCGGGACGGCCGGCGACGGTCGCGCCGAACGCGACGGCCGGCTGATGCGTCATCCGCTGAAGCGCGAGCGCCCACGCGCCCTGCACCAGCGTGTTGACGGTCAGCTTCAGCGTGCGCGCCGTCTGCGCGACGCGCGCCAACGCTTCCGCGCCGATGGTTGCGCGCCACGTGACCATCTCGGCGTCCGCGCGGTCCGCGTTGCGCTCCGCGATCAGCGTCGGCGCATCGAGGCGCGCGAGCCGTTCGGTCCAGAAGCGCTCGTCCGCGTCGCGGTCGCGCGTAGCGAGCCACGCGATGAAGTCGCGATAGCGCAGTGACGGGCGGCTCGCGAACGGCGACGCCGCGTCGGGATCGCGATAATCGCGCAGCACGTCGGCAAGCAGGCGCGCGGTGCTCCAGCCGTCGAGCAATACGTGGTGGCGCGTCCACACGACGCGCCACGCGTCGTCGGTCACGCGAATCAGCGTGAGCCGCATCAGCGGCGGTTCGCGCCAGTCGAAGCCGCGCGCGCGGTCGGCCGCGAGCCACGCATCGAAATCGGCATCCAGCGTGTCGCCGCGCATGCGCCAGTCGAGCTGCTCGACCGGCATTCGCGCATGGCGATGCACGCATTGCAGCGGCGCGGCCTCGTCCGGGATCACGCTGGTGCGCAGGATGTCGTGCCGTGCGATCGATGCGGCGAACGCGGCTGCGAGCCGCTCGGCGTCGAGCGCCGTCGCGGTCGCGACGAGCTGGTTCACGTAGCTCGCGTGACCGGGCGCGAACAGCGCATGGAACAGGATCCCCTGCTGCATCGGCGACAGCGGATACACGTCGTCGATCGCGCGCCAGTCGAGCGGTGCGCGCTCGATCGCGGCCTGCGTGAGGCCGGCCGCCTGCGCGAGCGGAAAATCGCCCGGCGTCGCGCCGCCGCCGCGAAGCGCGATACGCGACGTGCACGCGTCGGCGAGTTCGCGAAGCGCGGTCTCGAAGCGTTGCGCGAACGCGTCGATCGTCGCGCGCTCGAACTGCGGCGCACCGTACACCCAGTGAACCTTCAGCGTGCGCGCACCGTCGCGGTCGGTGTCGAGGTATGCATGGATCGCGAGCGCGTTGCCGAGCGGGCCATGCGGATCGCGTTCGACGCCGGTGCCGCCGAAGCGCGGCACGAGCATCGCGTCGCGCGGTGCGTCGAACTGGCCGAGATAGTTGAACGTGACGCGCGGACGCGGCACGGCGGCCAGCGCCGCACGCGTCGCGGCGTCGCCGTAATGCGCGAGCACGCCGAATCCGAGCCCCTTGTGCGGCACCGCGCGCAGCGCGTCCTTGACCGCGCACAGCGTGTCGCGCGCGGTGCGTTCGACCGGCAACGTGACCGGATAGTGGCTCGTCAGCCAGCCGATCGTGCGGCTCGCGTCCGCATCGTCGAATAGCGGCTCCCGGCCGTGCCCTTCGAGTTCGACGCGGCACGACGCGGCAGCGCCGTTACCGGTCAGTGCCAGCGCGAGCGCCGCGCCGAGCAGTTCGATCGTCTGCGTTCGGTACGCGGCGTGCGCGTCGGTCAGCGCCGCGCGAGTCAACGCCGCATCGATCGTCTGCACGACGACGGCCGCGTCGGCATTCGTCGCCGGGGCATCCGGATGATCGGGCGCGATGTCGTCTCCCTGCGCCATGCCGGCCCAGTACGCGACTTCGCCGGCGAACGGCGATGCCGGTTCGATCGCGGCGCGCGCGAGCCGGGCAGCCCACGCGTCCGCGCGCAGGCCCGGCTGCGACAGGCGCACCGGCGAACCCTCGCATGCGGCGCGATACGCAGCATCGAGATCGTCGAGCAGGATGCGCCACGACACACCATCAACGATCGCGTGATGAATCGCGAGATACAGCCGCGTCGAACCGTCCGGCAGCCGCGCCGCGCACGCACAGGCCAGCGGGCCGCGGCCGAGATCGAGGCGGCGCTGCACTGCGTCGAAGCGTGCGACTGCGTCGGCTTCGTCGCGTGCGGCGACGTCGACGAACGGCAGCGCGTCGTACGGCTTCGCCGCGTCGCTTGCTTGCCAGCGGCCGTCCGCGGCGCGCGCGAAGCGTTGGCGGAACGCGTCGTGATGCGTCAGCACCGCGTCGAACGCACGTACGAATGCATCCGCGTCGAACGTGCCGCGCACGTCGAATGCAACCGACTGGTTCCAGTGGCCCGGATGCGGCACGTCGAGCGCGAAGAAGCGCTGCTGCGCCGGCGTCAGCCGGGCCGCTGCGCTCCCAGCGGGTGCGGACTCAGGCACGGAAGCGGCCGCTGCCGGCGTGGCGGCGGCGACCTCCTCGGTCTTCGCGATGCGTGCGAGTTCGGCAATCGTCGGCCCGTCGAACAACTGCTTCGGCGTAAAGCGCACGCCGCGCTTGCGCGCCCGCGCGATCACCTGCAGCACGAGGATCGAATCGCCGCCGAGTTCGAAGAAGTTGTCGTCGCGGCCGACGCGCGGCGCCTTCAGCACTGCTTGCCACACTTCCGCGAGCGCCGTCTCCACCGGGCCTTGCGGTGCATCGCCGGCAGTCGCCGCCGCCGGCGCGACGGCCAGCTCGCGCAGCGCCGCACGATCGATCTTGCCGTTCGCCGTGACCGGCAGGCGCGCGAGCACGACGAACTGCGCGGGCACCATGTAATCGGGCAGCGTCGCGCCGAGCGCGATGCGCACACCGGCTTCATCGAAGGCGGCGCCGTCGCGCATCACGACGAACGTCGCGAGCCTCAGGCGGCCGTCCGTTTCGATCGCGAGCGTCGCGGCCTGCATGATCGGCCCGGCCGCGCGCACCGCCGCACTGACCTCGCCCGGTTCGACGCGATAGCCGCGGATCTTCACCTGGTCGTCGATACGGCCGACGAACGCAAGACGGCCGTCCGCGCGCAGCCGCACGCGGTCGCCGGTCCGATACAGCCGCGCGCCGCGCGCGAACGGATCGGGCACGAACCGCTCGGCCGTCTGCGCGGGCCGGTTCAGGTAGCCGCGCGCGACGCCCGGCCCGCCGAGGTACAGCTCGCCCGTCGCACCGGCGGGCACGCACGCGCCGAGCGCGTCGAGCACCAGTGCGCGCGCATTCGGCAGCGGCCGGCCGAGCGGCACGCCGCTCGCGGCGTCGCGCGCGTCGGCGGCAACCAACGCGGTGTCGCACACGATCGCGCCGACGGTCGCTTCGGTCGGCCCGTAATGGTTGATCACGCGGCAGGCCGGTGCGAGCGCGGCGATGCGCGCGACGAGCGCCCACGTGAGCGTTTCGCCGCCGGTCACGAGCGCATGGCGCGGCAGCACGTCGGCGGGCGCGCGTGCGTCCAGCAGCGCCTGCAGGTGGCTCGGCACGATTTTCAGCACGCCGACGTCGCGGCGACGCATTTCGTCGGCGAACAGGTCCGGATCGAACGCACACGCAGCCGGCAGCAAATGCAGCGTGCGGCCCGCGTAAAGCGCGCCGAACAGCGTCGTGTGGCCGAGGTCGGCCGCCACGGTCGATACCATCGCGAACGACGCGTCCGGTGCGAACGCGAGTTCGTCGAGCATGCCTTGCACATAGTCAGCGAGCGCGCCGTGGGACACGACGACACCCTTCGGCGTGCCCGTCGAACCCGACGTGTAGATCAGATAGGCGCCCTGCTCCGGATGCGGCGCGACGCGCACGCCGGCCGCGTGCGCGAGCGTCGCATCCTGTGCGAGCGCGTCGACGTCGAGCGGCTGCGCATCGCCGGCGGCCGGCCACGCGGCCGCATCCGCGACGAGCGCCCAGCGCGCACCGCAATCGGCGGCAGCGGCCGCAATACGGCCGGCCGGCTGTGCCGGATCGAGCAGAACGGCCAGTGCGCCCGCCTTCAGCGCTCCGAGCAGCGCGACGACGAAGCGCGCCGACCGCTCGATGCAGACAATCACGGGCGTTTCGGCCGTCGTGCCGCGCCGTGCCAGCGCATGCGCGATCCGGTTCGACGCATCGTCGAGTTCGGCGAACGTGAGCGACACCGCCGCATCGGCGAGCGCGACGCGATGCGGATATGCAGCCGCCTGCCGCACGAACGCGGCGACGATGTCGGCATGCTCGGCTTGCAGCGCGCGGCCATCGCGCGGCTGGCGCGTGGCCGGCGACGCATCGCAGCGCAGCGTGGCCGTCGGCCGATGCGGCTCGCCTGCGGCGGACGCGACGAGCGCCGCATAGCTGTCGAGCCATGCGCGCGCGGTATCGTCGTCGATGCAGTCGGTTGCATAGGCTGCGACGAGTTCGATTCCGCTCGCATCGTCGGTAAAGTCCAATGCGAAGTCGAAGCGCGCGGCGAGATCGGGGCCGGGCGTCGCGACGGCCGTCGCACCCGGCAACACGCTGTCGTGCCGCGCGTCGAACTGCTGCGCGAACTTCACGCGCAGCCATTCGTCGCCGCGCTTCACGGGCGGCTTCACCGCATCGACGACGCGCTCGAACGGCACGTCCTGGTGCGCGACCGCGCCGAGTGCCGCCGTGCGCGCCGCGTCCACGAGCGCGCAAAACGGCAGCGTCGGCGCGACGCGCACGCGCAATGCAACCGTGTTCAGGAACAGGCCGAGCAGCGCGTGGGTTTCCGCGCGCTGGCGGTGCGCCACCGGCACGGCGACGACGATGTCCGTCTCGCCGGTCGCGCGCGACAGCCATGCGTCGAGTGCGGCAAGCAGCACCGTGAAGACTGTCGCCTGGGCATCGCGGGCGAGACGCCGCACGTCGGCCGCGACGGCGTCGGGCAACCGGAGCGATACGCGTGCACCGCGTAGCGAGCGCGTCGCGCCCGGCTGACGGTCGACCGGCAGCGCAAGCGGGCCGGGCACGTCGCGCAATGCATCGCGCCAATAGTTGAGCTGACGTTCGCCTTCGCCACCGGCAAGCAGGTCGCGCTGCCAGTCCGCGTAGTCCGCATACTGAATCGGCAGCGCCGGCAGCGACGGCTCGCGCCCTTGCGCATACGCACGGTACGCGGCCGCCAGTTCGTCGAACGCGCAGCGTGAGCTCCAGCCGTCGGTAATCGCGTGATGCGCGGTCAGCAGCAGCCGGTGCCGGGTGTCTCCGAGGACGACGAGTGTCGCGCGAAGCAGCGGCCCGCGCGACAGATCGAACGGCGCGAGCGCATCGCGCTCGGCAATGCGCGCAGCCTGCGCATCGCGTGCGGCCGGCGGCTGGTCGCGCAGGTCGACCGTTGCGATCGCAACCGGCAGCGTCTTGTGGATGCGCTGCATCACGATGCCGTCGTCGTTGTCGACGAGGGTCGTGCGCCACGCCTCGTGCCGCTCGATCACATGATCGAGTGCGCGCTGCAGTGCGGCACGGTCGAGCGCGCCGTCGATCGTCCAGTGTGCGGCGATGTGATACGCGGCGCTCGCATCGCGCGTTTGCGCGAGCACCCAGAAACGTTGCTGCGCGAGCGACGCCGCACGATCGACATGCGGCGCAGTCGACGCAGCGGCATCGGCCGCCGTCCGGCGCGCCGGAATCGCTGCAAGCGGCGCGCCCGTTTCCCGCTCCGCACGATCGACGTGCGCGGCCAGCTCGGCCAGCGCCGGATCGGCGAACAGCGTGTCGAGACGCAGGTTCACGCGCAACGCGGCGCGAATCGCGCCCTGCAGTTGCATCGCCGCGAGCGAATCGGCGCCCAGCGCGAAGAAGCGATCGTCGCGCGCCGGCACCGCATCGAGGCCGAGCAGCGTCTGCCAGAAACCGGCAATCTGCCGTTCGGTCGGCGTGCGCGGCGCATCGCCCGCCGATGATTCATTGTTGCGCGCCGCGGCGATGCGCTCGCACAACGCCGCACGGTCGAGCTTGCCGTTCAGCGTATACGGCAGCGCATCGCAGCGCACGAACCGGTGCGGCTGCCACGCGGCCGGCAACTGCGCGCCCACGTGCGCCTTCAGCACCGCATCGTCGGCCGTCGCACGCAGCGCGATGCATGCGATCAATCGCGTCGGCCCGTTGCCGGTTTCGGCGATCACAGCCGCGTCGGCCACTGCCGGATGCGTGCGAAGGCATGCGGCAATTTCAGCGGGCTCCACACGCACGCCGCGCACCTGGACCTGATCGTCGAGCCGGCCGAGATAATCGAATGCGCCGTCGGCGCGTAGCCGTGCGAGGTCGCCGGTGCGGTACACGCGCGCACCGGGCTCGCCGTTCGCATCGGGAATGAAGCGTTCGGCCGTCAACGCCGGGCGGCCGTGATAGCCGCGTGCGATACATGCGCCGCCGAGCAGCAGCTCGCCGGCGTCTGCCGTGTCATCCGCCGCGCGTTGCGCGTCGCGATCGATGCGCGCGACACGCGGACCGATCGCACGGCCGATCGGCAGCGACGCATAGGCGTCGCCCTCGGCGAGCGCAGGCATCTCGCCCGGCTCGACGGGCCACAGCATCGGCGAGATCACGGCTTCGGTCGGCCCGTAGCCGTTGATCAGGCGAACCGACGGGAACGTGCGGCGCACGAATTCGAACGCCTGCTGCGGCAACGCTTCGCCGCCGAACGCGAGCACGCGCAGCGTCGGCGGGACGCCGTCGCGCGCGGCAACCGCCGCGAATTCGCGCAGATACGCGGGCGGGAACGCGGCAACGCTGACCGATTCGCGCAGCATCAGCGCATGCGCGGCGTCCGGCGCGAACGGCTGCGGCGGCGCAATCGTCACGCTCGCGCCCACTGCCAGCGGCGCCAGCCAGCATTCGTGCGCGGCATCGAAGTTGACCGATGCGAAATGCAGCAGGCGATCGCCGCCGTGGATCGGCAGCGCCGCCGCGAGCGCATCGCAATGCGCGGCGAGCGGCCCGTGCTCGACGACCACCGCCTTCGGCGTGCCGGTCGAGCCGGACGTATAGATCATGTAGGCGGCCGCACGCGGATGCACAGGCACGTCTTCATCGTCGGCGCAAGCAGCCGCATCCGCATCGTCACCGTCTGCCCACGTCGCATCGAACGCATGCTCGAACGGCGCGCCGAGCGCCGCGCGACCCGCCGCGTCGGCGATCCCGTGCCGCAACTGCGCATCCCTGACGATCCAGTTCAGACGCGCGGCCGGATGACGCGGATCGAGCGGCACGAACACACCGCCCGCCTTCAGCACGGCCAGCAACGCAACGAACAGCTCGCACGAGCGTTCGACGCACACGCCGACGCGCACTTCCGCGCCGACGCCGGCCGCGCGCAAGCGCCGCGCAAGCTGCGACGCCCGCGCGTCGAGCGCGCCGCGCGACAGGCGCAGGTCGTTCTGGAAAGGCGCGGCGAGCGCGAGTGCGTCGGGCGCAACGCGCGCCAGTTCGCGGATTCGGTGATGCAGCGCAGTCGGGAAACTCGTCATGTGCGTGAAGTCCTTCGGTCCGGCCGCTTAGGCCAAGTCTCGGGGCCGCTTGGGCGGCTTCACTGGTGTGACGAACGGCGCGGCAGATTTTTTACCGTTTTATGCGCAAAGTCCGAACCATCGCATTCTTCGACGGCAGCGCTAAATATTTGCGCGCGCCGTTCGTCTATCAGGTGGGAAAGCCGCAACCGGGCCTGCCGGTGCACTGCTTTCACGTCACCTTTGCCGTTTCCGCAGAATTTGCCTGCCCTTCATTTACCGACGTTGCCGATGACCGCCGCTCACGAGCCTTCTTCCCCGCCGTCCCTCGACGCTTCCCCCGGCCGCCCCGCGGCCCGCCTGATCCTCGCGCTGCTGCGCGAAAGCCGCGCGTCGCTCGCGCTCGCGCTCGTCGCGTGCGTGCTCAACGGCATCGCGAGCGTGCTGCTCGTGGCGACGCTGAACCGCGCGCTCGCGACGCCCGGCGCCGCCGACGCGGCGCTCGCGTGGCGGTTCGCGCTGTGCGCGGTGACCGCGCTCGTCACGCGCATCGTGTCGGGCACGCTGTTCGCACGGCTGTCTCAGGACACGATGGCGCGGCTGCGCGTGCATCTCGCGCGCCGCGTCGGCGCGGCCGAGCTGCGCGACATCGAGCGGATCGGCGCCGCGCCGGTGCAGTCGGTGCTGACCGACGACGCGACCAACGTATCGATGCTGTTCTTCGCGCTGCCGAATCTGGTGATGCACGGCTCGATCGTGTTCGGCTGCCTCGGCTATCTCGCATGGCTGTCGTGGCCGGTGTGCGCACTCGCGCTGACCGCGATCGTCGCGGGCTCGCTCGGCTACCACACCGGCGACCGGCGCGCGATCGCATCGCTGGAAGCGGCCGGCCACGCGCAGGACCGCCTGTTCGGCTATCTCGGCTCGCTGTTCTCCGGCGCGAAGGAGCTGAAGCTGCACGACGCGCGCGCGCGCCAGTTCGTCGACGGCCAGCTCGGCGCCGCGATCGGCGAAGTGCGCGATCACCGGCGCCGCGCGTTCAGCGCGTATGCGGTCGGCGTCGGCTGGATCATCTTCCTGTTCTACGTGTTCCTCGGCGCGGCCGCGTTCTGGCCGCAGCTCGGCGTGCATGCGGACGCGCGCACCGCGGCCGGGTACGTCGTCGTGTTCCTGTTCATGCTCGTGCCGCTCGACGGGCTGCTGAACAATCTGCCGACCGTCAACGCGGCGCGCGTGTCGCTCGGACGGATCGAAGGCGTGATGACCGAATTCGGTGCGCTGCGCACCGTGCCGCCGGCGAGCGATGCGCCCGACGTGCCGCCGGCCGGCGCCGTCACGCTGCGCGGCGTCACGCACGCGTATTTCCACGAACGCGACGAACGAATGTTCCGGATTGGGCCGATCGACCTGACGATCCGGCCGGGCGAACTGGTGTTTATCGTCGGCGGCAACGGCAGCGGCAAGACCACGCTCGCGAAGGTGCTGACGGGGCTCTACGAGCCGGAGGAAGGCACGATCGAGGTCGACGGCCGCACGATCGGCTGGCGCGAGCGCGCCGCGTACCGGCAACGCTTCAGCGCCGTGTTCAACGACTTCCACCTGTTCGATGCGCTGCTCGGGATCGTCGATCCGGACGACCCGGCGCGCGCGCAGGCCGACGCGCGCGCGAACGCGCTGCTCGCGAAGCTCGCGCTGGATCACAAGGTGAAGGTCGTCGACGGTGCGTTCTCGAACCGCGCACTGTCGACGGGCCAGCGCAAGCGGCTCGCGCTCGTCGTCGCGTATCTGGAGGACCGGCCGTTCTACCTGTTCGACGAATGGGCGGCCGATCAGGATCCGTCGTTCAAGGCCGTGTTTTACGAGCAGTTGCTGCCCGAGCTGCGCGCGCGCGGCAAGGCCGTGATCGTGATTACGCACGACGACCGTTACTTCGGCCTCGCCGATCGGCTGCTGAAGCTCGACAACGGGCAGATCGTCAGCGACACGGCGCCCGCACGGCCGCACGCACGGGACGGCGCCGACGCGCTGAGCGCGTAAGTACGGATCGGCAACGGCCGCCCGTGCGCCGGAACACGCGGCGCACGAGCGGCCGGCGGTATCCGGCTCGAAGGATCGGAGGGAGCCGGAACAGCCGACGGCGCGCAAGACATTGCCCGGTCGACTGGCGTGTTCACGACACCTCTGCGATGGCGCGGAAAGAACCTTCGCGCAACGCGGCTTCGCGCCGCGCCTCCCTGCCCGCGCAAACGACCACCCGCACGCTCAGCGTGCGGCCGGCAGCTTCAGTACCGAATCGGTCATCACGTCGGCCAACTTCAGCGCCGACATCGGCCCGCCGAACCCCCAGATGTTCCGCTCGACGAGCGCGATCCTGCGCTCGCGCAGCGCGGGCACGAAGCGCCACACCGGCGAATCGAGTTTCGACGACAGCGGCACGTCCATCCCCGTTGCAGTGACGAACAGCACCGCGAGATCGCGTTGCGTGAGCAGATCCGCGGACGTCACGTAAAGCGTGCCTTCCCGCGTCGGCTTCTTCGGCCATGGATCGAGCCCCAGCGCGCGCGCAAGCCCCGCCGACGTACTGTTGCCCGTATACGCCCAGTAGCGGTCCGGCAGCCCGAGATCCTGCAGCAACGCGACGCGCTCGCCGCGGCGGCCGGCCGCCTCGAGCCGCGACGCATTGCGTGCGATCCCCGCGTCGAGTTGCGCTTCGACCGCCCGCGCACGCGCGTCGCGCCCGGTCACGTGACCGATCGTCCGGAAGATTTGCCGCATCCAGTCGAGTTGCGTGACGGGCACACCGTCTTCGGAAACGTTCGGGCTGAACTGGAACAGGATCGTCGGCGCGATCCGGTCGAGCGCAGCGAAGATCGGCGCATGGCGAAAGCCGACGCCGACGATCAGATCGGGCTTCACGGCCGCGATCGCCTCGAGCCCCGGCTCCTGCCGCGAGCCGATGTCGGTCACGCGCGCGAGCCGGTCGCTCTCGTAACCGAGCCAACCCGGGTAAAACGCGGTATCGGCCATGCCGGCCGGCACGATGTCGAGCGCGATCGCGCTTTCCGCGAACATGAAATCGAGCGCGACGATGCGCTGCGGCCGCACGGGCATCGTCGCGCTCGCCTGCGAGACGACAGGGTTGCCGGCGAGCGCGCCGCCCGCCGGCGCAACCGCGCTGCGCCCGCCCGCGCGCGGATTGTCGGCGGCTGCGACGCCCGGCGCGACGAACGCGACGCCGAGCGCCGCGAGCGCGCCGAGCGCATGCCGGCGGCCGGCATGCGCGACCGCCGTCAGCGGATCGCGTCCTGCTCGGCGAGTGCCGCGTCGTCCATCGTCAAAAGCAGCGGGCAGCTTCCACACAGTTGCGTTTCTCCTGGAATTTCATAGCGCAGGCAACACACGCGCCGCGCACGAAACGGTGTCGGCAGCAGCGGCGAGCGCGGCACGGCGTCGCGCACGGGCGTGCGCAGCGGGTTCGGCTCGCCGTGCATGCACGCCGAACCGAACAGCCAGTCCGCATCGCGGCCGGGATCGGCTGCGCACGGCAGCGAACGGTAGGTGCCGAGCAGATAATCGAGCAGATTGCCCGCGTTGCTCCACAGCACGCGCGGCGTCACGCGGCCCATCGCGGCGAGCAGTTCGATCACCGCGCCGAGATGCGCGACGAGCGCTGCATAGCGCGGCGCGGGCGCGTCGCACGGCGCGCCGAGCGCGTCGCGCGCGAAATACAGCGCGGCCGGCATTCCGTCGTCGAGTGCGACGAACGTGCGATCGGGCGCCATGTCGAGCGGCCGGCCGAGCGTCAGCGCGGCGACCACGCCCGCGGGCGCCGCGCGGCCGAAGTAGTATTTGCTCCATTGCGACATCAATGCGCGCGCATGCCGCGCCGGATCGCCACCGTAATGGCGGACCATCGCGTCGAGCATCGCGTCGCGATGATCGGGCAGCGCGCCGACCGGCACGACGGTGCGGCCCGGCGCGTGCACGTCGTCCGGCATGCCGAGCCACACGACGTCGAGATGCCCGGCAAACGGCTCGGGCGCGAACGTCGAGAAACGCGTGGCGCGCGCGTCGTCGAGCGCCGGCGTCATCGACCCGCGCGCCGGCCGCGGCGCCCCTCGACGATCAGCAGGCCGAGCAGGTACGGCGCGCCGATCAGCGCAGTCAGCACGCCGGCCGGCACCTCGCGCGGCGCGACGACCGTGCGGGCCGCAAGGTCGGCGCAGCCGAGAATCAGTGCGCCGCATGCTGCCGCGAGCCACAAGCGCGTGCGATGCCGGCGCGCACCGAGCATCGTCGCGACGTGCGGCGCCATCAGCCCGATGAAGCCGACCGGCCCGACTGCCGCGACGGCCGCGCACGCGGCGAGCGTCGCGATCGTCAACGCGAGCGGCCGCAGTGCGGCGACCGGCAGGCCGAGTGCGGCGGCCTGGTCGTCGCCGAGCGCGAGCATGTCGAGCGGCCGCGCGAGCCACGCGAACACGGGCACCGCGAGCGCACACCACGGCACGAGCATCGACACCTCGCCCCAGCTGCGGCCGTACGTGCCGCCGACGAGCCACACGACAAAGCGCGCGGGTTGCACGCTCTGCTGCGTGATCAGCCACTGCGCGAGCGTGGTCCACAGCGCGCCGATCACGATGCCGGTCAACGCGACCGCGAGCGGCGCGTAGCGATGCCGGTGATTCAACGCGAGCGTGATCGCGAGCGACAGCGCACCGCCGAGCAGCGCAGCGGCCGCCAGCGTTGCGTGGCCCATCAGCGGCCACGTCGACAACGCGAGCAGCGTGACGAGCCCCGCGCCCTGCGTGACGCCGAGCACTTCGGGGCCGGCGAGCGGATTGCGCACGACGCTTTGCATCGCGACGCCGCTCACGGCGAGCAGCGCGCCCGCGAGCAGCGCACACAGCAGGCGCGGCATGCGCAGATCGATCAGCATCCGCGCGAGCGCGTCGTGGCCCGACAGCGCGGCGGCCCAGCGCGCGGGCGACAGCCATTCGGGGCCGGCGGATACGCCGACGAACACCGCGAGCGCGCCGGCCGCGACGAACAGTGCGGTGCGCAGCGGCCAGCCGAGCCGCTCCAGCCAGCCGACGATCCGCGTCGAGCCGCTGCCGGCCGCGCGCTCGGCCTGCGCATGCAGCACGCCCGACCACGCGGCGCCGCGCCGGATCATCGCGAGCATCAGCGGCGTGCCGACCAGCGCGATCGCAACGCCGGTCGACAGCGTCGCGTCGAGGCCCGACGCGAGCACCGCGCTGTCGGTGACGAGCACGAGCGCACCGCCCGCGAGCGCCGACAGCGGCACCAGCACGCCGAGCCGCGCCGCACGCGCGCCGCGCACCTGCCGCAGCAGGTTCGGCGCGACGAGCCCGACGTACGACAGCGGGCCCGCGATGCTGACCGCGACGCTCGTGAACGCGACCGCAACGATCGTCGCAGCGAGCCGCGTCGCGTCGACGCGCACGCCGGCCGCGGCCGCCGCATCGTCGCCGAGCGCGAGCGGATTCAGCGGCCGGATCACGAACGGCAACGCGACGAGCGGTACGACGAGCCAGCGCGCGGCGAGCGCGAGCCCGGTCGCGCCGGGTTGATAAAGACTGCCGTTGGTCCACAGCGCGGCGCCCGCGATGTTCTGCTCGAAAAACGCGAGCACGAGCGTCGACAGCGCCGCGAACAGCAACATGCATACACTGCCCGCGAGCACGAGCCGCAGCGGTGTCGCGCGCCAGCCGCCGGCCGCGACGATCGCGAGCGCGGCGGCGATCAGCCCGCTGACGAACAGCAGCGGCACCGACGCGACCCCGGCG
Organism: Burkholderia sp. AU19243; assembly: GCF_018148075.1. NCBI lineage: Bacteria > Pseudomonadati > Pseudomonadota > Betaproteobacteria > Burkholderiales > Burkholderiaceae > Burkholderia > Burkholderia sp. AU19243. The sequence goes on from NZ_JAGSTV010000005.1 coordinate 234,333, forward strand.
AGCGCCGGCACCAGCATCGCTGCGAGCAGGCCGAGCTGTGCGCCGCCCGTCACGCCGAGCAGATCGGGCGACGCGAGCGGATTGCGCGTGAGCGACTGGAACAGCGCGCCGGCGATGCCGAGGCAGCCGCCCGCGACCAGCGCGGCCGCGACGCGCGGCAGATTGAGGTCGAACAGGAACACGCCGGCAAGCGCGGCGGCGTCGCTGCCCGGCGCGGCATTCCACCATACGTGCAGGTCGGGCGCGACGCGCAGCACCGCCAGCGCCGCGATCAGCGCGACGAGGCCGAGCGCGAGCGCGCCCGCGCGACGGCCGCGAACGCTACGCTGCCCGCTCGCCGAGAGCCGCTTGCGCATCGCGAACGTCGTCATACGGCGATGTCCCGGCCGATCGCACGCTCGAACGCGTGCGCGGCGCCCGATGCTTTCGGCCCCGGCGATTCAGCCGGCGGCCCATAAGCCGGCACGCACATCGGCGCGCCGGTCTGCGGGTGCGCGAGCTTCAGCATGTCGACGCCGAACGCCGCGCGCAGCTGCGCGGGCTCGAGCATCGCGTCGGGCGAGCCTTGCGCGACGACGCGGCCAGCGCGCATCAGCACGATGTCGTCGCTGTACGCAGCCGCCTGGTTCAGGTCGTGCAGCACCCAGACGATCGTCAATCCGCGCGCGCGGTTCAGCGCACGCAGCGCGTCGAGGATGTCGAGCTGGTGATGGATGTCGAGATAGGTTGTCGGTTCGTCCAGCAGCACGATCGGCGCCTGCTGCGCGAGCGCCATCGCAATCCAAGCGCGCTGCCGCTCGCCGCCCGACAGCGCGCCGACGTCGCGCTCGGCGTCGCCCGCGAGTCCGCTCGTATCGAGCGCCTCCTCAATCGCCGCATGATCGGCGCGCGACAATCCGCGCAGGAAGCCGCCGTATGCATAGCGTCCGTACGCGACGAGTTCGCGCACGGTCAGCCCCGACGGAATCTGGTTGAACTGCGCGAGCATCGTGAGTTCGCGCGCGAGCGCGCGACGGCGAAACGACGCGAGCGGCCTGCCGTTCACGTCGATCTGCCCTGCACGCGCGGGCTGCAGGCCCGCGAGCGTGCGCAGCAGCGTGCTTTTGCCACAGCCGTTCGGGCCGCACAGCGCCGTGACGCGGCCGGCCGCGATCGACAGGTCCAGCCCGTCGATCACGACATGGTCGCGATAACCCACCGTCAACCCGCGCGCGGCAAGCGCGGCGGTACTACGCGTCATCGGTCCTCCGTTCGGCCGCACGCGGCGCCGTGTAACTCTGCGCCATCGCGACGACCACCTTGCGCGGCCCTTCGAACGGGTCGCGCGCATGTGCGCTCAGCATGTTGTCGAGCATCAGCACGTCGCCGGTCTGCCACGGAAACACGATGCGCTGGCGGTCGAGCACGCCGCGTATCTCCGCCAGCGCATCGGCCTCGAGCGGCGCACCGTCGCCGTAATAGACGTTGCGCGGCACGTTCTCGAGCCCGACCGCGTCGACGAGCGCGTCCTGCATGTCCTCGTCGAGCGCGGACAGGTGAAACAGGTTCGCCTGGTTGAACCACACGCGCTCACCCGTGCGCGGATGGCGCGCGACGGCCTGGCAGCGTTCACGCGTGCGCAGCAGCAGTTCGCCGTCGTCGCCGGTGCGCCATGCGCATTCGATCCCGCGCGCCGCGCACATACGCTCGACTTGCGCCGGCTCGTCGGTGCCGAACGACTGCTGCCATGGCAGATCGAGTCCCTGGCCGAAATTGCGCACGTACAGCAGCTCGCGCCGCTCGAAGCGCGCAACGAGCGCGGGATCGAGCGCCCGATGGACGGCGCGGCTGTCCGCGATCGGCGTTGCGCCGCCCTTCGGCGCCGCGAGCGCGCAGTGGAACCAGATTCGCAGCGGCCATTCGCGCGTATACGACTGCTCGTTGTGCAACGGAATTGCGCGATGCGGCGGGTATTCGGTCGACGTGTAGACCGCGCCTTCGACCTGGCTGCGCGGCGTCGACGCGTATTCATAGCCGATCAGCGGATCGCCGAACGATGCCGCGAACCGCTGGAACGCATCGATCGACGGCACGTGAAAACCGGTAAACAACACACCGCCCGCGCGCTCGAGCGTGTCGGCGGCGATCGCGTGCGCGAGCGGCGCGAGCGCATCGATCGACATCCCGTCGGCGCTGCGCGGCGACACGACGGTGGGCAGTCCCGGCTCGATACGCAGGTCGTCGAGCGTCGGCAACGAAAGCAGGGTCATGCAACGTCCTCTTCAGATGGCGCGCCGCACGGGCGGCGCAGCAGGTCACGACGCGCGTGAAGCGCGCTCGCCGTCCATCGCGCGGCGCAGGCTCGCCGGGCGCATGTCGGTCCAGACCGTTTCGATGTGCGCGAGGCAATCGGCCTTCGGGCCGCTCACGCCAACTTCGCGCCAGCCGGCCGGCACGGGCCGGAACGTCGGCCAGATCGAATACTGTTCTTCGTCGTTGATGACGACCGTGTAGACGATGTCGTCGGTATCGGAAGGCGTCGTGGCTTGCGTCATGATCGGAAAAAGCGGAAGGCGGTTGAAGGAGGCGAAGCGGCGAACCGTCGATTCGGCCGCTCCTGTGTTGAAGACGATTGGCCGGCGCGATTTTTTACCGGCGCCGTGCGCGGCCGCCGAGAAACACCGGGCAAGCGACGCCGCGCTGGCACGCGTCGAGACATTCCACGCAGTGCCGTTCGGCATCGCGCACCATGAAATGCACGAGCGTCTGCGACACGTTCAGCGCGCGCGCCGCGCTCTGCAGCGTCTCCTCGCGCAACCGCACCATCTCGAACGCCGCGCGGCTGCGCGCCGGCAGGTCGTCGAGCGCAGCCCACACGCGACGCAGCGTGTCGCGCGTCACCAGCGCGGCCTCGGGAGTCGGCTCCGGCGACGGAACGTCCAAGCCGTCGTCCTCTTCCGTGTGATAGACGTTTTCAAGACTCTGCCGGCGGCACGCGTCGATCGATGCGTTGCGCACCATCCGCGTCACGTATGCAACCGGCTGGCGCACCGCGTCCTGGTTCGGAAATTCGACGAGCTTCACGAACACGTCGTGCACGACGTCTTCGGCGCGGCTCGCGCATCCGACGAAGCCGCGCGCGACGTTCACAAGCATTGCCCGATGGGCGATCAGCACGTCGAGCAGCGCGCCGTGCGCGCGCGACTCCGCGACTCGGCGCACCCGCCGCGCGGGGCGCGACGGCCGCTCCGGACAACCGGCGACGAACGGGTTTGCCGGGGCTGCTGCCGATCGTTCGAGCACTTCCGCCATTGCCATCGATCTGCTCCGTCCAATTTCGAGATAGCGCAATTTAACGTAAACGCAAATCATTCTCAATCCGATTCCCGAATTCCCCTTCGGATCATCCGGATTTGTCTGATCAATCGGAGAGAACGGGTTTCGACGGCGCGCGCGGCGGCGCAGCATCGATTGGCGAGGGAAAGCTTTCTGCATGAAAGAAACATTCCCGCCGTCGGCGCATGGGGAGATTCATTCGCCGAGCCCCACGCCACGGGCCCGCGGCGGCTTCCGCCCATGCTGCGCGCCCCGCACGACGCCTGCGCATTCTTTCATCTGCCCGACAGAATGCGTACGAGCGTCATTTGCGGTAGCAACTTCTTACCGCGTGAAATTTTGGGGGCTCGTACGATGAACGAGCTGTTTCCAACGGAGAACGACATGAAATCCATCGTGTTATCCGCGGTGATGGCCGGCGCGCTGGCGAGCGTGATGCTCTCCGGCTGCGTGGCCTACCCCGGCCCTGCTGAAGTCACGCTCGGCTGGCATGGCGATCGCTACTGGGACGGACATCGCTACTGGGAGCGCCACGACTGGGAAGCGCAGCATCCGCGCGATCGTGACTATGGCCGGGACGAGCGCCGCGACGACCGCCGCGACGATCAGCGCCCGCAGTGGTGATGGCGCCCCTCCCCGTGAACCGATACTGAACGACAGGACCTCAACATGAAGACGCTACTGAAAACCCTGACTGCCGCCGCCGTCGCCGCCGCCGTGCTCGTACCGGCCATTGCCGAAGCGCACCCGCACCGCGTGTGCCATTTCGAGCATCACCATCACCACAAGGTGTGCCGCTGGGTGCGTTGAGCCCCGCGACGCGGGTTCGATGAAAAACGCCGGCATGCCGGCGTTTTTCGCTGCCGCGCATGCGTGCGCGTCAGTAGATGAACAGCCTGATCGTTGCGCTCGCATCGAAGCGTCCGATCTTCGGCGCCCCGAACGACTTCAGTACCGCGTCCATCAACACGCTTTGATTCATCACGTTCGACGGAAACTGCGCGAGCGTGAACTGCTGGTTGAACGGAATCGCATTGCCGCGGCTGTCCTCGATGCCGATTCCGAAATTGCTGTCTTTCGCCGGGACCAGCAAGCCGTTCTGCACCGGAAAGCTCGTTTCGAAATAGCCGTCGACTCGCACCGCGACGTTGCATTTCTTCGTCAGCGACAGCGAGAACCGCTTGCGCGGCACCGCCGGCATGAACCCGTTGCCGACCGCTTGCACCTGCCCGAAATTCACGATGCCCGGCTCGGGCGTCACCAGCACGTCGACCAGGCACGGCGTCGGCTTCAGGTTGCGCAGGCCGCTCAACCGGTACTGGAAGCTCGGGCTGTACGCGTTCAACCCGAACTCGCCGTCGAACTGGAACACCGTATAGACGTCGCTCGGCGGCTGCACCCAATTGCCCTTCTTGCGCACGACGACCTGATAGTCGATGCTGATCCGCGTCTGCTGACAGCGGCCGCGATCGAAGTCGTACCGGCTGCACGGCGGCACCGCATAGCCGGTGAACACGCCGCCGCCGCGATTGCTGGTCTTGTCGAAATAGTCGATGCCCTTGTAGCGGATACCGATCTCGAGCCCCCACGCGGCCGGATTGGTGCGGTTCGGGTTCGCGTAGAAATAGATGTTGTCGACGACTTTCAGGCTGCCGGCGTCGCCGAGGTCCTTGTAGCAATAGCCGGACGTCGTGCGCACCGGCGACACCCAGATCACGTAGCCGTCCGGTGCGTCGGTCGGATACGACGCCACGCCGCCGATCGGCTCGGTCAGCGACGTCGCGCCGCTGTTCGTCAGGCAGCGTAGCGCCCATGCGGGCTGCGCCGACGCGATCAGCAACGCGAGCATGAGCCATCGCAGCCACGCGGCCGGCGATCGCCGTTCGTGCACGGCTGCGCTCATTTCTTCACGCTCTTGCACGCCAGCGCATCGCACGCATACTCGACCGGCACCTGGCCGCCGTAATCGTCGATGTGCGTGACGAACAGCGTCGACGGCGCCGCGCCTTTGAACGGCACGTCGGCCGTGCTCATCGGACTCACCATCACCGGGTCGATCGGCACCGGCGTCTTCTGCGCGCCCGCCGCCACGTCGACGACCGTCACGTGATACGGCGTCGGATTGTCGAACACGAGCTTGTGCGCGGCCGCGTCCACACGCAGCGTCATCGGCAGCGTCCAGTCCTCGTCGCGTGCCGGCTGCACGCCTTTCGGCCGGTAGAACAGCTTCATCTGCGTATGCAGCGCGATCTGCAGCGTGTTCGGCGTATCGGTCTTCGGCGGCACTTCGCGAATGTTCAGGTAGAACACCGATTCGCGATCGGCCGGCAGCGCGGCACCGGGCAGCTTCGCGATGCGCAACACGTTGCGCTCGTTCGCCTCGACGCGCTGCAGCGGCGGCACGACCATCAGCGGCGACGCGATCTTGTTGCCGTGCGTGTCTTCCAGCCACGACTGCACGAGATACGGGTACGTCGTGCTCTTGTTCGTGATCGTGACGATCGCGGCCTGTTCGCCTTCGTTGAAAATCACGCGCGTGCGGTCCGGCACGATCGCCGCGTGCGCGGCGCCGGCAAGCAACGCACCGGCGGCACTCAGCATGCACGACACGCGTCGTACGCAGGAAAGGGAGAAAGCATGGTTCATCGCTGGGTCCGTGAAATCATCGTTCGGTTCGGCGCGCCGCCGCGTGCGGCCCGCCGGACGGCTGGCACGTCACCGGGATCGGCGTGCCTTCGAGTTGAAGCTGGTTCGGCAACGTGTGCACCGTGCACAGCGTGCGTTCGCCCGCGCGCACCGCGAGCGCGGATTTCGGCTGTACCTGCGTCAGGAACGCGGCGCCGCCCTCGCCGACGATCCCGAGCTCCTTGCCGTTCGCCGCGTCCTGCACCGATGCGCCGAACGGCAGCGGCTCGCCGGCCGCGTCGGTCAGCGTCAGGTACAGGTTGCTGCCGCGCGCGGCGGAGAACTTCGCGAAGCCGATCGCGCCGTCGGTCAGCACCATCCGCTGGATCGGGTTCGACACCTGCACTTCGAGCGGCAGCTTCTCGACGTTGACGGTCGCGTCGTACACGTTGTACGGCGAGATCCCGTCGAGCACCGCGTAGCCGCGCGAATCGGTATGCGTGAGCGTGCCGGACAGCGGCACGCCGGACACGCCGTCGGTCGACACCAGCAGGCGCGTATCGCCGGCGTTGCCGTTCGCGTGCGCGGACACGCCGTACTGCGTCGCGACGAGCGAGCCGTCGAGCTCGAGCGACGCCGCTGCATACGCGTTCGCGAGCGTCGATGCCTGCGCGCTCAGCTGGTACGTCGACGTGCGCTGGCGGAAGCTCGCGTTCGCCGACGCGCGGCCGTCGGTCGCGCCCGCGGCGATCTGATAAGTGCGCCCGGCCGGGTCGTCGTAGATGTAGCCCGCGCTCGCGCTCGTGCTGCCGTTGCCTGTCGTCAGGTTCGACGTGACCGTGTGGCGGCCGCCGATCGGCAGCGTCGCGGTCACCGAGAACTGGTTGCCGCTCGCGCCCGCGCTCTGCGTACGGAACGCCGACAGGCTGACGTTCAGGTTGCGCAGTGCGCCGAGCGAGAACGCGCGCGTCAGCGTAAGGCCCACGCGCTGCTCCGATGCGCGCGCCCAGTAGGTCGTCTGGTCGTACGAGAAATACGTCGACGTGTCGCCGAAGCGTTTCGACAGTGTCGCCGAGTAGCGCTGCTTGCTGTTCGCGAGCCCGTACGCGGTCGGATCTCCCGAGAACTGCGCGAAATTCGTGTAGTCGCGCTCGGAAAACCGATAGCCGAAAAAGCGCACGTCGGCGTCGAGGCCGTCGAAGTGCTTCGAGTAGTTGATGCGGTACGAGTTGCCGTTGCGCGTCGCGCCGGTCCACCACAGCCGTGCGCGCGCATGCGTGACGTCGGCCGACACCGCGCCGAACCGGCCGAAATCCCGGCCGACGCCGAGCGCGATCGACGTGTAGCCCGATGCGGCAATGAAGCCGCCATACACCGTCACGTCGAACGGCAGCCCGTACGCCGCTTCACCGAAGCCGAAGAACGGCGTGATCCCCGCGCCGCCGAACTGCCGCGGCTTGCCGACGGCGGCCTTGTAGCGCAATTGCCCGGCGCGAGCGAGAAACGGCACGGCGGCCGTCGTCACCTGGAAGCGCTGCACGCTGCCATCCTCTTCCTCGACCGCGACGTCGAGCGTGCCCTGCACGCTCGTGTTGATGTTCTGCAGCGCGAACGCGCCCGGCGACACGCGCGTCACGTAGAGCACGCGGCCGGCCTGCGACACGGTCACGGTCGCGTTGGTGCGCGCGACGCCCGCGATCAGCGGCGCGTAACCGCGCAGCGACGGCGGCAGCATCCGGTCGTCGCTGCGGATCGACGCGCCCGTCAGCGCGAACGTGTCAAAAATGTCCGAGCTCAGGTAGTCGTCGCCGAACGTCACCGTCGACCGGATCGACGGCAGCGCGCGAAACGCGTAAAGGCGGCTGAAGCGGAACGTGCGGTCCGCATACGCGCTGCTGCCCGCGTTCGACTGCGCCTGGTAGTCGCCGCGAAACCGCCATGCACTCCAGTTCGCGCCGATCGTCCCGTATGCCTGGATCGCGTTCGTCTGTTCGCCGCCCGCGCCGAAGCTGCGGTTCGTGTTCGCGATCACGCGATAGTCGAGCATCGCGCCGGCAATCCCGTCGGACCAGCGCTCCGGCGGCAGATACGACGCATCGGTGAATTCGAGCGCCGCCTGCGGAATCGTGATCTTGAGCCGCCCGTCGCTCTTCAGGTAGCGCACGGTCGCACCTTCTATCGCGCCGAGATCGACGCACCGTCCGCCCTGCAGGCGCGGCAAATCCCGCACGAGCGACGGCTTCAGCCCGAACTGCGCGACGAGTTCGGGCGCGACGCACGGCTTGCCCGCGCCGGAGCCGTCGAGCGCGACGAACTGGATCGCCTGCAGCCCGTAGAACAGGTCGTTGACCTGCACGTCGAGCATGTACTCGCCGGGCAGCGTGAAGTCTGGCTGCGAAAACTGCGACAGGTCGACGTTGCTGTTGCCGCCGATGTCGAGGAACGACGAATTGAATTCCGTCGCATGGCTCTGGCTGCCGACGACCAGCACGGAGACGCAAAGGAAGGAATGTCTGATTCGCACGCGGCGCTACCGAAAATCCTGAACGAAGCGGAAAGGGAAGATGGACGGAGAAAGGGTGCGCACACCCCTTCTCCGATTCGGCCGCTTACTGGTAGCGCACCGTGAAGTTAGCGACGCCGTCGGCGGTACCCGGCGTCACGCCGGCTGCCGTCGCTTCGTACATCGCCGCGAAGCGCGCGACGTTCGTGCCGTTCTGCAGCACGGTCGGCGCCTTCTGCTCGGCGCCGTTGTCGAGGTACTCGCCCGATGCGGCTTGCAGGCGGATGCCGACGTTGGTTGCCGAGCCGATCGTCGCGAGCAGTTTCGGCTGGCCGGCGCTCGACGTGCCCGTGAACGTGAAGTACGCGTTCTGCGCGATGCTCGTGTCGCAGTCGGTCAGCTTGATGTCGAAGTTGGCCGGCGTGGACTTGTCGCCGGCCTGCTTGAACGTGTGCGTCGGCACCTTGCCGAGGTTCACGGTCTGGTTGACCGAGCCCGAATCGATGCCGCATGCGCCCGCGACGATCTCGCCGGTGAAGTTGATCGTGCCGGAGCCGTCTGCGAACGCCGACGTGGACAGGGCCGCGAGTGCGACAGCGGTCAGGAGGGATTTTTTCATGACGTTTTCCGTGAGAATTGCGAAGGAAATGAACGACGTGGCGGATACAAAAGGCAGCGTGTGGTTGGCTCCCGTCCGTCACGAGGCGGCATTATCGAGATAGCAATGAAAGTTTTCTGTAAATCATTGTTAAATCCGGCATGACAATGTTCGATTCAGTACCGAACGAACCGAATACTTCCCGCCGATTAATAATCCCGATATTTTTCTTCCGCAGTCCTTTTCTATTTCCCGGAACCGGCTGAAATACAAGACGAATTCCGCCAAACCCTTACGGCAAAGCCTCTCTACACCGATGACAAAGGCTTTGCGGAATCGCCCCGCGTAAAAGCCAAAATACTGTCCCATTTCGCCATCGTTGCAGTATCGCAACGCGAGCATTCGACGATTTTCAACTGACAGGAAATTAATTTATGGATTCCAACATCGAAAAACTCTCGCGCAAACGATTGCGATGTGCATCCGAACGATTTACCGCGACACTTTGTCGCCCACATTATTAACGCAGCGAGAATTAATCGATTCGTCAATTCAGGATTTAAAGCGCGATGCGGCGCCGCGCATGATGGCGGATTTTGATGCACGAGTGCGACGACGCGCACGGCGCGATCCGGTTGCGTCGGAGGAAGGCGAAAAGCAGAAAGCGCGGCACGGCCGGCCCGCCGAGTGGCGACGCGACCGGTCGCGGTGATGCGTATCGGGTCGAACGCGGTCGTTCGGCCCGGCAGCCTGGAGAAACACATGCGCGACGGCGATACGCGAATGCGCGCACCGCCGCTCCCGCCGGAGGCCCGTCAGAATCAGAGCCTGTGAAAGACGACGACGCGCGGCAATGCGCGGCCGCCGCCGCGATCAACGACTCACGCGGCCGGCTGTCCTGGATCGCCCGACGCCCATCCGCCGCCGAGCGCACGATATAGCGCGATCGCGTTCGCGAGTTTCAACTGCTTGAGCCGGATCAGTTCCTGTCCCGACTCGTACGTGCTGCGCTGCGCGTCGAGCAGTTCGAGATATGTCGCGACGCCGCCCGCATAGCGGCGTTCGGCGAGCTTGAGACGCGCGCCGTCCGCCGCGTATACGTCCTGCTGCGCCGCCAGCTGGCGCTCGATCCAGTCGCGCGCGGCGAAAGCGTCGGCCACCTCGCGGAACGCGGTCTGCACCGCCTTCTCGTATTCGGCCACCGCGATGTGCTTGCGCGCATTCGCGACGTCGAGATTCGCGCGATTGCGCCCGCCCGCGAACAGCGGCAGCGTGATGCGCGGCGCGAACGTCCACACGCTCGTGCCACCCGCGAACAGGCTCGAGAACGCGTCGCTGACCGAGCCGTAGTCGGTCGTCAGCGCAATGCGCGGAAAGAATGCCGCGCGCGCGGCGCCGATCTGCGCATTCGCGGCCTTGAGACGCGCTTCGGCCTGCCGGATGTCGGGCCGCCGTTCGAGCAGTGCGCTCGGCGCACCGGGCGCGACCGGCGCGATCGCGAGCGCGTCGAGCGCGGCGCCGTCGGCCGGCACGCTGCGCGCGAAGTCGCCGGCGAGCAATTGCAGCGCGCGCACCGACTGCGCGTGCTCGCGCTGCAGCGCGGCCTGCGACGCGCGCGCGGACGCCACCAGCATCTCGGCCGAGCGCAGCTCGATCGCATCGGTCGTGCCGGCTGCATAGCGGCGCTGCGTGAGCGATGCGATGCGTTCGCGCGCGTCGAGCGTGCGCTGCGCGAGCGCCAGTTGCTCGTGCAACGCGCGTTCCGACACGTACGCCGCGGCGACTTCCGCGATGACGCCGATGCGTACCGTGCGCTGCGCGTCGGCGGTCGCGAAATACTCGGCAAGCGCCGCATCGGACAGGCTGCGCACGCGGCCGAACAGATCGAGCTCGTACGCACTGATGCCGACGCCCGCGCGATACAGCCCGCTCACCGCGCTCTCGCGCAGTACGGGATCGTACTGGCGCGCACGCTCGTAACCGACGTTCGCATCGACCGCCGGCATCAGGTCCGCGCGCTGCACGCCGTACAGCGCGCGCGCTTCGTCGAGCCGGCCGGCCGCGATCCGCAGGTCGCGATTGTTCGCGAGCGCCGCATCGATCCACGCCTGCAGCGCGGGATCGGTGAAATACGCACGCCAGTCGTCGAGCAGCGCGGCATCGGGCACCGCAACGGCGGCATCCGCGGCGCCGGCGCGCTGTGCGGCCGCATCATCGGCCGGCGCATAACCTGCGGGCACCGGCGCCGCGGGCCGCTCGTAACGCGGCGCCAGCGAGCAGCCCGCGAGCGCGAACCCGAGCGCGGCGGCCAGCGTGGCCCGCATGCCGGATGCGGCGCGTGCATTCAACGCGAACCTCATTGAGAACCCTCCAGCGTCGCCGGCCGCGCTGCGCCGCGCCGGCGCGGGCCGACGTCGAACAGCCTGCCGACGATCACGAAAAACAGCGGAACGAGAAACACCGCGAGCACCGTCGCCGTGATCACGCCGCCGAGCACGCCGGTGCCGATCGCCATCTGCGCACCGGACGCGGCGCCCGACGCGAACGCGAGCGGCAGCACGCCGACGCCGAATGCAAGCGACGTCATCACGATCGGCCGCAGCCGCAGGCGCGCCGCCTCGAGCGCCGCGTCGACGAGCGACATGCGCTGCGCGACGAGATCTTTCGCGACTTCGACGATCAGAATCGCGTTCTTTGCGGACAAACCGATCGTCGCGATCAGCCCCACCTTGAAATAGATGTCGTTCGGCATCGCGCGCAGCGTGACGCCGAGCACCGCACCGATCACGCCGAGCGGCACCACCAGCATCACCGCGAACGGGATCGACCAGCTTTCGTACAGCGCGGCGAGCGCGAGGAACACGACGAGCACCGACAGCGCGAACAGCATCGGCGCCTGCGCGCCGGACAGCCGCTCCTCGAACGACTGCCCCGACCACGCATGGCCGATGCCGGCCGGCAGCTTCGCGGCGAGCCGCTCGATCGCGCTCATCGCTTCGCCGCTGCTGTGCCCCGGCGCGGCCGAGCCGTTGATCGTGAACGACGGATAGCCGTTATAGCGCGTGAGCTGCGGCGGCCCGAGGGTCCAGTGCAGCGTTGCGAACGCGGCGAGCGGCACCATCTCGCCGCGCGCGTTGCGCACCCGCAGCTTCTTCACGTCGTCCGCATCGAGCCGGTGCCGTCCGTCGGCCTGCACGATCACGCGGCGCACTTGCGTGCCGTGCATGAAGTCGCCGATATAGTCGGAGCCGAACATCACCGCGAGCGTCGTGTTGATCTCGTCCATCGACACGCCAAGCGCCGATGCCTTCGCGCGGTCGATGTCGAGCTTCAGCTGCGGCGCGTCCTGCGTACCCGCGAACATTACGTCGGTAAGCGCCGGATCCTTGCCGGCCGCTGCGATCAGCCGCTCGCGCGCGGCGCTGAATGCAGCGTAGTCGAGGCCGCCGCGGTTCTGCAGCCGGAAGTCGAAACCGCTCGTCGAACCGAGATCGGGCAGCGCCGGCGAGTTCATCGCGAACACCGTCGTGTTCGGCGTGCCCGCGAAGCGCTCGTTGATCCGCGCGACGATCGCCTGCACGTGATCGCGTTCGGCCTTGCGTTCCTTCCAGTTCTTCAGCGTGACGAAGATCATCCCGCCGTTCGGCCCTTCACCGTACAGGTTGAAGCCGCCGAGCGCATACGTATAGGCGGTCGGCTCGTCGCGGCGAATGGCCGATTCCACCGCGCGCACGCTCTGCATCGTTTCGGCTAGCGGCGTGCCCTGCGGCCGGATCACCATCACCATGAAATTGCCCTGATCCTCGTCGGGCAGGAATGCCGTCGGCAGCTGCGCGAGCATCAACACCGCGGCCGCGGTCAGCGCGCCGTACACGACGAGCCAGCGCAGCGGCTTGTTCAGCATCGCGCCGACGCGCGTCGCATAGCGCTGCGTCGAGCGTGCGACGAAACGGTTGAACCAGCCGAAGAAGCCGCGCTTTTCGTGATGGTCGCCGGACGCCGGCTTGAGCAGCGTCGCGCACAGCGCGGGCGTCAGCGACAGCGCGAGGAACGCGGAGAAGCCGATCGACACCGCCAGCGCCAGCGCGAACTGCCGGTAGATGTTGCCAACCGCGCCGCCGAAGAACGCCATCGGCACGAATACCGACGTCAGCACGACCGTGATGCCGACGATCGCGCCGCTGATCTGCTGCATCGCCTTGACCGTTGCGTCGTACGGCGACAGCCCTTCCTCGACCATCAGCCGCTCGACGTTCTCGACGACGACGATCGCATCGTCGACCAGGATGCCGATCGCGAGCACCATCCCGAACATCGTCAGCACGTTGATCGAGAAGCCGGCCGCATACATCACGCCGAACGTGCCCGCCAGCGCGACCGGCACGACGAGCGTCGGAATCAGCGTTGCGCGCAGGTTCTGCATGAACAGGAACATCACGAGGAACACCAGCACGCCGGCCTCGATCAGCGTCGTGACGACCTTGTTCATCGACACGCGCACGAACGACGACGTCTCGTACGGGATCTGGTATTTGACGCCCGGCGGGAAATACGCGGACAGCTCGTCCATCGTCGCGCGCACGCGTTTTTCGGTAGCCACCGCGTTCGAACCGGGCGCGAGCTTGATGCCCATCCCGGTCGCAACCTTGCCGTTCACGTACGACGGATAGTTGTAGTCGTTGCCGCCGAACTCGACGCGCGCAACGTCGCGCAGGTACAGCGCGGATCCGTCCGGCTGCGTGCGCAGCGCGATCGCGCCGAAATCGGCCGGCGTCTTCAGCGGCGCATCGGCGAACACCGTCGCCGCGATCGGCGCGCTGTCCGGCACCGCACCGCGCCCGATGTCGCCGACCGTCGCCCGAGCGTTGTGCGCGCGCAAGGCCGACGCGATGTCCGACGCGGTGAGCCCGTGCCCGGCCAGCTTCACCGGGTCGGGCCAGATGCGCATCGCATATTCGGCGCCCCAGAACTGCACGCGGCCGACGCCGTCGACGCGGCGCAACGCCTGCACGACGTTCGCCGACGCATATTCGCCGAGCTGCACGTCGGTCAGCCGGCCGTCGTCCGACGTCAGCGACACGACGAGCTGGATGTTGTCGGCGGCCTTCTCGACCTGGATGCCGTCGCGCCGCACCGGTTCGGGCAGCCGCGCGTCGACCGACTTCAGGCGGTTCTGCACTTCGACGGCCGCGAGGTCGGCGTTGACGCCCTGCCTGAACGTCAGATACAGCGACGCGGCGCCGGCGCTGCTCGTCGCGGACGTATACAACAGCCCCGGCGCGCCGTTCATTTCGCGCTCGATCAGCGCGGTCACCGATTCCTCGACGACCTGCGCCGACGCGCCCGGATACGTTGCATAGATGCTGACGACGGGCGGCGCGATGTCCGGGTACTGGGCCACCGGCAGCGCGCGAATCGCGAACGCGCCGCCGAGCATGATGAAGAGTGCGATCACCCACGCGAAGACGGGGCGATCGATGAAGAAACGTGCCATGTTGGTCGATTGAACCGGTCAGGTTTGACGGGCGGCAGGCTGCGATGCGGCCTGGGCCGGCGCTGGGCGCTCGATGGGCTTCACCGGGGTGTCGGGTGCGAACTGCGCGGCGTTGTCGACGATCACGCGCTCGCCGCCGGCGAGGCCGCGCGTGATGCGCCAGTCGCGGCCGTTCATCTGGTCCGCGACGACCTCGACGTCCTTCACCTTGCCGTTCGCGCCCACCACGCGCACCGACGTGCGATCGGCCGTGCGCACCAGCGCATCGCGCGGCACGAGGATCGCGCGCTGGTCGACGGCCGCATCGAGCGCGATCCGCACGTAAGCGCCCGGCAGCAGTTCGCGCTCCGGATTCGGGAACAGCGCGCGCATCGCGACCGTGTCGGTGGTCGGATCGACCGCGAGATCCCTGAACAGCAGCTTGCCCTTCAGCGGATACGCGCTGCCGTCGGCGCGCAACAGCGTCACCGTCACGTCGTGCTGCGCGATCCCCGTCGCACGCCCGCTTTTTACCGCGCGACGCAGCGCGTCGACGTCGGCCGCCGGCTGCGAAAAGTTCACGTAGATCGGATCGAGCTGCTCGACCGTCGTGAGCGGGGTCGCCTGATCCTGGCCGACCAGCGCGCCTTCGGTGACCAGCGCGCGCCGCGCGCGGCCCGAAATCGGCGCGGTGACGGTCGCATAGTCGAGCTGCAACTGCGCGCGGGCGAGTTCGGCCTTCGCCGAAGCGACGTCGGCCTTCGCCCGCGTATCGTCGGCGATGGCCTCCGTGTGATCGCGCTCGCTGACCGCGCGGTCGCGCACCAGGTCGTCGTAGCGGCGGCGCTTGTCGCTCGCCGCGAGCGCCGCGGCCTGCGCCTTCGCGAGCGCGCCCTGCGCGGCGTCGCGTGCAGCCGTGAGCGGCGCGGGATCGATGCGGAACAGCACCGCACCCTGCTTCACTTCCTGCCCTTCCTCGTAAGTGCGCGCGGTGACGATGCCCGCGACCCGCGCGCGCACTTCCGCCTGCCGATACGCGTCGAGCCGGCCCGGCAGCTCGATGGTCATCGGCACGGCCGTCGGACGCACCGTGACGACGGTCGCCTTTTGCAGCGTGTCGGGCGCCTTGTCCGGCTCGCCCTTTCCGCATCCGGCCACGGCGAGCAGTGTCGCGAGCGCGAACGGCGCCAGCTGCAGGCGCCACAGGGTGCGTTTGTTGTTCATGTTCTGACCTCGGATCGTTCGCCGCCGATACAATGCGGCGGCTCAGGGTGGCCGATTATAATCAGTCACGACTGATTAAATATGGTCGTTTGCAACCGGATCGTCAGACTGTCTCAATAAAACGACAGCGAACTGTAAGGAAATTCACGCCATGGCCCGCAAGACCCGGGAAGAATCGCTCGCCATCAAGCACCGGATCCTCGATGCCGCCGAACTCGTGCTGCTCGAAAAAGGCGTGGCGCAAACCGCGATGGCCGATCTCGCCGAGGCGGCCGGGATGTCGCGGGGCGCCGTGTACGGCCATTACCGCAACAAGATGGAAGTGTGTCTCGCGATGTGCGACCGCGCGTTCGCGCGCACGTCCGAAGGTTTCGACGCGGTGGACAGCCTGCCCGCGTTCGCGACGCTGCGCCGCGCGGCGTCGCACTACCTGCGGCAATGTGGTGAGCCGGGCGCGATGCAGCGCGTGCTGGTGATCCTCTATACGAAGTGCGAACAGAGCGAGGAGAACGGCGCGCTGCAGCGGCGCCGCATGTTGCTCGAACTGCAGATGCTGCGCATTGCGAAGGCGCTCTTGCGGCGTGCGATCGCCTCCGGCGAACTGGCAGCCGATCTCGACGTCCATCTCGCGGCCGTCTATCTCGTGTCGCTGCTCGAAGGCGTGTTCGCGTCGATGATCTGGACCAACCGGCTGCGCGGCAATCGATGGACCGACGCGGAGGCGATGCTCGACGCCGGTTTCGACGCCGTCAGAACATCCGGGGCCCTCCGCGTGCGCGCGCAAAAATTGCCTGACGGACGAAACACCGCGCAATAAATGCGGATTTAACCCGATTTACCGCAGTGCGAAACGATTGAGCCGACCCTCTTTAAAATTTTTAACGTTTCGCGGAACATCGGTAGACTGACGCTGTCATCTTTCTTTAGCGTCTTCGTGATACCGGGTTCGACCCGGAAATTCACGCCGCCGTTCGAAGCGGGCCCGCCCGCAAGTTGGGTCGAACGGGAACGATACAGGCCCCTGGCGGGGCCTGTTTTGTTGCACGCCCGTCGCCTGCCCCCGTCGTCACCCGACGGATGGACCGCCGACGGTCCCTGCCCACACCTCTTTGAACCGCTTTCCTGGATGTGGACACCTTTGGTCAAGCCTGCCGCAACCCCTGATGCTTTCGCGCCCGGCCGCGCGCAGCGCCTCGTGCGCGCGCTCGTGCCGGCCGCCGTGCTCGGCGCCCTTGCCGCCTTCGGTCTCGCCGCCGCGCTGCCTGCCGTTTCGCAACTTCCGGGCGCCGTCGACACCGGCACCGCGGCGCTGCCGCAGCGCGTGCTGTCCGACACGCCGTTTCCCACCGCACAGCATTTCGTGACGAGCGAACTCGTACGCACGCTCGGCGAGCGCAACGAATTCGACGAACGCAGCAACCGCAGCGCACAGCCCGGCCTGTTCGCGCCGCTCAGCGCACACCGCAACGACATGCTCGGCTATACGAGCCTGTTCCAGTACGCGGCGCCCGAAAGCGCGCACGGGATGCGCGCGGGCGACATCGAACTCACGCTGTCCGATACGCTGAATCGCCTGGACGTGCCGCCCGAAGTGCGCATCCAGCTCGGCGATCTCGTCAGCGGCAAGGTCGCGATGCGCGCGAGTGCGCAGCGCGGCGACTACTACCGCGTCGCATACGACACGAACAACGGCACGCCGCATCTCAGCGCGGTCGAGCTGCGGGTCGCGGGCCGCACGTTCGGCGCGATCTGGTTCCGCGCGCCGGGCGCCGATCATGGTGCGTACTACGCCCTCGATGGCACGCCGCTCGAAGCGGCGGCATTCACGATGCCGGTCAAGTGGACGCGCATCAGTTCGTTCTTCGGCGAGCGCATCCATCCGCTGTCGCAGGCAATGGCGTTCCATACGGGCGTCGATCTCGCCGCGCCGTCGGGCACGCCCGTCACCGCGGCAGCCGACGGTGTCGTGTCGTTCGTCGGCACCGATCCGGGCGGCTACGGCCGCTACGTGATCGTCGATCACGCGGATGGCTATTCGACGTACTACGCGCACCTGTCCGCGTACGCGCGCGGGCTGAAAGTCGGCGAAACCGTCAAGCAGGGGCAGCGCATCGGCTCGGTCGGGATGACGGGCGCGGCCACCGGCCCGCACCTGCACTTCGAAGTGCGCGTCGCGAACGATCCGGTCGATCCGCTCGTCACGCTTGCGAGCGCGCAGACGGGGCTGTCCGACATGCAGCTCACCGCATTCCGTCAGGAGGCCGCGCAATGGCGCTTCCGCCTGGCATCGATCAGCACGGCGCCGTTCGCATTCGCGCAAAGCGACGGCCCGCTGTGGGGCGACTTCGCGACCGGCCCGTCCACGCTGCGTGCGGTGTTCGATACGCACTACAGCGCGTCCTGACGCGCACGCGAACGCGGTCCGCCGATATTTACGCGACGAAGCCGCCAAGCATCGCAGCACACCGATGGCCGTCGCCGCTCGGTGCAGCGGCGACGTGGCGGCGTTCCCGCCTCATCGCCGCAAATCCGCCGCGTGAATCGCACGCGGCACGCCGTCACCGCGCGGGTTCGGTGCGTTCGCGCGTCGCCTGCGCGATGCGCGCCTCACGCGGACGGCGCGACAGCAACCATCGCGCCGCGCCGTCGAGCGACGTGCACAGCACCAGGTAGATCGCCGCGACGAACAGAAAGACCGGGGCCGGATACACCATCAATCTGTTGTTCACCTGTGTCGCGACGAACGACAGTTCGGGCACCCCGACGATATACGCGAGCGACGTGTCCTTCACCAGCGCGACCCACTGGTTGACGAACGACGGCGTCATGATCCGTATCGCCTGCGGCAGCAGCACGTAGCGCACCGTCTGCCAGCGCGTGAGCCCGAGCGACAATCCCGCCTGCCGCTGTCCGTCGCCGGCTGCGACGATACCCGCGTGCACCGCGTGCGCGAGATACGCGCCGCCGACCAGCGCGAGCGCGCACACGACCGTCGCGAGGCCCGGCACGTCCATGTGCAGCAGCATCGGCATCAGGAAGTACGTCCAGAAGACGAGCATCAGCACCGGAATCGCGCGGAAGAAACCGACGAACGCGAGCAGCAGCACGCGTGACGGCCCGCGCGCGAGCGCCATCGCGACGCCGAGCGCCACGCCGAGCACCGCCGAAGCGACGGCCGACGCGATCGCGAGCACGAGCGACAGCGCAGCGCCGCCGAGCGGGCCGTCCGGAAACGGACCGACCAGCAGGTACGGAACGTTGGAGAGCAGCAGTGCGAAGTCCATCGTCAACGCCCTGCCCCGAGCCGGTCGCGCCATTGTGTCGCCGTATACGCGCCGGCCTCGATCGCGGCTACCGCCGCAACGTACAGCACGGTCGCCACGCCGAACGCGGCGAACGTCTTGAACGTCTCGGTCTCGACCTGCCGCGACGCATACGACAGCTCGGCGACGCCAATCGCCATCGCGAGCGACGAGTTCTTCACGAGGTTCATGTATTGGCCGAACAGCGGCGGCAGCGCAATGCGAACGGCCTGCGGCAGCACCACGTAGCGCAGTGACTGCAGCGGCGTGAGCCCGAGCGCCGCGGCCGCATCATGCTGCGCGCGGCGCACGCCGCGCAGCCCGGCTTCGCATTCCTCGGCGACGAACGCCGCCGTATATGCGCTCAGCCCGACCCAGCCCGCGACGAATTCGAACGACGGCCACGCGAGCGTGAGCAGTCCCGCGCCGAGCTCATGGCGAGCATTCAGCCATGCGATCCATGGATCGGGCAGCAGCGACGCAACGCCGAAATACCAGAACAGCAACTGCACGAGCAGCGGCGTGTTGCGAAACGCGACGATGTAGCCTGCCGCGAGCGTGCGAAGTGTCCGGGCGCGGGCATGCCGCGCGACGGCCAGCAGCAGCCCGCCGACGCTCGCGGCGAGCGCCGATGCCGCCGCGAGGCCGAGCGTCAACAGGAAGCCGTGCCAGAGCCACGACAGATATTTGGGAGCCAACCCGAGCATGCGATGGTGTGGTCGCGCAGTACACGCCGCGAAAAAGGATGTAGAAAGCGCCGCGATCCATGCGCGCCGGCATTGCCGGCGTCCGATCGCGGCGCGCCCGGTATGCGGCTCAGGTCTTGTCGCCGATGCGGAAGATGCGCGTGAGCGGCGTCTTCGTCGTCGGCCCGAACCATGCGTCGTAGATCCGCGCCGCGCGGCCGTTCGCCTCGAGCCCCTTCAGCGTGTCGTTCACGAAGCCGAGCAGCCGCGTTTCGCCCTTCGGCACGCCGACACCCATGTAGTCGTTCGAGATCGTGAACGGAGGAATTTCGTAGTTCTGCTTGTCGGGCACGTTCGCGAGCAGGCCGATCAGTTTCGGCCCGTCCTGCGTGATCGCCTGCACGTTGCCGGCGCGCAGCGCGGCGAACGCGAACGGCGTGTCGTCGTACGCGACGATCGTCGCCTTCGGGAATTTCTCGCGCAGTGTGATCTCGTTCGTCGTGCCCTTGTCCGCACCCACGCGCAGCGTGTTCAACTGGTCCGCCGACTTCAGCACGCCCTTCTTCGCGAGAAACTGCTGGCCCGACGAGAAATACGGAATACTGAAGTCGACCTGCTTCGCGCGCTCGTCGGTGATCGTGAAGTTCGCGAGCACGAGGTCGACCTTGCCCGACGTCAGAAACGGAATGCGGTTCGCGGGGTTCGTCGGCTGCAGCTGCAGCTTCACGCCGAGCTTGTCGGCGAGCGCCTTCGCATAGTCGACGTCGAGGCCGACGATGTGATTGCTTTTCGCGTCGACATAACCGAACGGCGGGTTGCTGTCGAACGTCGCGACGCGCAGCACGCCGGCCTTCTTGATGTCGTCGAGCCGATCCGCGTGCGCAAGCGTGCCTGCGGTGACGAGCGCGGCCCCGACGAGCCACGTGGCGAGTGTGTGGAATTTCATGAGCACGACCTGATTTGTTATGAAGGCCGCCGCGGATCGCGCGGCGGCCGGTTCGAGGAACATCGCGACGCAGTGTGTGTCGCCGCGAAGCCGCTAACGTATCAGCGCGTTCGGCAATTTCGAACCAACAAATGGTGCTTAGCTCTGCGGGTTTCGTGATGACGCGTGCACGGCTGCGGCGCACTCTGCGAACACGCAAAAAAACGCCCGCTGCACGCAGCGGGCGCGAATCCCAGTCAAGGAGGTGTCACACGAACTACGGGCACAGAATAAAAGCATCGTACGCGGCGAACAACGAAGCGATTTCGATATCGATATCGCGGGTCGCGCGATGAGCTTGCACGCGGCGATGCGAACGCGCCGCGCATGAAAAAACGGCGCGCCGCCTGCGTGGCGGAGCGCCGTTTCGGTGCGTCGCACCGGTGCGGGCAGCGTGGCCGCCCAGCCGATCACGGCTCGTGACGCAGATACCCTTCCTTGCTCGGATCCCGCATCCGCCACGACACGATCAGCGAGATCGCGCACAGCGCGGTCACGTACCAGTAGAACGTTTCCTCGCTGCCGATCGACTTGAACCACAGCGCGACGTATTCTGCCGAACCGCCGAAGATCGCGTTCGCGACCGCGTACGACAGGCCGACGCCCATCGCGCGCACTTCGGGCGGGAACATCTCGGCCTTGATGAGGCCGCTGATCGACGTGTAGAAGCTGACGATCGCCAGCGCGACGGTAACGAGCACGAATGCGGCCGTCGGGCTCGTCACGGTCTTCAGCGCGTGCATCAGCGGCACCGTGCCGATCACCGCAAACGTGCCGAACAGGATCATCGACGTGCGGCGGCCGATCTTGTCGGACAGCGCGCCGAACACCGGTTGCATCAGCATGTAGACGAGCAGCGCGACGGTCATCACGTTGCTGGCCGTCTTCGCATGCATGCCGGCGGTGTTGACCAGGTACTTCTGCATGTACGTCGTGAACGTATAGAAGATCAGCGAGCCGCCCGCCGTGAAGCCGACCACCGTGAAGAACGCGCCCTTGTGCTGCCACACGCCGCGGATCGTGCCCGCATCCTTCTTGTCGCGCGACGCGCTCGTCGACGTTTCGTCGAGCGATTTGCGCAGGTACAGCGAGATCAGCGCGGCCGCCGCACCGACGACGAACGGAATGCGCCAGCCCCACGCTTTCAGTTCGCCCGCCGACAGCGTCTGCTGCAGGATCACAAGCACCAGCAGCGCGCACAGCTGCCCGCCGATCAGCGTCACGTACTGGAACGACGCGAAGAAGCCGCGCCGCCCCTTCAGCGCGACTTCACTCATGTAGGTCGCGCTGGTACCGTATTCGCCGCCGACGGACAGCCCCTGGAACAGTCGCGCGACGAGCAGCAGTGCCGGCGCGAGCGCGCCGATCTGCGCATAGGTCGGCAGCACCGCGATCACGAGCGACCCGCCGCACATCATCAGCACCGAGATCATCATCGCCGTGCGCCGGCCGTGGCGGTCGGCGATGCGGCCGAACAGCCAGCCGCCGATCGGACGCATCAGGAAGCCGGCCGCGAACACGCCCGCCGTGTTCAGCAGTTGCGTCGTCGTGTTGCCGCTGGGGAAGAACGCCGGCGCGAAGTACAGCGCGCAAAACGAGTAGATGTAGAAGTCGAACCACTCGACGAGGTTGCCCGACGAGGCGCCGACGATGGCGAACACGCGCCGCCGGGTGTCATGCGCGGACAGCGCAGCTTGGTCGCTCTGGACGTCCATGGGTTGGTCTGTTCCTTTTAGTGCTTTCTGGGCGAGACGGCTCGAGGGCCGCCGCGTGCGGTCGCACGTGGCACCGGTTCCGGCGCACGGCGCTACGGGATTTTAGCGAAATGTAAAGTAACGGGCGCTCCGGGTTCGTCCCGATGTAGAAAAATTTTCTCCGGCAACGCGTTCGTCATATGAAAACGCCAGCGCTGAGGCTGGCGTTTCATGCAAGCTATTCTTCGTCGATCACACGCGCACCTCCGGGGGCACGTACCGGCACTCGTAGCGCTTGCGCACGGTGCCCGCCTCGTCGACGCTCTCCAGGAACACGTCGAACTGCCAGAGCCGCGCCATGTGCTTGAGCACTTCCTCGCTGTCGTTGGACAGATGGCGGTTGTCGGTCATGAAGTGACGCAGCGTGAGGCTGCGGTCGCCGCGCGTGTTCACGGCCCACACCTGGATGTTCGGCTCGCGATGATGGATGTCGTACTGCCGCGACAACGCCTGCCGCACGTACTGGTAACCGGATTCGTCGTGGATCGCCGACACCTCCAGCGAATCGCGCATGTCGTCGTCGAGCACCGAGAACAGTCGCATCTCGCGGATCAGGTTCGGCGACAGGTACTGCGCAATGAAGCTCTCGTCCTTGAAGTTGCGCATCGCATAGTGCATCGCCGGCAGCCACGGCGTGCCCGCGATCTCCGGAAACCACTTGTAGTCTTCCTCCGTCGGCGCTTCGCAAATCCGCCGGATGTCGCTCATCATCGAGAAGCCGAGCGCATACGGGTTAATCCCGCTGTAGTACGGCTTCGTGACGGGCGGCTGATACACCACGTTGCTGTGCGAATGCAGGAACTCCATCATGAAGCCGTCTTCCAGCTTGCCCTGGTTGTACAGCGTATTGAGCAGCGTGTAGTGCCAGAACGTCGCCCAGCCTTCGTTCATCACCTGCGTCTGCCGCTGCGGATAGAAGTACTGGCCGATCTTGCGCACGATGCGGATCACTTCCCGCTCCCACGGCTCGAGCAGCGGCGCATTCTTCTCCGCGAAATACAGCAGGTTCTCCTGCGGCTCCGGCGGATAGCGTTCCTCCTGCTCTTCCGCGAGCTCAGGCTTGCGGCCCGGCAGTGTGCGCCACAGCTCGTTGACCTGCGACTGCAGATACGCCTCGCGTTCGCGGCGCAGCGCAGCCTCTTTCGACAGCGAAGGCTTCTGCGGCCGCTTGTAGCGGTCGACGCCGTAGTTCATCAGCGCATGGCACGAATCGAGCAGTTCCTCGACGCGGTCGAGGCCATAACGCTCCTCGCATTCGGCGACGTAGTTCTTCGCGTACACGAGGTAATCGATGATCGCGTGCGCATCGGTCCACAGCCTGAACAGGTAGTTGCCCTTGAAGAACGAATTGTGTCCGTACGCCGCATGCGCGATCACCAGCGCCTGCATCGTCATCGTGTTCTCTTCCATCAGATACGCGATGCACGGATTCGAGTTGATGACGATTTCGTACGCGAGGCCCATCTGGCCGCGGCGATAGCTTTTCTCGGTCGCGAGGAAATGCTTGCCGAACGACCAGTGGCGATAATTGACCGGCATCCCGACCGACGCATACGCATCCATCATCTGCTCGGCGCTGATCAGTTCGAGCTGGATCGGATAGATGTCGAGTTCGTATTGCTCGGCGACCTGCGCGATGTGCGTGTCGTATTCCTCGAGCAGTTCGAACGTCCAGTCGGACGGACACGGCAACGGCTTGCGTTCGGCAACGTTCATACGCGCTTCCTTTTGCCCGGCGGCGGGCAAGTCGGCGGCCGGCGGCGCCGGTTCGGCCGGGCCGCGTTGCTGCGATGCGGCAGTGCCGGACGTATCGTCGCCGGAAGGGCGCGGCGTGTAGCCGCGCGACTCGTTGTGCAGATGGCGGCTCGTCATGACATTTCCACCTGCTTTTCGAACAATTCGCGAAACACCGGGTAAATATCGGCAGCCGATTCGACTTTCTTCATCGCCAGATGCGGTTGCGACAGCGCGAGCTGCGCGTATTCCAGCCACAGGTTCTGCTCTTCCGGCGCAACCTGGATATACGCGAAGTAGCGCGTCTTGGTGAGGATATCCTCTTCGAGGATTTTGCGACACTTCGGCGAATCGTCAGTCCAGTTGTCGCCGTCGGACGCCTGCGCACCGTAAATGTTCCATTCGGTCGGCGAATAGCGCTCGTTCATCACCTTGCGCATCAGTTCGAGTGCGCTCGACACCACGGTGCCGCCGCTTTCGGTCGAATGGAAGAACGTATCCTCGTCGACTTCCTCCGCGCGCGTGTGGTGCCGGATGAACACGACCTCGATACGCTCGTAGTTGCGCTTCAGGAACAGATACAACAGGATGAAGAAGCGCTTCGCGAGATCCTTGCGCTGCTCGTCCATCGAACCCGACACGTCCATCAGACAGAACATCACGGCCTGGCTCGACGGCTGCGGTTGCTTCACGCGATTGATGTAACGCAGGTCGAACGGATCGATGAACGGAATCCGCCAAATGCGCCCCTTCAGATGATGGATCTCGGCCTCGAGCGTCGCGATTTCCGCGCGGCGGTCTTCCGTGTCGCTCTTCAATGCTTCGAGCTGCGCCTCGAGCTCGCGCAGTTCGTTGACGAGCGGCGAGCCGAGCGCGATGCGCCGGCCGAGCGCGCTTCTGAGCGAACGCACGACGTCGATGTTGTTCGGCGTGCCTTCCGCCGACCAGCCCGCGCGCACGTTTTTCCAGCTCGGCACCGTCAGCAGGTGCGTCTTCACGAGGCGCGGCAGTTCGAGGTCGTCGAAGAAGTACTGCATGAACTCGTCGCGGGACAGTTCGAACACGAAGTCGTCCTGCCCTTCGCCCTCGTTGCTCGCCTGACTGCCGCCGCCACCCGAGCCGCCCTGCGGCCGCGGAATCTTGTCGCCGCGCACGTAGTCCTCGTTGCCGGGGTGCACGTACTCGCGACGGCCGCCCGGCGCGTGCCGGAAATTCGGCTCCGCGATGTCCTTGCGCGGGATCGTGATGCTTTGCGTGCTCTGGATATCCTTGATGCTACGGTCGCGCACCGCGTCGGACACGGCACGACGAATGTAGTTCTTGACGCGACGCAGAAAGCGTTCGCGGTTGGCGATGCTCTTGTTCTTGCCGGCCAGCCTGCGGTCGATGATTTGATGAAGCACTCCCGGTCTCCCGCTCGAAAGTCGATATGCCGGGACGCTCGCCGCACATGCCGTCTGCCGTCATGCGGGCGGCGTCTCTGAAGTCGCCCGTGCGGACGAACCGCACGGGCGCGGTACCGCGCGCGTCATGACGACTTGCGCACGCGCAGGTACCAGTCGCAAAGCAGCCTCACCTGCTTCGGCGTATAGCCCTTCGCGACCATTCGGTTCACAAAGTCCTCATGCTTGCGCTGCTCCTCGGCCGAGCCCTTCGCGTTGAACGAAATGACCGGCAACAGTTCCTCGGTATTCGAGAACATCTTCTTCTCGATCACGACCCGCAACTTCTCGTAGCTCGTCCATACGGGATTCTTCCCGGCATTCGCCGCCCGTGCGCGCAACACGAAGTTCACGATCTCGTTGCGGAAATCCTTCGGATTGCTGATCCCGGCCGGCTTCTCGATCTTCTCCAGCTCCGCGTTCAGCGCGGCGCGATCGAAGCTCTCGCCCGTGTCGTGATCGCGGAATTCCTGGTCCTGGATCCAGAAGTCGGCATACGTGACGTAGCGATCGAAGATGTTCTGCCCGTACTCGGAATACGACTCGAGATACGCGGTCTGGATCTCCTTGCCGATGAACTCCGCGTAGCGCGATGCCAGCACGTCCTTCACGAACGACAGATATTTCTGCTCCGTTTCCGGCGGGAACTGCTCGCGTTCGATCTGCTGTTCGAGCACGTACATCAGATGCACGGGGTTCGCCGCGACTTCGCTCGTATCGAAGTTGAACACGCGCGACAGGATCTTGAACGCGAAGCGCGTCGACACGCCGGTCATCCCTTCGTCAACGCCTGCGTAGTCGCGATATTCCTGGTACGACTTCGCTTTCGGATCGGTGTCCTTGAGGTTTTCGCCGTCATACACCTGCATCTTCGAGAACAGGCTCGAATTCTCCGGCTCGTGCAGGCGCGACAGCACCGAGAACTGCGACATCATCTTCAGCGTGCCCGGCGCGCACACGGCTTCCGCGAGCGATGAATTGCGGATCAGCTTCTCGTAGATCTTGATCTCTTCCGACACGCGCAGGCAGTACGGCACCTTCACGACGAAGATCCGGTCGAGCAGTGCTTCGTTGTTGCGGTTGTTGCGGAACGCCTTCCACTCCGACTCGTTCGAGTGCGCGAGAATCACGCCGTCGAACGGAATCGCGCCGAATCCTTCGGTGCCCTTGAAGTTGCCCTCCTGCGTTGCAGTGAGCAACGGGTGCAGCACCTTGATCGGCGCCTTGAACATTTCGACGAATTCGAGCAGGCCCTGGTTCGCGAGACACAGGCCGCCCGAGTAGCTGTATGCGTCGGCATCGTCCTGTGCGTACTGCTCGAGCTTGCGAATGTCGACCTTGCCGACGAGCGACGAGATGTCCTGATTGTTTTCGTCGCCAGGCTCCGTCTTGGCGATGCCGATCTGCCGCAGGATCGACGGATAGCGGCGCACCACGCGGAACTGGCGGATGTCGCCGTTGTATTCGTGCAGGCGCTTGACCGCCCACGGACTCAGGATGCTCTTCAGGTAACGGCGCGGAATGCCGTACTGCTCTTCGAGGATCGGGCCGTCTTCGTCGTAGTCGAACAGCCCGAGCGGCGATTCGTTGACGGGCGAACCCTTCAGCGAATAGAACGGCACGCGCTCCATCAGCTGCTTCAGACGCTCGGCGATCGACGACTTGCCGCCGCCGACCGGGCCGAGCAGGTAGAGGATCTGCTTCTTCTCTTCGAGCCCTTGCGCAGCGTGGCGGAAATACGCGACCACCTGCTCGATCACTTCCTCCATTCCGTAGAACTCACGGAACGCCGGATAGACCTTGATGACCTTGTTCGCGAAGATCCGCGACAGGCGCGGGTCGTTGCGGGTATCGATTTGTTCCGGTTCCCCGATTGCAGCCAGCATGCGTTCGCCAGCCGTGGCGTACGCTGACGGATCGTTCTTGCAGAGCGCGAGATACTCCTCCAGCGAGAACTCTTCCTCTCGCGTTTTTTCGAAGCGGTTCGCGAAGCTGCTGTAAATATCCATGCTACCTCCCTCGCCTGAGTCTGAAGACGTGCCTGCCTTCTATGACTGCGCAGAAGCAAGCGCGTTCGAATTCATCCTAAACCCTTTCTTATTTTTTTTCACGAACTCTTCGTATGAAGTTCGTCATTCTCGACAACCCCGCTTGGACAACGCATTTCGACGCTTTACAATTGTTGCCCCGAGCCGCAGAAACTGCATCCGCCGCGTCTCGTCGAGCATCGAATCGTCTCGTGCGTTGGACACCTCCGGTGTCGCCACCCTCCCTTCTTCCCCCTCTGCATCCCTATACGTTCGAGCGGTCCTCTGCGATGACGCCGCCCGTGCATCGTTACAAATTTTTTTCGCATCTTCCACGATGGCGCGGCACGCGAATGCACAGACGGAACGCGTGACGACGCGCGGCTGTGTCGGCGCGACTGTCACATTCCGCCGGTCGCGAAAACGACGACGCCCGCATGCCGCGGGCGCCGAGCGTTGCCAAATAGGGATAGATGCGCGAGCCTCCGCGAATCAGAACGTCTCCCAGTCGTCGCCGCCAGCGCCGGCCGCAACCGCCGCCTGTGCAGGCGCGGCGGATGTGGCCACGGGTTTGCGAGCAGACGGAGCAATTGCCGTGCGCTGCGCCGCTGCGTCGCGTACGTCGCGCGCATCCCGCTCGTCACGTGCGGGCGCCGGTGCCGGCGCGGCAACCGGCGTGACCGCCGCGCGCGGCTTTTGACGCACCGCAACGGCGGCGGTCGCGCTAGCCGCCGGCCGCACCGCGTCGTCGTCGATCCGGAACACCGACGCCGCCTCGCGCAGGCGTGCCGCCTGTTCGTCGAGTGATTGCGCGGCGGCGGCCGCTTCCTCGACGAGCGCCGCGTTCTGCTGCGTGACTTCGTCCATCTGCGCGACCGCACGCGCGACCTGGTCGATACCGCCGCTCTGTTCTTCGGAAGCCGCCGCGATCTCGCCCATGATGTCGGTCACGCGCTGTACCGCGCTGATCACGTCGCTCATCGTGCGCCCGGCTTCATCGACCAGCGTCGAACCCGTGCGAATACGCTCCACCGACGCGTCGATCAGCGCCTTGATTTCCTTGGCCGCGCTCGACGAGCGCTGCGCGAGGCTGCGCACCTCGCCCGCGACCACCGCGAAACCGCGCCCTTCCTCGCCGGCACGCGCGGCTTCGACGGCCGCGTTCAGCGCCAGAATGTTGGTCTGGAACGCGATTCCCTCGATGATCGCGATGATGTCCGCGATCTTCGCGGAGCTGTCGTTGATCTCGCCCATCGTGCCGACCACCTGGCCGACCACCGTATTACCCTTGTTTGCAATTTCCGACGCATTCGCGGCCAGCGAGCTTGCCTGCCGCGCATTGTCCGCGTTCTGCTTCACGGTGCCCGTCAGCTGTTCCATGCTCGAGGCCGTTTCCTGCAACGCGGCGGCCTGCTCCTCCGTGCGCGACGACAGGTCGATGTTGCCGGCCGCGATCTGCCGCGCCGCGGTCGCAATCGACTCGCTGCCGCCGCGCACCGTGCGCACCGTATCGACGAGCCCGCGCTGCATCCTCGCGAGACCGTCGAGGAGCTGACCCATTTCGTCGCGGCGCTGCACGACGATCGTGCGGCGCAGGTCGCCGGCGGCAATCGCGTCGAAATGCGCGAGCGCGTCCGCGATCGGGCGGCCGATCGCGCGCGTGAGCGTCAGCCACGACAGTGCCGCCGCGACGAAGCCGGCCACCAGCGCGGCGATCGACGCCGCGCGCAGCGTTTCATGCACCGATTCCGCGTGATCGAAGCCCCTCTGCGCATCGCTGAACTGGAAGTTGCGCAGCGCTTCGCTCGCGTTCGCGAGCTCGTTGTACAACACCTGGAGCTGCTTCGCGCCTTCGCCGATCCGGTCGTGGTCGCCCGCCGTGACGAGGCTGCCGAACGCGTCGCAGCTGCGCTGCAGCGCCTGCCGCTTCGCGGCGACGTCCTGCGCGAGCCGGTCTTCCTCCGGGCCGCGCGGCAACGCGAGGTACTTTTGCCACCACGCATCGGACTGCGTGCGCATCGCGCGGCTGCGCTCCACTGCCGCGGCGGAGTCCGGCGTACCCGCCAGCAGCGCCGCACGGTCGAGCGCCAGACGCTCGCGCGCAGCATACGTGTCCGCAACGGCTACGTTGACCGCGCTCGGCATCTGGTTCGTGAAGATTTCGCGCGTCGAGTCGTTCGCCGTCGTCATCCCGTAAATGCCGAGTATGCCGATCGCCGCCAGCAGCACCGCGAGAAACGCCATCGTCAGACCGATGCGCGCACGTATGGTCAGGTTTCGGATCACCATCATTCTTCCTGTGTTGCGTCGTCAAGGACGGGCGAGGCCCGTTTTCGAAACAGTGTTTCGCTCTGACTCATTTACGACCGTCTGTTGCGCAACTTGATGGTATTGACAGCAATTTTCCCCGCAATTCCTTAGTTCATTACGAATTCTTGAATGATGGGGACGATACAACGCACGCCTGCGCGAACGGAAGGCGGCGCGGGTGCCGGTGTCGGGAAATCGGGAAGAAACGGCCGGCGGCACGCGCCGGCCGTGACGGACGACCGAGCCTATTCGGCCAGTTCCGCGAGCGTGGGAATCGACGGCTGCGCGCCGGCGCGCGTGACCGACAGTGCCGCCGCGCGTTGCGCGAAGCGAATCGCGGGATCGACGTCGTCGCCGGCCGCGATCCGCGCGGCAAAGCCGCCGATGAACGTATCGCCGGCCGCGGTCGTGTCGAGCGCGCGTACGACCGGCGCCGGATAATGGCGCGCCGCGCCGTCGGCGGTGAGCGCGAGCACGCCGCGCGCGGAGAGCGTGATCAGCACGTTGCGCGCGCCGGCCGCCTGCAACGCGCGGGCGGCCGCTTCCGCATCGGCCGGATCGCGCACCGGCAGCCCGGTCAGCGCGGCCGCCTCGACCTCGTTCGGGATCAGGTAATCGACGAGCGGCAGCCAGCCGTCCGGCAGCGGCGCGACCGCCGGCGCCGGATTCAGCACCACCGTGCGGCCGAGCCGCCGGCCCGCCGACAGCGCCGCATGCACCGCATCAGGCGGCGTCTCGAGCTGGCAGATCAGCACGTCGGTCGCGGCCAGCGCGGCCTCGTGCCGCGCGACCGTATCGGGCGTGACTTCGCCGTTGCCGCCGGCGACGATCACGATCGTGTTCTGGCTCGCATCGTCGACGACGATCAGCGCGACGCCGGTCGACGCCGCCGTGCTGGTGGACAGCCCCGCGCAATCGATTCCTTCCGCTTCGAGGCCGGCCCGCAGCGCGGCGCCGTGCGCGTCCGCACCGACGCAGCCGATCATCGCGACCCGGGCGCCAAGACGCGCGGCCGCGACGGCCTGATTGCCGCCCTTGCCGCCTGCCGCCTGCGCATACGCTCGGCCGGCGAGCGTCTCGCCCGGCACCGGCAGACGCGGTGCGCGCACGACGAGATCCATGTTGAGGCTGCCGACCACCGTCACCCGGCCGGCGCCCGTGCGGCGCGCCGTCATGCGCGATCGCCGGACGCGGCCGGCTCGCGGTAGATCGCCGTCGATTCGCGCAGCACGAGGCGCGGCGACACGACGCGACGCCGGCTCGGCGCGGCCGACGAGCCGCCGCCAATCCGCTCGATTAGCGTCTGCGCGGCCATCTCGCCGAGCGCGCGCACCGACTGGCCCACCGTAGACAGCGCCGGATACGTGTAACGGGAGAATTCGATGTCGTCGAAACCGATGATCGAGCACTCGTCCGGCACGCGCAGCCCGCGCTCGGCCGCCGCGCGCAGCGCGCCGACGCCCATCAGGTCGTTGCCCGCGAAAATCGCGCTCGGACGCACCGACTCGAACAGCCGGGCCGCCGCGTGGTAGCCGCCAAGGCACGAGAAGTCGCTTTCCGCGATCGCACCCGGCACGATGTCGATCCCGCGCTCGGCCATTGCGCGGATGAAGCCGTGCACGCGCATCGCGCTGACGGCCGTGTCGGTCGGGCCGGTGATGCAGCCGATCTTCGCATGCCCGAGTTCGAGCAGGTGGCGCGTCGCGAGGTAAGCGCCGCGCTCGTGATCGATCTGCACGAGGTCGGCGGCGAGCCCCTCGATGTTGCGGTCGACGACGACGAGCGGCGCGTGCGCGTCGGCAAGCGTCTGCGCGAGCACGGCGTCCTCGCCGGCCGACGCGACGATCAGCCCGTCGATGCGCTTTTCCTGGAGCACGCGCAGGTAGTTGCGCTGCTTCACCGGATCGTCGTCCGAGTTGCAGAAGAACACGCAATAGCCGTTCGCCGCGCACTGGTCCTCGATACCGCGCGCCAGCTCCGCGAAGTACGGATTCGTGCTGTTCGGCACGACGAGGCCGATGGTCGCCGTCGCGCGCGCCTTCAGCGAACGCGCCACCGCCGACGGCACGTAGTTCAGCTCGCGGATCGCGCCTTCGACCTTCGCACGCACATCCGCGGACACCGGCCGCGAATTGTTCACCACGTGCGAGACGGTCGTAAACGACACGCCCGCCATGGCCGCCACATCCTTGATCGTCGCCATTTCCCGTTTCTCTCTGGTCTGCTTTCTGTGTAGTTCTACCGGGCGCGCGCGCGCCGGCTGCGATACGTATCGAGCACGACCGCCACCACGATCACCGCCCCGGTGATGATCCGTTTGGTCGGCTCGTTCGCGCCGATCTGCGCGAGTCCGGCGGCCAGCACCGAGATGATCAACACGCCGAAGAACGTGCTGATCACCGAGCCGCGCCCGCCCATCAGGCTCGTGCCGCCGATCACGACGGCGGCGATCACCTGCAGTTCGAGGCCTGCGCCCGCATTCGGGTCGGCGGCCTCGAGCCGCGAAATCTGGAACAGCGACGCGAGCCCCGCGAGCGCCCCCATCAATGCGAATACGAGGATTTTATACGGCCGCGGGTTAACCCCGGCAAGCCGCACTGCCTCCTCGTTCGTGCCGATCCCGACCAGATAACGGCCGAACACGGTGCGCGTCAGCACGAACTGCGCGGCAATCATCACCACGACCGCGATCAGGAACGCCGGCGAGATGCCCAGCGCGATCGGGTTCGACAGGAAATCGAACGCGTCGCCGATGTAGGCCGTGCGCGAATTCGTCAGCTGATACGCGACACCGCGCGCGGCCTCCAGCACGCCGAGCGACACGATGAACGACGGAATCCGCCAGCCCACCGTGATCGCGCCCGTCAGCGAGCCCGTCGCGGTCGCGACCGCGATCCCGATCAGCGCGGCCGGCAACGGCCCCCATTGCCATTTCAGCGCGGCCACGCTGACCATCGACGCGGCCAGCGCGAGCACCGAACCCACCGACAGGTCGATGCCGGCGATGATCAGCACGAAGGTCATCCCGACCGACATCACGACGAGATCGGGGATCTGGTTCGCGATCGTACTGAACGTATCGTAGGTCAGGAAATGCGAGCTCAGCGCCGAAAACAGCGCGATCATCGCGACGAGCGCGCCGGCGAGCCCGAGGTAGTTCGACACGCCGAGCCGCGTGCCGGACAGCGTGCGCGCACGGCGCCCGGTTACGTCCTGCTGCGCGCCGGCGTCGCTCGGGGATACGGGGGGCTGGGTCATTGCTGGGATCCTGTCGTCGAAGTGCCGGAAGCCGCGCGCGGCGCCGCTCCCGCGTCCGGATGGCGCACGCCTTCGGGCAGCGCTTCGCGGCCGAAGCCGGCGAACGCCGCCGCCAGCAGCGCATCCTGGGTCCAGTTGCCGCGCTCGAACACGGCGGTCATG
Source organism: Burkholderia sp. AU19243 (assembly GCF_018148075.1). Classification (NCBI taxonomy): domain Bacteria; kingdom Pseudomonadati; phylum Pseudomonadota; class Betaproteobacteria; order Burkholderiales; family Burkholderiaceae; genus Burkholderia; species Burkholderia sp. AU19243. Next base: position 267,731 of record NZ_JAGSTV010000005.1, read on the forward strand.
CGGCCGGCCGACATCACGCCGATCCGGTCGCAAATCAGCATCAGTTCGCGCAGATCGCTCGATACGACGACCAGCGCACGGCCTTCGCGCGCGAGCGCGCCCATCAGCGTGTAGATCTCGAACTTCGCGCCGACGTCGATTCCGCGGGTCGGCTCGTCGAACAGCAGCACGCCCATGTCGCGTGCGAGCCAGCGGCCGATCACGACCTTTTGCTGGTTGCCGCCCGACAGTTCGCCGACGGCCTGCGCGGCGCCGTGGGTACGGATCCGCAACGCGTCGATCTGCTGCTCGGCGAGCGCCGTCTCGCGCGCCGTATCGACGATGCCGCCGCGCGCGAGCCGGTCGAGCTGGCCGAGCGACACGTTCGACGTGACCGATTGCGTCAGCAGCAGCCCCTCACCCTTGCGATCCTCGGTGATCAGCGCGATACCGTGCCTGACCGCGTCGACCGGCGACTCGATGCGCACCGGCTTCGGCGGATCGCCGACCGCGATGGTTCCCGCATCCGGCGTATCGGCGCCGTAGATCAGGCGCAGCAATTCGGTGCGCCCGGCGCCGATCAGCCCCGAAACGCCGAAGATTTCGCCGGCGCGCACTTCCAGCGACACGTCGCGCACCGCCGTGCCGCGCGTCATCCCGGACACCGCGAGCCGCGGCGCGCCGAGCCGGCGCACGCCGAGATCGATGTGCTCGCCGATCTCGCGCCCGACCATCAGCGTGACGAGCGCGTCGGACGTCGTCGCGGCCATGTCGCCCACATGCACGAGCCGGCCGTCGCGCAGCACCGCGACGCGCTCGGCGACCCGCGCGAGTTCCTCGAGCCGGTGCGAAATATAGACGATCGCGACGCCGCGCGCCTTCAGCCTGTCGATCTGCTCGAACAGCAGTTCGACTTCGCGCGCGGTCAGCATTGCGGTCGGCTCGTCGAGAATCAGCACGCGACAGTCGCCGATCAGATTGCGCGCAATCTCGACCATCTGCTGGTGGCCGATGCCAAGCGCGCCGACCGGCGTGTCGGGATCGACCGAATCGAGCCCGACCTGCGCCATCGCGGCACGCGCGTCGTCCCGCAGCCGCGCACGGTCGATGATGCCGAAGCGGCGCGGCAGACGGTTCAGAAACAGGTTTTCGGCGACGGTCAGCGTCGGCAGCAGGTTCAGCTCCTGCATCACCATGCGCACGCCGAGCGCCTCGGCCTGCGTGCGGCTCGCCGGCGCATAGGCTTCGCCGCCGAGCAGCATCGTGCCCGCCGTCGGATCGACGAGGCCGCCGATGATCTTCGACAGCGTGCTCTTGCCCGCACCGTTCTCGCCGGTCAGCGCGAGCGCTTCGCCGGCCGCGAGCGTCAGCGTGACGTCGGCGAGCACGGGTTCGGCATAGGTCTTGCCGATGCCGGCGACGGACAGTACGGGAACGGCTGAACGGGAGGGTTGGAAGGTCGGTTCCATCGCGATCCTGGTTGCGGCCGCGCGCGGGGCGCGGATATGACGCTCACAAGTGCAAGTGCATGCAGTGGCCGTGATCGCGCTCACCCCGTATAACGGCCGCCGCCCCGGATTCTTGAGGGAGGCGGCCGCAACGGCGCGGCGTTACTTCGTCACGAGGTCCACCGGCGTCTCGACCACACCGGTCATGTCGGCCTGCTTGCGATGCTCGGCGATCGCCTTGAGCGCCGTGTCGATGCCGAATACTGCCTGCTTCGCGGCGTACTGGTCGGCGGTCGCGAGCACGCGGCCGTCCTTGAGCATCGGCTTGATCGCATTGATGTTGTCGTAGCCGACCACGAACACCTTGCCCTGCTTGCCCGCCGCACGCACGGCCGACACGGCGCCGATCGCCATGTTGTCGTTGCCGCACAGCAGTGCGCGCAGGTTCGGGTATTCGTTGAGCATTGCGGACGCGACCGCGTTGCCCTTGTCGATCTCCCATTCGCCTGACTGCACCGACACGACCTTCATCCCGCCTGCCTTCATCGCGTCCTGGAAACCGGCCGTGCGCTGCTGCGCGTTGGTCGTCGTCGACACGCCTTCGATGATGCCGACCTGGTCGCCGGCCTTCAGCCGCTTCGCGAGGTAGTCGCCGATCTTGCGCGCGCCCTTGCGGTTGTCGGGACCGACGAACGGCACATTCAGATTTTTCGACTTCAGCACGTCGGGATCGAGCCGGTTGTCGATGTTCACGACGATGATCCCCGCATCGACGGCCTTCTTCACGACCGGCACGAGCGCTTTCGAATCCGCCGGCGCAAGCACGATAGCGTCGACCTTCGACACGATCATCTGCTCGACGATGCGGATCTGGTTCGCGGTGTCGGTCTCGTCCTTGATGCCGTTGGTGATCAGGTCGAACTGCGCGGCGTTGTGCTTCTGGTACTCCTTCGCGCCATTCTCCATCGTCAGGAAAAACTCGTTGGCGAGCGACTTCATCACGAGCGCGACCTTCGGCTTGGCCGCAGACTGCGCGTGAACGGCCGCCGGTGCGGCAGCGACCGCGACCGCGGCAAGCGCGGCGGTCAGAAAGCGACGGCGAAACAGGACATTCATACACATCTCCTGGCGACTGGCCCGACGGGCCGGATTGTTATTCGACTGTTGTTTTAATGCGAGCAAACGTTTGCGCCACACTACCCGGGCAATGGCCATCGATGCTGCTTGTCGGTACCAAGGAATGGAGCGAGGCAGACGGCCGACTGCCTGGCGCGTGCTGTCGTCGACGCGCCGCCGCCAGCGGGGACGCCAGCGGAGTGACGGCTATGCTGTACCGTTTCTATGCAACGCGCAACCCGTCTGATCAATATTTAAGGGTTTATTCGGAGCGCATTGTCGTTCGCGTCGGTTGCCGCGTGTTACGGCAGACGGATCACCGCTTCGCGCGGCGCGCACCGCCGGGTGCCGCCGCGCAGCGATGCGATGCAGCGAGCGCGCGCATGCCGCGCCCGCTGCGACCGCCGTGCATCGGCGGATCAGACTGCTTCGCGCAGCATCCCGGCGATTTCCGCTTCGTTCAGGTGCGGCGCGAACATCTCGATCAGCCGGTACGCATACGCGCGCAGGAACGCGCCCTTGCGCAAGCCGACGCGCGTCGTGCTCGCCTCGAACAAGTGCTGCGTGTCGAGCGCGACGAGCCCCGTGTCGCGCTGCGGATCGAACGCCATTGCGGCGACGACGCCGATCCCCATGCCGAGCTCGACGTAAGTCTTGATCACGTCCGCGTCGATCGCGGTCAGCACGACGTCGGGCACCGCGCCCGCCTGCGCGAACGCCTGGTCGATATGCGAGCGGCCGGTGAAGTCCTGGTCGTACGTGATGATCGGATATTCGGCGATTTCGTCGAGCGTGAGGTTCTCGCGGCCGACGAGCGGATGGCCTTTCGGCACGACGACCGTGTGATGCCACGAATAGCACGGAAACGTGACGATGTCCGGATAGCGATCGAGCGCTTCGGTGGAGATGCCGAGATCGGCTTCGCCGTTCAGGATCATCTGCGCGATCTGCTGCGGGCTGCCCTGGCGCAGCGCAAGATGCACCTTCGGGAACACCTCGGTGAACTGCCGGATCACCTTCGGCAGCGCGTAGCGCGCCTGCGTGTGCGTCGTTGCGACGACGAGGTGGCCGCTGTCCTGGTCCGCGAACTGGCGCGCGACGCGGCGCAGGTTCTCCGCGTCGAGCAGCATCCGCTCGATCAGCTGGTGCACGGCCTTGCCCGGCTCCGTGAGCCCGGTGAGCCGCTTGCCGCGCCGGATGAAGATGTCGACGCCCAGTTCATCCTCGAGATCCTTGATCTGTTTCGACACGCCCGACTGCGACGTGTACAGCACGTTCGCGACTTCCGTCAGGTTCATGTTCTGGCGCACGGCCTCTCGCACGAAACGCAATTGCTGAAAATTCATGGGTATGCCTCTTAGGCTGTCGTTGTTCGAATATCGATTCGATGTCGATCCGGAGCGGTATCCGCCCTCTTCTCGTTGCCGGGTTCAGGCGTCAGTGCGCGGGAAACACGCGAACCGCGCGCGGAACGGCCGTCGCGCCGTCGCCCACCTGCAGTTCGAGCGCACGCCACGCGTCGCGATCGAGCTCCGCCTCCAGCGCGCCGCCCGAGCGCGCCTCGAGCTCGATGCGTACCGAGCCGCCGAGCGGGATCACGCGGCGCACGTCGACCGCAATGCCGTCGCGATGGCCGTCGCCGGCCGGCCACAGCTGCAGATCGTGCGGCCGCACGTATGCGTTCGCGGGGCCTGCGAAATCGGCGTCGACCGCGATCGGCGCGGCCGCGCCGTCGGCGACGAAGCCGCGGCCGGCGACCGTGCCCGGCAGCCGGTTCGCCGCGCCGAGAAACTCGTAGACGAACGCGCTTTGCGGATGATCGTAGACGTCCTGCGGGCTGCCGACCTGCTCGACGCGACCGCGGTTCAGCACGACGATGCGGTCGGCCACTTCCAGCGCCTCCTCCTGGTCGTGCGTGACGAAGATCGTCGAGATGTGCAGGTCGTCGTGCAGGCGACGCAGCCAGCCCCGCAGCTCCTTGCGCACCTTCGCGTCGAGCGCGCCGAACGGCTCGTCGAGCAGCAGCACTTTCGGCTCGACCGCGAGCGCGCGCGCCAGCGCGATCCGCTGTCGCTGGCCGCCCGACAGCTCGGACGGATAGCGCTGCGCGAGCCAGTCGAGCTGCACCAGCTTCAGCAGCTCGTGCACCTTGTCGCGAATCACGGCTTCCGACGGCCGCTCGCGGCGCGGCTTCACTCGCAGCCCGAACGCGACGTTCTCGAACACGGTCATGTGGCGGAACAGCGCGTAATGCTGGAACACGAAGCCGACCTGGCGATCGCGCGCGCCGACCGATGCGACGTCGAGCCCCTGCAGCACGACCTGGCCGGCGTCCGCGTGCTCGAGGCCCGCGATCACGCGCAGCAGCGTGGTCTTGCCGCAGCCGGACGGCCCGAGCAGCGCGACGAGCTCGCCGGGCGGGAAGTCGAGCGACACGTTGTCGAGCGCGGTGAAATCGCCGAAGCGCTTCTGAAGATGACGGACAGTGATACCCATTCTGGTTGCCTCTTTACGATTTCGACGAAATGGCGGCGGCGGGGCCGGCATGAGCGGGAACGTCATCGCGCGCGCCGGCCAGTTCGGCGGCGAGATGGCGCTCGGCGAGCAGCTTCAGCGCGAGCGTGACGAGCGCGAGCAACGCCAGCACCGACGCCACTGCGAACGCGGCCGCGAAGTTGTATTCGTTGTACAGGATCTCGACGTGCAACGGCATCGTGTCGGTGACGCCGCGGATGTGACCGGATACGACCGACACCGCGCCGAACTCGCCCATCGCACGCGCGTTGCACAGGATCACGCCGTACAGCAGCCCCCATCTCACGTTCGGCAGCGTCACGCGCCGGAAGATCTGCCAGCCCGACGCACCGAGCACGCGCGCGGCCTCTTCCTCGTCGGTGCCCTGCGCCTGCATCAGCGGAATCAGCTCCCGCGCGACGAACGGGAACGTGACGAAGATCGTCGCGAGCACGATGCCCGGCACTGCGAAGATGATCTGCACGTCGTGATCCTGCAGCCACGGGCCGAGCCAGCCCTGCGCGCCGAACAGCAGCACGTAGACGAGCCCCGAGATCACTGGCGACACCGAGAACGGCAGATCGATCAGCGTCGTCAGGAGCGCCTTGCCGCGGAACTCGAACTTCGCGATCGCCCACGATGCACACACGCCGAACACGAGATTCAGCGGCACCGCGATCGCGGCGACGGTCAGCGTCAGCTTGATCGCCGACCACGCGTCGGGATCGGCGAGCGATTCGAGATAGAAGCCGACGCCCTTGCGCAGCGCCTCGAAGAACACCGCGGCGAGCGGCACCACGAGAAAGAACGCGAGGAACGCCAGCGCGATGCCGATCAGCAGCCAGCGCACCGCACGCGGCTCGCTGACGGGATCGAGCTGTTTGGCGGCGCGCGCACGCGCGGCGGACGGATTGTTCAGCACGACAGTGGACTCCCGGCTCATCGCTGGCCTCCGGCGGCGGCCGCCGTACCGGCCGCGGTGGCGGTTGCGGGCGCGGGGCCGCTCGCGCCCTTGCTCGTGCGGCGCTGCAGATACCACTGCAGCGTGTTGATCAGCAGCAGCATCAGGAACGACACGACCAGCATCACGACGGCCAGCGCGGTCGCGCCCGCGTAGTCGTACTGCTCGAGCTTCGTGATGATCAGCAGCGACGTGATCTCGGACTTCATCGGCACGTTGCCGGCGATGAAGATCACCGACCCGTATTCGCCGAGCGCACGCGCGAACGCGAGCGCGAAGCCCGTGAGCAGCGCCGGCAGCACCGCGGGCAGCACGACGCGGCGAAACGTCAGCCAGCGCGACGCGCCCAGGCATGCGGCGGCCTCTTCCTGCTCTCGCTCGAAATCCTCGAGCACCGGCTGCACCGTGCGCACGACGAACGGCAGCCCGATGAAGGTCAGCGCGACCAGGACGCCGACCGGCGTAAACGCGATCTTGATGCCGAACGGCGCGAGATACTGGCCGACCCAGCCGTTCGTCGCATAGACGGCTGCGAGCGAGATGCCGGCGACCGACGTCGGCAGCGCGAACGGCAGGTCCACGATCGCGTCGACGACGCGCTTGAACGGGAACGTGTAGCGGACCAGCACCCACGCGACGAGAAAGCCGAACACGGCGTTGATCAGTGCGCCGCCGAGTGCGGCCGAAAACGTCAGCCGGTACGACGCGAGCACGCGCGGCGACGTGACGGCAGTCACGAACTGGCCCCACGACAGCGTCGCGGTTTTCAGGAATGTGGCGGCGAGCGGGATCAGCACCACGAGGCTCAAATAAGCCACCGTGATGCCGAGCGTCACGCCGAAACCGGGCAGCGCGCTCGGCTTGCGAAAGGTGTACGTCGTCATCGGATGCTCTTGCTGGGTCGATGCTGCTCATGGGCCCGACGCAAACGCCGGCGCGAAGAATGCTCTCTCGCGCCGGCGGCCCGCCGGGGATGCTGCGCGCTGTCGTGGCGCGCCGCTGTCGTTATGGTGTTGCGTGCGTTACTGCGGCTTGTAGATCGAATCGAACACGCCGCCGTCCGCGAAATGCGTCTTCTGCGCATTCGTCCAGCCGCCGAACGTGTCGTCGACCGTGTACAGCTTCAGCTTGGGAAACTGCTTCGTCAGTTCCGCCGGCACGTTCTTCGCGCGCGGACGGTAGTAGTTGCGCGCCGCGATCTCCTGGCCTTGCGGGCTGTACAGGAAATTCAGGTACGCCTCGGCCAGCTTGCGCGTGCCCTTCTTGTCGACCACCTTGTCGACCACCGCGACCGGCGGCTCGGCCAGGATGCTGACCGACGGCACGACAATCTCGAACTTGTCGGTGCCGAATTCCTTGATCGACAGGAACGCCTCGTTTTCCCACGCGATCAGCACGTCGCCGATTCCGCGCTGCACGAAGCTCGTCGTCGCGCCGCGCGCGCCCGAATCGAGCACGCCGGCGTTCTTGTACAGCTTCGTCACGAATTCCTTCGCGCTCTGCTCGTTGCCGCCCGGCTTGTGCACCGCATACGCCCACGCGGCCAGATAGTTCCAGCGCGCGCCGCCGGAGGTCTTCGGGTTCGGCGTGACGATCGAGATGCCGGGCTTGGTCAGGTCGTCCCAGTCCTTGATCCCCTTCGGATTGCCCTTGCGCACCAGGAATACGATCGTCGACGTGTACGGCGACGCGTTGTCCGGCAGGCGCTTTTGCCAGTCCTTGTTGACGAGGCCCTTGTTGGCGATCGCGTCGATGTCGTACGCGAGCGCCAGCGTGACGACGTCGGCCTGCAGCCCGTCCAGCACCGAGCGCGCCTGTGCGCCCGAGCCGCCGTGCGACTGTTTGAAGTTGACCGTCTCGCCCGTCTTCGCCTTCCACTCCTTGCCGAACGCCTGGTTGAAATCCTGGTACAGCTCGCGCGTCGGGTCGTACGACACGTTCAGGAAGGTCGTATCGGCCTGCGCGTGGGTCGCGACGCCCAGCGCCGCCGCCGCCCCCAGCGCGAGTGTTGCGATCAGGCGGCCCGCTCCGCCCACCAGCCCCGTATTGCGCTTCGCCATCCTTGGTTCTCCAGTGTTGTCGATGTTGCGATGTCGGGCCAGTCTATCGAACGGGTTACATGATTAAAAATAATCGTTCTTCATTTTTTAATACTCAAAAGTGCTAACGCAGACTGGACGGACGGTTGCGGCAGACAAACCGGCGTCAGGGCGGCACAAAATGACGCCGGAACCGGCGCGATCGCGGCGAACCTCAAGTAACACTTGAAATTCGCGAAGTACTGTATAAAAATACAGCTCACTGTCTATCCATACAGTTCAGCCATGACCAAACTCACCGCCCGTCAGCAGCAAGTGTTCGACTTGATTCGCCGCGCGATCGAGCGCTCCGGTTTTCCACCCACGCGCGCCGAGATCGCCGCCGAGCTCGGCTTCAGTTCGCCGAACGCGGCCGAGGAGCACCTGCGTGCGTTGGCGCGCAAGGGCGTGATCGAGCTCGCGGCCGGCGCGTCGCGCGGCATCCGGCTGCTCGGCGTCGACGACGTCCCGCATCAGTTCACGCTGCCGCACGCCGGCCTGATGCAACTGTCGCTGCCGCTGGTCGGCCGGGTCGCAGCCGGTAGCCCGATCCTCGCGCAGGAGCACATCTCGCAGCATTACGCGTGCGATCCGGCGCTGTTCACGAGCAAGCCCGACTACCTGCTGAAGGTCCGCGGGCTGTCGATGCGCGACGCCGGCATTCTCGATGGCGACCTCCTCGCGGTGCAGAAGCGCACCGAAGCGAAGGATGGCCAGATCATCGTTGCGCGTCTTGGCGACGACGTCACGGTCAAGCGCCTGATGCGCCGCCCCGGCGGCATCGAGCTGATCGCGGAGAACCCGGATTACGAAAACATCTTCGTCAAGGCCGGCAGCGCGGAGTTCGCGCTGGAAGGCATCGCCGTCGGGCTGATCCGCTCGGGCGAACTCTGACAATCGGTCTCGCTGAGGAGAACACCATGGAACGCCTTTCCCGTCTGCTGCCTTTCCGTCAATTCGGCCGCCTGCGTCATCTGCGCGGCCGCACGCCCTGCGCGCCGCTGTCCGCCGCGGCGCCCGTGGTGAGCCAAGAAGTCGCAGTTGAACGGCAGGCGTCGCTGCTGCCGTCAGCGCTTCCCGCCTTCGCGCGCGTCTCGCTGAATGCCGGCCTCAATCACGCGGAACCGGCGCGCCGGGCGCCGGTGCGCGTCTATCACGGCCGGTCGCGCCTGATCATGGTGGGCACGATCGATGCCGTGTGCCGGATGATCGATCGCTGCATCGCCGAGGAACGATCGGCCACGCACGGCGGTCTCTGATAGCGGAACCCGTCCACCCGGAGGCATCGTGACTGGAGCAACGGGCCGCACGTTGCGGCTCAAACCTCTGCTGATCGTCGTGTTGGCCGTCGCCGTATTCGCGGCGATCGGCTACGCGTACGCTTCCCCGTATATCGCACTCGGTCGCCTGAAATCGGCGGTCGACGCGCGCGATGCGCAAGCGGTCAGTGAATACGTCGATTTCCCGTCGCTGCGCATCAGCTTGAAACAGCAAGTCACGGAAGAATTGATGCGCCGGATCGATGCAGTGAAGAAGGACAACCCGTTCGCGGTGATCGGCGCGCTGATCGGGTCTGCATTGATCGGCCCGTTGGTCGATGCGTATGCGACACCGGAAGGCGTAGCGGCGCTGATGAGCGGGATCCCGCCGCGCGGCAATCCCGGCGAAAGGCCGCCCGATTGGTCGGACGCTGTGCCAGACGGCACGCGTGGCAACGCAGCAGCACCACCAGCGGCAGTGCCTGCGGCCCCAGGCACCGCCGCCAGCGTGCCGCAACCCGGCAGTAGCACGATTACGACTGCGCCGGCCCCGCCTGCGGCAGCGCCCGCACCGGCCCGCCCCCGCGACGCAGGCCATCCGCAGCAGACGAGTGCGGGCTATCGGAATATCGATGAATTCGTCGTGACCTACCAGCGCAGCGCCGACGGCACGCGCTATGCAGCGATCTTCCACCGCGTCGGGCTGTTTTCCTGGAAGCTGTCCGCGATCGACCTGCACGCGTGAGCGTGCTTCGAGCGGATGAGATGCCGCCAACGCAGCGCGGCGCGAAACCGGCATGAATCGCGGCGCACCGCGCCCGGTCACGCGCTTGCGATATCGGGTGCGGTGTTACGTGCCGCTCGCGATCGCCGCTTCGCGCTCGCGCGCGATCTCGGCCTTTTGCTCTTCCGCCGAAGAACACGCGACGAGAATGCTGCAATTCACGCGATCCAGCAGTTGCGTGTTGCCCGAGCCCATCCACCATCTCGACAAGCCGCTGCGGCACCGGTGGCCGACGACGACGAGATCGGCGTTGATTTCCGTCGCGAGATTCGCAATTTCGTCGATCGGATAGCCGAACGCGAAATGCCCTTCCGCCTGAACGCCGCGCTCGCGCAGCCAGTTCACGCCTTCCTGCAGGATCTCGCGCGCGGTTTCTTCGAAGCGGCCGCACGCGACGTCGGTGAGCAGCCCGGCACTTTGCGCGATGCTGGAACGCATGTCGACAACCGACAGCAAATGCGTTTCCGCCTTTAGATCCAGCGCGAGATTGGCTCCGCACCGCAGTGCCTTGCGCCCTTCGAGGGTGCCGTCGTAGCAGAGCAGAATCTTGTTGTAGCTAGCCATGAAACCTCCCTATCGCGACTACGTGCGCTATGCACTCATCATGGTGCGCCGCAATTGCGGACGCAAGGGATGGAAAACGCTGATTCGCCACGCGGGGCGGGTCGGCGATGATGCGGTGCATGATCGGCGCGTGCATGCACCGCCCCGCGCGGACATGCCGTGATCGGATGCAACCGATGCACTAAAATGGCCCATTCGTGCCGCCGATGCACGGTCGCGTCGGCCATGCGCGTGTGACACGCATGCGCGCGATCCGTTCGCACGCCGGCAAGCCGGCCCGGCCGGCCGCGATACGCGCCCGCTTACAACGACAAACCCGCCCATGTCCGTTGCACCGATCGATTTCCGGAACGTCGAAAAGCGCTATGGCGACAAGCTCGTCGTCAACGGCCTGTCCTTCCACGTGCAGGCTGGCGAATGCTACGGCCTGCTCGGGCCGAATGGCGCCGGCAAGACCACGACGCTGAAGATGCTGCTTGGCCTTGCGTACCCCGATGCCGGCGCGATTTCACTGTGCGGCGAACCGGTTCCGTCGCGTGCGCGGCATGCGCGCCGCCGCGTCGGCGTCGTCCCGCAGTTCGACAACCTCGATCCTGACTTCACGGTCCGCGAGAACCTGCTCGTATTCAGCCGCTATTTCGGACTGTCCGCAGCGGCTGCACGCGGGCTCGTGCAGCCGCTGCTCGAATTCGCGAAGCTGGAGAACAAGGCCGATGCGAAGGTCGGCGAGCTGTCGGGCGGGATGAAGCGGCGGCTGACGCTCGCACGCGCGCTCGTGAACGACCCGGACGTGCTCGTGCTCGACGAGCCGACGACCGGTCTCGATCCGCAGGCGCGGCATCTGATGTGGGAGCGGTTGCGCTCGCTGCTCGCGCGCGGCAAGACGATCCTGATCACCACGCATTTCATGGAGGAAGCCGAGCGGCTGTGCGACCGGCTGTGCGTGATCGAGGACGGTCGCAAAATCGCCGAAGGCGCGCCGCACGCGCTGATCGAATCGGAAATCGGGTGCGACGTTATCGAAGTCTACGGACCGGATCCGAGCACGCTGCGCGACGAGCTGTCGCCGTTCGCGAAACACACCGAAATCAGCGGCGAGACGCTGTTCTGCTACGTGACGGATCCCGAGCCGCTCAGTGCGCGGCTCAAGGGTCGCACTGGCTTGCGCTATCTGCATCGTCCGGCGAATCTTGAAGACGTGTTCCTGCGGCTCACGGGCCGCGACATGCAGGACTGATCGATGATGGACGTACGCAACTATTCCACTGCCGCGCCGCTAACCCCGCCGCGCGAATCGCGCTTCGCGATTGCGCTGCCCGCGAATGCCACGAACTGGATCGCGGTGTGGCGGCGCAACTATCTCGTGTGGCGCAAGCTCGCGCTTGCGTCGATGTTTGGCAATCTCGCCGATCCGATGATCTATCTGTTCGGGCTGGGATTCGGGCTCGGCCTGATGCTCGGCCACGTCGACGGCGTGTCGTATATCGCATTTCTCGCGGCCGGCACGGTCGGGTCGAGCGTGATGATGTCCGCGAGCTTCGAATCGATGTATTCGGGCTTCTCGCGGATGCACGTGCAGCGGACCTGGGAGGCGATCATGCATACGCCGCTCGCGCTCGGCGACATCGTGCTCGGAGAAATCGTCTGGGGTGCGAGCAAGGCGCTGTTGTCGGGCGTCGCGATCATGCTGGTTGCCGGCCTGCTCGGCTATGCGCGGTTTCCGTCGATGCTCGCGGCCCTGCCCGTGATCGCGCTGGCCGGCCTCGCGTTCGCGAGCACCGCAATGATCGTCACCGCGCTCGCACCGTCCTACGACTTCTTCATGTTCTATCAGACGCTCGTGCTGACGCCGATGCTGCTGCTGTCAGGCGTATTCTTTCCGATCGCGCAGTTGCCGCCGATCGCACAGCACGCGGCGCACGTGCTGCCGCTCGCGAACGCGGTCGAATTGATCCGGCCCGCGATGCTCGGCCGGCCGGCGGCCGACGTCGGCATGCACCTCGCGGTTCTCGCAGGCTATGCGGTTGGCGGTTTCGTGGTGTCCGCGTGGCTGTTCCGGCGGCGAATGATGCGCTGACAGCCGGCGCGCGTTGCGCCGGCTCGATACGAAGCAATCGTGACGACGTTATTCGTCGTCATCGCTCCACGGGATCTCCACGTCGGTCAGGAACGCGACGGTCGCGAGCGGCCCGCCTTCGTGGCGGCCGAGTTTGCCGTCCGCGCGATGCCATTCGACGCGAAACTGCGTACCCGGGTCGTCTGCGACCAGATAAACCGCGCGCAGTTCTTCCGGATCGGCTTCATCGACCGGGCCGTCGAACGACACCAGCATCTTCTGCGGCCACAGGCCGTTTACCGGATCGTAAATGCGGTCGCCTTGCGGAATGTCGATGCTCGCCTCGACGCCGATCGTGGCCGACGCTTCGATGATCATCGTGCCGAGCGCGTTCAGCACGGCAGTCGCCCGCGCGGAATTGGCCTGGCGGATCGCGAGATCGCCGCGCGTCAGCGCCTTTTCGAGTCGAGGATGAATCTTCGGTTGGGTCATGCGTTTTCCTGTTTGCTTCTTGTAAAGGGCGCCGCACGCTCGAAGCGGCGGTGCCGGATGAATACGACGGTCGCACGGCAGGCGCAAGCGGCGTGGCGGGCGGCGGCTGTCATGCCGGCTCGTTTGCGGCCAGCCGCGTCTGTCGTGCCTGGCTGCCCGACCGGCGATGCGAACCCGGATGCGTCCGACCGCATCGCCCCGCTCGCGTGCCCGTCGCGCGCGGCCGTCAGAACCCGAACGCGATCGCAAGCAGCCCGCTCGCGATCCCGAATACGACGACGAGGCCCGTCACGATCGCCAGCATGTAAGGCTTGAACGAGCGCGCGAGCATCGCGAGCGACGGCACGCTGATCGGCGGCAGCGTCAGCAGCAGCGCAGCAGCCGGGCCGACGCCCATGCCGAGCGACAGCATGGCGTGGATGATCGGCACCTCGCCGGCCGTCGGGATCACGAACAACGTGCCCGCGACCGCGAATGCGATGATCCAGCCGAGATGGTTGCCGATGTCCGGGCCGATGTGCGGAAACAGCCACGCGCGCGCCGCGCCCAGCAGCAGCACGAGCACGATGTACTCGGGCACGAGCCGCACGGCCATCCGCGCAAGCAGCTTGACCCAGCGCACGAACGGGTTGCCCGCGGCAGCCTGTTCGGCCGCCAGCGCCGCGAGCTGTGCATCGTCGATGCTGCGGTCCTCGGGGCGGGCGATCCGGTTCAGCAGATAGCCGATCCCGAACACCATCGCGATGCCGAGCACGAGCCGCAACACGCTCCAGTGCCAGCCGAGCACGAAACCCATGAACACCAGCGCTGCCGGATTCAACACCGTGTTGCCGAGCCAGAACGCGACCGCGCCGCCGGGCGACGCGTGCCGCGCGCGCAATCCCGCGACGACCGGCGCCGCGCAGCACGTGCACATCATGCCCGGCAGCGACAGCAGGCCGCCCGCCGCGACGCTGCCGAAACCGCTGCGACCCAGCACGCGCGCGACCCAGTGCGCGGGCAGCAGCGCCTGCACCGCCGAGCCGAGAAGCAGGCCGAGTACCATCGCCTGCCAGATCGCCTTGCCGTATGCCCATGCATAGTCGAGCGCCGCCTTCAGCGACGGTTCGGGCGCGCTTGCCGACGTGCCCATCAGGATCGACTGACCGATCGAGTGGTGCTCGGCGGCAACGAACGCCTTGTTGTAGTACGGGAACCATTTCACGTAGAAAAGCCCCGCGACCGCGATCAGCAGGAAGGTCATCCAGCCGAGTGCCGGACTGGGTTGAGTGCGTGTGGTCGTCATCGTGTGGTGGTCGGTTGGTTTTTGTCGGTATCGGATCCGGCATGCGCGCCCGCGGCGGGCAGCGCCGGCAGCCCGGCCTGCTCCAGTGCGTCGAGCAGCGCGCGCGCCTGCTGCCGCCCGTCGGCCGCACTCGGCCGGAACGCGAACGTGAGCACGCGGTTCGGGTTGCCGTACGACGAACGGTTGGTGCGTGCGTACGCGGGATCGTAATGCTTGTCGATCAGCGTGCGAAACAGTTCGGCGCGCGCGTTCGCGTCGATCATCGCGTTCCAGCGCGCGACCTCTTCCCGGCTGTGCAGGCCGATCAGCCGGTCAAGCTGCGCCTTGAACGCGGCCGGCTCGTCGAACAGGTTCGCGTAATCGTCGAGCAGGAATGCGATGCGCTCGTCATGCGCGGCCTCGACCTGCACCCACGGCCCCGCGCGAAACGCGTCCAGCAGCGCGAGCGGCAACTGGATAAGCCCGATCTTGCGGCTTTCCGATTCGACGAATACCGGCCACGCGGGGTCGAAACGTTCGAGCGTCTTCACGAGACCCGAGTCGAACGACTTCTGCGTAGGCTGCGGCACGCCCGGCAGTGCGCCGAGCAGCGAGCCGCGATGGCACGCGAGCGCCTCGAGATCGAGCGTCTGCGCGCCTTCGTCGCGCAGCGCGTTCAACAGTCGCGTCTTGCCGCATCCCGTATGGCCGACGAGCGCGATGTAGCGAAAACGCGTCGGCAGCGTGTCGAGCGTCGCGCATACCGCGCGCCGGTACGCCTTGTAGCCGCCCTCGAGCTGGCGCGCCTGCCAGCCGATCAGGTTGAACCAGGTAGTCATCGAGCCGGAACGCTTCCCGCCGCGCCAGCAGTAGATCAGCGGCCGCCAGTTGCGCGGGCGGTCGGCAAACGTGGTGTCGAGATGGCGCGCGATGTTGCGCGCGACCATCGCAGCGCCGACGCGCGTCGCTTCGTACGGCGACACCTGCCGGTACATCGTGCCGACGATCACGCGCTCCTCGTTGCTGAGGACGGGCGCGTTCAGCGCGCCGGGAATGTGGTCCTCGGCGAACTCGAGCGGCGTACGCACGTCGATGATCTCGTCGAACTCGCCGGCGCGATCGAGGGTGACAATCAGGTTCTTCAATTCGGCGTCGAACAGGGGCGATGCGGCTCGGCGAGCCGCACGGGCACGGAAGGCGGATTCGAGATTATCTCACGCCCGGGCGCCCCGGGCCGCGCGCGGCGACCGGCGGCGCCGACGCGGCACGCATTGCGTCGACCAGATGGTCGCGAAACGCGCGCACCGACGCGGGGAGATCGCGCCCCGCCATGGTCTGCACCTGGATGCTCCGTTCGCGCAGTTGCGGGTTCGTGACGGGCACGACGACAAATCCGTCCGCGTCGATGCGGTCGCGCACCGACAACAGGCCCGTGAACATCACCGCGCCCGTACGCTGCGCGTAGCGGTACATCACCGCGGTGTTGTTGCTCGTCAGTTCCGGCTCCAGCATCAGGCCGTCGAGCACGCACGCGATGTCGATCAGCTGACGCACCGTCGTGCCTGCCTCGGGCAGCACGTGCGGGTGGCCGGCGATATCGGCAAGCGACACCGCGTCGCGCGCGGCGAGCGGGTGATCGCGGCGCACCAGCGCGAAGATCGGCGCGCGCTCCGCGTGTTCGACGCGCACGCCCTGCTCCGGTGCGAGGCTGAACGTCAGCGCGATGTCGGCATCGCCGTCGCGCACACGCCGCGTCGCGTCCGCCGGCGACACGACCCACACCGTGAAATCGACGCCCGGGTGGCGCGCCTTGAAGCTCGCGAGCGCGCCCGGCAGGAAATCGATCGCGAACCCTTCCGAGCATGCGATCTTCAGCAGGCTGCCGTGCAGCGCCTCCAGCCCGCCGATCTCCTTCATCACATGCTCGGCTTCCAGCAGACTGCGCTGCGCGAAGCCCAGCAGCCGTTCGCCGGCCTCGGACAGCGCCATCCCGCGCGGGCGCCGCTCGAACAGCGGCGCGCCGAGCTCGCTTTCGAGCTTCGCGATCTGCCGACTGATCGCCGAAACAGCCACGTGCAATCGCGCGGACGCGTCGCTGATCGACCCGGTGCGCGCCACTTCGACGAAGTACCGCAGCGCAAGACCATGCAGGAAAGCCGTCATCGTGGTGTCTCCGAGGCCGTCGACCGGGCCGCTCCGCTTTGCCTTTTCGGCAACGAAAGGTTCGAAATTCGATCATTGTGACAAAAAAAACGGCTTTCTAGAATCGATCGCAACCTGGACCCTGCGCGCCGCACCGGGCTCGCAAAACGACAGAGGAGACCGTCTTGAGCCGCACCGCCGTCCTTCAGCACGCATTGAATCAGTTCGAATCGGGTGCGCTCTTCGCGACCCTGAGCCGCCGTGTCGGTCTGCGCACCGAAAGTCAGGACTGCTCCGCAGGCGCCGCGCTGCGCGCGTATCTGACCGACGAGATCGCACCGGAGGCCGCGCGCCTCGGTTTTACGTCGCGCATCGTCGACAACCCCGTCGACGGCGGCGGCCCGTTTCTGCTGGCGTCCCGCCACGAGGACGACGCGCTGCCGACCGTGCTGATCTACGGCCACGGCGACGTCGTGCGCGGCTACGACGCGCAATGGCGCGCGCCGCTGTCGCCGTGGACGCTGACCGTCGACGGCGATCGCTGGTACGGCCGCGGCAGTGCCGACAACAAAGGCCAGCACACGATCAACCTCGCCGCGCTGGCGAGCGTGCTCGCCGGCCGCGGCGGCCGGCTCGGCTTCAACGCGAAGCTGCTGATCGAGATGGGCGAGGAAACGGGTTCGCCGGGCCTCGACGCACTGTGCCGCCGGGAGCGCGATGCGCTCGCGGCCGACGTGCTGATCGCATCCGACGGCCCGCGGCTGACGGCGGAACGCCCGACCGTGTTCCTCGGCTCGCGCGGTTCGGTCAACTTCAAGCTGAGCCTGCGCGCGCGCGATGGCGCCCATCACTCCGGCAATTGGGGCGGGCTGCTGCGCAATCCGGCGACCGTGCTCGCGAACGCACTCGCAAGCCTCGTCGATGCGCGCGGCGCGATCCGGGTTGCCGGGCTGCGCCCGCCGCCGATTCCGGCCGCCGTGCGCGCCGCGCTTGCCGATCTGTCCGTCGGCGGCGGCCCGGGCGACCCCGCGATCGATGCGGACTGGGGCGAGCCGGGCCTCAGCGCCGCCGAGCGCGTGTTCGGCTGGAATGCGTTCGAGATCCTCGCGTTCAAGGCCGGCAATCCCGAGCATCCGGTCAATGCGATTCCGCCCGTCGCGTATGCGCACTGCCAGTTGCGCTTCGTCGTCGGCACCGACTGGGAAGCGCTGCAGACGCACCTGCGCGCGCATCTCGATGCACACGGTTTCGCCGACATCGAGATCGACGTCGAACGCGGCGCACCGGCAACGCGACTGCCGCCCGACGATCCGTGGGTCCGCTGGGCCGTCGCATCGATTGCACGTACGACCGGCAAGAAGCCGGCGATCCTGCCCAATCTCGGCGGCACGCTGCCAAACGAAGTGTTCGCGGACACGCTCGGACTGCCGACGCTGTGGATTCCGCACTCGTATCCGGCGTGCTCGCAGCACGCGCCCGACGAGCATCTGCTCGCGAGCGTCGTACGCGAGGGGCTGCAGATGATGGCCGGCCTCTTCTGGGATCTCGGCGACGCACCGCCGTCCGCACGCCGCGCGGCGCCGGCCGTGGCCAGCACCGTCCTTTAACGCGTTCGCTCCTTTCTCGGGATCTGCTCATACGATGAATACGACTACCCTGACGTCGCAGGACGCCGCCCGCCCGAGCGCCGCGAAGATCCGGCGCATCATCTTCGCCGCGTCGATCGGCAACGCGCTCGAATGGTTCGATCTGATCGTCTACGGTTTTTTTGCGGTGACGATCGCCAAACTGTTCTTTCCGGCGACGAGCGAAGCGACATCGCTGTTGCTCACGCTCGGCACGTTCGGCCTGTCCTACCTGATCCGGCCGATCGGCGGCTTCGTGCTTGGCGCATACGCGGACCGCGCGGGCCGCAAGGCGTCGTTGCTGCTGTCGATCGCGATGATGATGGCCGGCACGCTGCTGATCGCCCTGATGCCGACCTACGCGTCGATCGGCGTGCTGGCGCCGCTCGGGATCATGCTGTCGCGGCTGATGCAGGGCTTCTCGGCCGGCGGCGAATTCGCGAGCTCGACCGCGTTCCTCGTCGAACACGCGCCGCAGCGGCGGGGCTTCATGTCGAGCTGGCAGTTCGCGAGCCAAGGGCTCGCGACGCTGCTCGCATCGGGCTTCGGTGCGCTGCTGACCGCAACGCTGAGCACCGTGCAACTCGAAAGCTGGGGCTGGCGCGTGCCGTTCCTGTTCGGGCTCGCGATTGGACCGGTCGGGCTCTATATCCGCCGCTACGTCGACGAAGGCATCGAATTCAAGACGCAAGCACGCTCCGCGGCCCCCGTGCGCGAACTGTTCGCCGACCAGAAAATGCGCGTGCTGCTGGCGATCGGCGTGCTCGTGATCTCGACCGCAATCAACTACATGGTGCTGTACATGCCGACGTACGCGATCAAGCAGCTCGGGCTGCCGGCGTCGACGGGCTTCGCGGCGACGCTCGCGACCGGCTTCGTGCTGACGCTGGTCACGCCGCTCGTCGGCCATCTGTCGGATCGCACGGGCCGGATTCGCGTGATGGCGGCCGCTGCCGTGCTGATGCTCGCGACCGTGTGGCCGACGTTCGCGTGGCTCACGCATCACGCATCGTTCGCGACGATGCTCGCCGCGCTGATCTGGATCGGCCTGCTGAAGGCGACGTACTGCGGCGCGCTGCCGGCGCTGATGGCCGAGCTGTTTCCGGCGCAGACGCGCGCGACCGGGCTCGCGGTCAGCTACAACACGGGCGTCACATTGTTCGGCGGCTTCGCGCCGTTCGTCATCACCTGGCTAATCAGCGCGACGGGCAATCGGCTGTCGCCGGCGCTTTACCTGATCGGCTGCGCGGTGCTGAGTCTTGCGGCGCTGCTGGTTGCGCGCACGCGGCTCGGGATGCGGTAACGGCACTTCTGCGCGCGGCGCATCCGCCTATTCATGTACCGCCGGTTTGCGACCGCGAAAGCCGCGAGCGCGCTGGGATGCGCGCGCTGCACGGCCCGCCGCCGCACTCGCGCCGCGCGGGCCGCTCGTCGTCTTACGGTGCCGGATTCGGCTGCAACTCGTGCAATGCGTCGATCTCGGCAAGGATCTCGTCGGACAGTTTCACGTCGATGCTGCCGATGTTCTCCTTCAGCTGCTCGAGCGACGTCGCGCCGATCAGGTTGCTGCGCACGAACGGCCGGCTGTTGACGAACGCAAGCGCGAGCTGCGCGGGCGACAGCCCATGACGTTTTGCGAGCGCGACGTAACGCGACGTCGCTGCGACGGCCTGTGGCTTGCTGTAGCGCTGAAAACGTTCGAACAGCGTGATGCGCGCCCCGGCCGGACGCGCGCCATTCTCGTATTTGCCGCTTAGCCAGCCGAACGCGAGCGGTGAATACGCGAGCAGGCCGATACCGTCACGGTGCGTGAATTCGGACAGACCATTTTCGAACGTGCGATTGAGCAGGCTGTACGGATTCTGGATGCTCGCGATGCGCGGCAGCCCGAGCTTCTCGGCCGCGCGCAGGAACTGCGCGACGCCCCACGGCGTTTCGTTCGACACGCCGATCGCGCGAATCTTGCCGGCCTTCACGAACTCCGCGAGCACGCCGAGCGTTTCCTCGATCGGCACCGTGTACGCATCGTCGACCCACGGATACGCGGGCCGGCCGAACGTCGTCGTGCTGCGATCGGGCCAGTGCAGCTGGTACAGGTCGACATAGTCGGTTTGAAGGCGCTTGAGGCTGCCGTCGAGCGCCTCGGTCAGGTTCTTTCGATCGAACTGATTGCCTTCGCCGCGAATATGGCGCGGATTGTGCGGCTGCCGCGCCGGACCCGCGATTTTCGTCGCGAGCACGATCCGGTCGCGCTGCGCGCGATGCCGAGCAAGCCACGTGCCTATGTACTGCTCCGTGCGGCCCTGGGTATCGGGCTTCGGCGGCACCGGGTACATTTCCGCGGCATCGATCAGCGTGACGCCCTGCCCGAGCGCGTAATCGATCTGCTCGTGCGCGTCGCGCTCCGAATTCTGCTCGCCCCACGTCATCGTGCCGAGACCGATCAGGCTGACTTCGATGCCCGAATCGCCGAGTGTGCGGTATTCCATGCTGTTCCTGTGGCGTCAGTGGAAAGCAGGAAAGCTATCACATTGACGCGAGCGCTTCAGACAGGCGGTGCGCGCGCTTACAGGCGGCCTTCGATACGCTGGCGGCACTCTGGATGCGCATGAAGGCCGCGTCCCGTTGACCGTCCGCTGCGTTGCCCACTGCAACAGCGTGCAACAGCTCACCCGTGCCCGCGCCGTTACTGCGGCCGTTGAATGAAGCAGGTCGCCGATGCATGCGCGACGATCTTGTCGTCCGGCGTCTTCAACGTCCCTTCCGCGACGCCCAGCGAACGCGACAGGTGAATCACGCGTCCTTCCGCGATCAGATCGACGTCGCGCGGCACGGGGCGCAGCATCTTCACGTGGAGATCGACCGTGCCATAGCCGACGCCCGCATCGAGCATCGAATGCACCGCACAGCCGGTGACCGAATCGAGCACTGTCGCCGCGAACCCGCCGTGCACACCGCCGAGCGGATTCAGGTGCCGCCCGTCCGCGCGCGCGGACATCTTCACGTAACCGAGCTCCACACCGAGCGGCCGCATCGGGATCGTCTCCGAAATCGACGCGAGCGGCACGTCGCCCGCAGCCGCCGCACGCAGCAGTTCGAGACCGGACAGGGAAAGCGGATTCATCGGGTTGTCTCCTGGTTGAACGCGCGTCGGCGCGCTAGTAAGTTCCGAATTGGAACGAATTATTGACAACCGCGCACGGCTTGTCAACGCAACCCGCAGCGATGGCAATCGAGCACGGGTTCTATAATCGAACCCGCTCCTTTACTGAACCGCCGCACGAGACTCGATCATGAAATGGGATGACATCGGCACGCTGAACTGTTCGGTCGCGCGCACGCTCGCCGTGCTCGGCGATCGCTGGACCATGCTGATCCTGCGCAACGCATTTCTCGGCTGCCGCCGCTTCGATGCGTTCCAGACGCAGCTCGGGCTTACGCGCCACGTCCTGGCCGAGCGGCTGGCGCGACTCGTCGACGAAGGCGTGCTGGTCAAGCGCGCGTATCAGGAACGCCCGCCGCGCTTCGAATACCGGTTGACGGAAAAAGGTCTCGACCTCTACCCGGCCCTGCTGGCGCTGATGACATGGGGCGATCACTGGAAGGACGACGGCAAGGGGCCGCCGATGCAATTGCGCCATCGCAATTGCGGGCAGTTGATGCATGCGGTCGCGGTGTGCTCGGCGTGCGGCGAACCGCTCGATGCGCACGACGTGCAGCCGGAACCCGGGCCCGGCTGGATTGCATGCGAGACTGGGGGGCCGCGCGATACCTGATGTTCGATGCTGCTGGCGTGCCGCACGTCGATCACCGCCATCGGCCCGCATGCGCGCGTACACGCGCCGCATAGGTTCGAGCATGCCGGCGCCCTCGAGTTGATGCGCCCCACTCGCAGTGTCGGTCGTTCACCCTTACCGCAGCGCGCTAACCGTTGCGATTGCGTGCACGCAAGCCGCCATGCCGCGGCAATCTACACGAGCGCGCATGCGCACGCATTCGCCGCCGAACCCGGGCACCGGCCCGACCATCCGGCCAATGCAAACGAGAGGCGACACGACGCGCCACGCCACGTCGCGCATGCCGCCTGCGCGACTGTGCATCTCGTTCCCACGAAGGCGTGGCTGCGCCGCCGTGTCTGCGTTACACTCACGGCCCGCTGTCTCGAAATCATTCGCTGTCCAAGATGTTGACGCGCCAACGCCTCGCCGCTGCCTGCCTCGCCGCCTCCCTGCTCGCCACACCGTTCGCCGCCTTCGGCAAAACGCATAACGAATCGCTGTTGCAACAGGCGATCGATTTCATCGCGCAGCTGCTGCCGGCTCCGACCCACGAAGCGCCGGCCACGCAGGTCGTCGAATCGGCGTTCTCGCCCGACGGGGGCGCCGAGGCGCTCGTGCTGAAGGCAATCGGCGCCGCGCGCAGTTCGATTCGCGTCGCCGCCTACTCGTTCACGTCGCCGCCCGTCACGCGCGCACTGCTGGCCGCGAAGCGGCGCGGCGTGAATGTTGCAGTCGTCGTCGACGACAAGGGCAATCGCGCGAAGAGCAGCAAACAGGCACTGAACCTGCTCGTCAATGCGGGCATTCCGACACGCACGATCGATGCCTATGCGATCCATCACGACAAGTATCTCGTGATCGACGCCGAACACGTCGAGACGGGCTCGTTCAACTACAGCGCGTCGGCCGCAAGCCGCAATTCCGAAAACGTCGTCGTGGTGTGGAACAACCCGCAGCTCGCGTCGCGCTACCTCACGCATTGGCAGAGCCGCTTCGACCAGGGCACGCCGTACCGGTCGTCCTATTAACGTACCGCACGCACGCGACCGCCAGCCGGGTGCGTCACGCGGGCGCTCGCCGTTGCCCGCCTTCGCTGCGTGATGTCGTCAATGATCGGCGCACCTCGGCCGCCAATCAATCTGGCCGAATGGCCGGCGCGCCGAGCGTGGCATTGCCGCAGCGAGCTGGATCAGTGGATGCCTGGCGATCGCTCGGAGATTTGCGCGGACGCGACGCAGCTGCGCGCATGCGCGTCGCTTACGGCAGGCTTCGGTCCGTCATGCGCGGCGCCCGGCAACGCCCCGAGTACGCATTCCGTGCTGAAATTCAGCGTGTTCTGGACCATTGGGTACAGCAAGTACAACGCAAACGCGAGATAACCCGCGTACAGAAGACGAACCATGGTGCGATAGGTGAACGATTGATCTCGTCCTGTTTACGGCATCGTCGTGCACGCCTTGAGACGTCAAACAAAAAAATCATGCCTGCGTCATGCATGATGTGCCGGTCGCAGACCATGGCGGCGGCGCTCAGAATCCGCGATACTGTCCCATACGCACTCGATGGCGGCGACAGCAGCGGCGTGAAGACACCCCGCGCGTGCGCAGCCCCGAGCGACACACGATCGATGTCCGGCCTTGTGGCTGGACCAGAGACAAAAGCCCATGCAGATTGCTGCCAAACCGGCCGATGAGGCGGCCCGGCTCGAGACGCTTCATTCGCTATCGATCCTCGACACACCGCCGGAAGAACGGTTCGACCGGCTCACGCGTCTCGCGCGCCGACTGTTCAACGTCCCGATTGCGCTCGTGAGCCTCGTCGACGAGAATCGCCAGTGGTTCAAGAGCCAT
This sequence comes from Burkholderia sp. AU19243, assembly GCF_018148075.1. NCBI lineage: Bacteria > Pseudomonadati > Pseudomonadota > Betaproteobacteria > Burkholderiales > Burkholderiaceae > Burkholderia > Burkholderia sp. AU19243. The sequence continues at coordinate 291,642 of NZ_JAGSTV010000005.1, forward strand.
CCCGGACTCGACGCCGCGCAGACGTCCCGCGACGTCTCGTTCTGCGCGCATGCGCTGCTCGCGAGCGATACGATGGTGATCCAGGATGCGCGCAACGACGATCGTTTTCACGACAACCCGCTCGTCACCGGCCAGCCCGGCATTCGCTTCTATGCGGGCCGGCCGCTTGCAGCGCCGAACGGCGCGCCGGTCGGCACACTGTGCCTGATCGACACGCAGCCGCGCGAGTTCTCCGCGGACGAACGCGCACTGCTTGGCGATCTCGCGCACATGACCGAACGCGAGATCGCGGCACTGCATCTGGCAACCACGGACGAGCTGACGCAACTGACGAACCGGCGCGGCTTCGAGATCCTCGCGCGCCACGTGCTGAGCCTGTGCGAGCGTGTGGGCCGGCACGCGGTATTGCTGTTCTTCGACCTGAACGGCTTCAAGGCGATCAATGACCGGTTCGGCCACGCGGAGGGCGACCGCGCGCTCAAGACATTCGCGGACACGCTGACCGCCGCCCTGCGCGACAGCGACGTGATCGCCCGGCTCGGCGGCGACGAATTCGTCGTGCTGCTGAGCGCCACCGAGGCGGCTGACGTCAGCGAGCCGATCGCGCGCGTCGCCGAGGCGCTCGATCGGCGCAACGCCGCCGACGCACGCGGTTATGCGATCCGGTTCAGTGTCGGCCATGTCGCGTACGATCCCGCGCGGCATCGCACGGTGGCCGACCTGCTCGAATCAGCCGATCGCCGGATGTATGAGGACAAGCAGCGCGGCAAGGCCGACGGCGCGTAGGTGCGACGAGTCGTGCACGCGCACACGCCACCGTGGGCGCTTGCCGCACAGTGCCGGTCGCCCGCCGCCGGTCGCCCTCAATCCGGTTGACCGGGCCCGCTCAGCTCCCGCACGGCGGCGCGCTCGCCATCGCTTCCGCGATCTGTTCCGGCGTCAGGTCGCGCTGATGGGTCGCGATCGACCATCGATGGCCGAACGGATCCTCGATCTGTCCATAGCGGTCTCCCCAGAACATGTCCGCGGCCGGCATCCGGACCGTCGCGCCCGCCGCGACGGCCTGTGCGATCGCCGCATCCGTATCCGGCACGAACAGGTGCAGGCAGACCGGCGTACCTTTCAGCGTTTTCGGACCGAGCGCGCCGTGCTCGGGCATTTCATCCACGAGCATCAACGTCGCATCTCCGATTGCGAGGCATGCGTGTGCGAGCTTGCCGTCGGGCGTCGGCAGGCGAAACCGTTCGGTCGCGTTGAACGCGCGTTTGTAGAACTCGATCGCGGCGGCGGCGCCGGCGCAGATCAGGTGCGGCGTCAGCGTGCGCATCCCTTCCGGGATCGGCTTGACGGTGGTGGCCATGGGTGTCGCTCCTTCAGTCGGTTGTCGTGTCGAAAAACGGGCGGACGCACGATGCGTACGCCCCCGACGCTACGACGAACGGGATCGACGCAAATCGACACGCGTGCCGATATTTTTTTCGTTCTCGAAGGCGCGATCTGGCCCGAAGCATCCTCGATGCGGCGAACCGATCCGGGTGACTGACGGGTTCATCGAGCACGCCGAGCTGTCCGCGACATGTTCCGCGCGACACGGCAGACGCCTGGCAAACGAGCCGTTACCACGGGCCGGCAGGACTACCGGTCATGCGCGACGCCCGCCAATGTATGCGCGTGCGGATCGACATGGCAGCTGGAAACCGTCCGCAGACATGCTTCGCCCGGCGCATCGGCGGCCTCGTCAATTGCATGCGTTGGCCGTACCGTCGGACGTGCACTGATGGACACTCCAGTGACTCTGCCCCGTAAGGTGCGGAGCGAAAGCGATCCCGCGAATGGGCGCCGCTGGTGACGCCGGAACCGCTGTCGATGCGGTCTCGGGCGACGGGTGCACGGGTTCGGTCTGGCAGGCGGCGAGCATCAGACAAGGAGCGGCCGCCAACGACACGATGAGGGATCGGCACATGGCTTCGTCCTCGCTAGGAAGATAGCTGCTTGAGCGATTCGCGGGCGCTCGCGCCCCTCTCCGCTCAGATCTGCGGAAGATCGCGCAACGTGCGCGACTCGTTGGTTGCGTCGATGTCCAGTTCGATGCCTTCCGACGCGTCGCGATACAGCACGCGCTTGAGCCTCGGGCCGACCGCCATTCCGTCCGTTTCGTCGAACACGGCACGAACTTCGCTGCCGCACGCAAGCGCGCGCGCCACTTCCGCGACCGTCGCCTCGCTCGGCGTCGCGGCCCAAGACCGGTCCGCCGGATTGACGGCCGCCCAGCGAACGTGCGTGACGCGCGCGCTGAGCACATCGATTCGGACACCATTCACCGCGAACATCGACATCGGTCTCTCCTCCGAAAAGGTGGCGGCCGGCAACGGCCGGACGACGAAGCCAAACGGCGGCGTGTCGGCAACACGAATTCGATCGGCACCGGCCGTTGCCCGACGCGTGACGAGCGCTTCGGCCAACCTGATTTTCGATGATACATTGGGACGCTTTGCAACCGTCAACAGACAATCGTGCACGGGAGAAACACATGACCGACGCCTGGGGAACCTTCCCGGCCAGAATGGGCGACCATCAGGCTTTCATCAGCTTCAATCACGGCTTCGCGGAGATCGCGGAAACCGACCCGCGCACGTCGCTGCTCAGCGTGCGCGTCGCGCTTGCCGATCCGACGCCCGAGGGCCTGCCGAGCAGCGACGAGTTCGCCGGTCTCACACAGATCGAGGATCTGCTGGACGCGGCCGTGACCGCGAAAAACGGCGTGCAGGTCGGCCGCATCACAGTCGACGGCAACCAGGATTTCCTTTTCTATGTGCCGTTCGACGAGGAAGCAGCGGCCGAAATCGTCGACTCGCTGGCCGAACGGACGACCTACGCGCTTCAGTACGCCTACCAGGACGATCCGGACAAGGAAACTTACTGGCGTACGCTCTACCCGACCGACGACGACTGGCAACTGATGCGCGACATGCGCGTGCTGGAAGCGCTGCGCCAGAAAGGCGACGTGAGCGACGTGAGCCGGCGCGTGATGCATTGGGCGTACTTCGCGGAACCGAGCGATGCGCATCAATTCGCGGACTGGGCCGAGTCGAAAGGTTATCTCGTCGAGTCGGTCGCCCCCACCGAGGATGGCAAATCGGCCGTACGATTCGCGCACGAAGGCACGACGGCGCTCGCCGATATTACCCGCCATACGCTGCAGATCAATGCCGAGGCACGCGCGCTCGGCGGCGAATACGACGGCTGGGAAACCAGCATCGAGCAGGCAGGTTGATCAGGCCGACGCGCGTGCGCCGCACGGAATTCGGCTTGACGGATTCAGTACAAAAAACATCCCGGCAGCGCGACGGCACGCCGCCGGGATCAAGGCGTCGCCGGCCACAGCCGGCGACGGGCCCAAGCAAGCGCTCAGGCACGAGGAAAGCGATTCATGCGGATCAGGCGAACGGATGCCGCGGCGCGAGACGCCGTGTGCCGAACGCCTGTCCCGTTCCGCCGGCGCGGCCTGCATGCGTCGGACGGGCAAAAAGCCCCGCTCCTGCGCGAGCGAGCGGGGAAACGGTTGACCGGGCCGGGGTAGAACGGTCAACCGGTAAGATTGTGACCTCGGCCCGTGCAACGGTATGTGCGGCAACTCACCCTTGCGGCGGGAAAACGTCCGCATGCGACGCGACGCGCGCATCGCGACATCGTCGGCGCGGCACACCGGCGAGCAGCGCAGCGGTCGCGACTCTCTCCGGCGATAAATCGATCGACGGGCCGTTCATATCGGGCGGTTTCGGACGGCGTCGCGGCAGTGGAGATTGCGCATTCCAGCGTCCGGATTTTTCGATTTATACAGGCGATTTTTAATCGTGCGCCGCTCTCCGGCATGTCGTATTCCTTCGCCGAGCGCCGTCATTCCGCCGTTCTCGTATTCGTGATTTTCTATCGGTTTTTTTGGCGAAGCGACGTTTCGCGATTGACATCGCCCGCTTGACGGAGAGGCGAGTCCGACGCTATGCCGGACCGTCCGTGAACCATTCGGCAATCATGTCGATCCAGCCGAGATCGCTGGCAATTTCGACGCCGACGTCGCTAATGACTTCCGCGACGGAAGAATCAGTCTCGACTGCGCTAACCGCGCCGATTTCAGCACGGCGCGTGACACCGCCGATCGCCGCCGCGGGTGACGCCGTCATGTCCGGGGGCGTTGCACCGCGTGTGGTCCCCAGCTGGTCGAGCCACTCGACGATATTCGCGCGCGCATCTTCCGGGTGCGCGAAATCGTTGCGCTTCAAGAACCGGTCGAGCAGCGTCCATGCGAACGTCTTGCCTCGCCCGACGGAATCGAGTTGCCAGTCGACCACGGCGACCCGCCCCGTTTCGCGCGTCGCGAGTGTCGCCGTGAAACGGTAATCGAGATAGTCGATCTTTAGTTCCGATGACATGATTTTCGCTGGTCAATAATCCGCACTCGGTTCTCGCAAGCGTTGCAATTGACGGCTTCACGTGTTGCGTGAACCTTCTGTGAATCCGTCGCCGCCCGTCATTCCGACAGAAGGTATCGCGATATTCTCACAGTCTGACGACGTCGCTTGAAAATGCCGGCCGCCTGCGTTTTGCGATCGTCTCCATGCAGCGCTTCCCGGCAGACGGTCTCGCCACATCTGGCCGGCGTTTCGGCCGCCTCGCGAGCGCGGCGCCGCTGCTACACTCGCGCCGCAAAGACCGCTTCCCCACTCAAGGAAACAATGACACTCGTTCGGGCACAACATCACGGCGTCGATGTATGGATCGTGCAGCTTCCGGGACACGCCACCTATGCGTACACGCACCTGAAGCGGATATTCGCATCCGACGATTCGCGCCACCGCGTCGTGACCGTCGACCTGACGAAGCTGTTGGTTTGCGCCGACCGCGACACGACCGACTATGTGCTGCCGTCGGTCCAGTACTGGGCGCCCGGCAAAGCCGCCGGCATTCGCGACTTTCTCGACCCTGCCAAAGCGAGGATTCCGGACATGCCGTTCATCACGTTTCGCGAGACGAGAACGCGGACGCTGCTCGGCATCCCGGGCCTGTCGAAGGTCGGCGTCGCGTCGTTCCGCAACGGCCAGCATCGCGCGCGCTATCTCGCATATGCGGGGGCGACGAGTGTGCCGGTCGAAGTGCATGAAACGGAAGCGGATTTGCTCGTCAGGTATTGCGGGGAGTAACGGACACATCGCCTCGCTTTTTGTGGAATGTGCTGCGCCGCGCGTGACGTTCCAGTGGGCTCAGACGCACCGAGCATGAGGTTCGTAATTCATTTGCTGCGGTCCGCGGCGTGTCGCGCGCATTGCACGCGCGCGTTGTCGCGTGGCTGTCCTCTGATTCGTTCGCGGTGCGCGCCGACAAAAAATGTCCCGACGCGTTCCGGGTCGTCGGGACCGAACGAGCCTGCAAAACTGCGGGCACGAGGAAGTCACCACATTACCCAATGCACGCATGTTAAGCATCGGCTGCTGACGCCAAGCCTCTGGCCTATTCCGCCAAATTCTCGCGATGCGTGCCGCGAAACGGGGGCGCCGCTTTGTTGCGCCGACGCGCCAGCGGACGGGAGGCTGCCGCGCGGCGCGAGTGAATGACGACGATCGTCGCTCGGGCACAGTATCGAAACTGCGACGAGCGGCTCGTGCAATACGGATGGATTGATCGTGGGCGGAACGCCGCGGGAGTGACGGGGGGGGATCCGCGGGACAGTCTCGCTCCGTGTAGAATCCCCCCGAAATCGAGACCCCCACCCGCAATGACTACACAACCGCGAGCATCAAAATTTGAATTTGTGGACGGACTTCGCGGCGTCGCTGCCCTGCAAGTCGTCCTTCTTCACTACGGCTCAGCGTTCTTGCCAGTATTTACGCGCGCCGGCTTGCCGGAACATTTCTCGTGGGAAAAGGCCGCGTCAAGCTCCCCGCTTTTTGTTGCAGTCCAAGGATATGTGGCAGTCTACATATTCTTCATTATGAGCGGATTCGTGCTTGCCAGCTCTTTTCTAAACTCGCCCTCTTCGATCCCAACACAAGTACTCAAACGATCCCTGCGGCTCTATCTTCCAGTCGCAGCATCGCTGATTATCGCCGCACTTCTAAAACTATTTTTTCACAATGCGGAGGCGCACGCAGGCGCAATTTCAGGATCAACTTGGCTAGCCGCATTATGGAGAGAAGATCTCAGCCCTGTTATGTTCGCGAAGGAACTGGTCGCGAATTCGATGCTTCTTGGATACGGCCCATTCTCTATCTTCTCGCATATTGAATTCCTTACATCCTCGCAAATACTGACCCCGCTAATCAATTCGACGAACCCTCCTCTCTGGACTCTTCATCTTGAGTTCTGGGGGTCGATCGTGGTACTGGCGGCGGCATTCATCGTTCGGTCATTTCCGAAAATCGTCGCGCGAGTCGCCATACTGGTGATATTCGTGACCGCAGGCACGAGTTTCTTGTCCCTATTCATGCTCGGCTTCGTTGTCTACCAGGTAGTGCATACGGGCAATCTTAGAGCCTCTCTGCTCAACTCGGCAGTTGGACTGACCATGCTGGCGGGAGGGATCTTGTTGGCATTTATCCCACTGGAGCATCAATTTCAACAAATATTAGATGTCACAAACCGGGCGCCGGTTATGCGGGCAATTAACGCATTCCAACTTGAATGCCAAGTCAGTGCGGTTTTTATTTTTCTCGGCGTACTTTTCTGCAAGGGCGCGCGCGACCTCCTGTCCTCGCGCATCCCTCAATGGCTGGGGAAAATTTCGTTCAGTCTTTACCTGACACACTTCGCCATCCTGCTCACATTGGGATGCGCTGTGTTCTCATGGGCCCAGCCATTTGGCTATATGACAGCTGTCATCGCATCGACCTCGATTGGACTGACAGCCTCGCTTCTTATTGCGGTCCCTTTTTACAAATACGTCGATCGCACTTCGATCCGTATTTCGAGGCGGGTGGCTCAATACCGACACCACGGCTCCCCTGTCAATCGCCAATCGATGGAGCGGTAAACAGCTTTCCGTTCACGGCCAGGAGCGCCGTAGCTCCGCTCGTCGCATTGAAGATTGCGTAAATGCCGACGACACCGCCGCTCGGCGCCGTGCCGGTATCCATGCCGCCCGCGCCGTTCGCCGCGAGACTTATCGTCTTGTTGAAACCCGCAACCACACGGGTTTTTCCACCTCGGTGCGGTACCGACATTGTCCGGTCTCCGGTCAGTGCGGCAGTCGCGGACGCACTCGGAATGTTCGTCGTCCGGTTCCGAACGGAAGCGACTACCGCGGCCGACTGCGCCTGAAAAGCGGTTTTCGGATTTGCGGGCAGCGTGGCGGTCGTCCCATCGTCGATCGCGTCCTCCCCGTCAGGTCAGCGATGCATTACGCCAGTACGGCCGCGATGATCGTACTCCGGCGCCCCGCCGTGTTGAGTTGCTGCGACCGCGCGGTACCGCTTTGGAAGCCAGTGAGCAGCCCAACGAGCGCGTCGTAATCGGCCAGCCTCATCACGTTCGCGTTGGCTGCACCCGCGAACACTTTGAAGTTATTGTTCGCCCTCTGTGTATTGTTCGCCCTCTGTGCTCCGAGCAATAGAAAAGCCGCCCGCAGGCGGCTCATGGCGATAAGCGCGTTGGGTGTTTTAGGCTAGTACGGCCGACGCCCCGGTATCGAATCCAGCGATGTATTGATCGCTAACGTCAAAACCGAATAGGGACACGGTGTCGACGCGGGTCACGATCGCGTAGTTCACCCGCACGCCCTCGCGTTTCAGCGGAATGTAGCCGCCGGCGAGCAGCGCGAGGAAGACGGCCGAAGGAACCTTGCCTACGATCCCGACCGTCATCGACATGTCCTGGTGGTCCTCGATGAACACATGCGTGTCCGCGCCGAAAATGATGCTCCGGGTCACAGCGCTCGACTCAAGCGTGTCGTCCCAATGGTTCGGGCCGATCTTCGCGTGGGCGACGAGCCGATACGTGTCGTCCTCCAACACGGTTGCAGTACACGCGCGACGACTACAAGCAACGCAGCGGACCGCTGTTGGGAACGTTCGACGACATGTGCGCCGCGGACATCGATGCAACTCGCGTCTCGCGCGACCTCCGCATCGAGCGCGCGGCCGCGACGGTGCGCGCCAAGCGCGAGGTCGCCCTGAGGCAAAGCGCCCCCTGTCGTGAGGTGCAGCGGAACGAACAGCAGCCGCGCACCGAGGCGCCGGAGCCGTAAGACTTCCAGGCCTTCGCCGCCTCGGTCGCATTACTAGCAGGCCCGAATCGGTATTGAAGACGTCCCCGGCAAGCGTGCGCCGCGTTTCGTGGGTTTTCGTGGTCGTCATAGGCCGCGCTCGCACGTTGCGCGCTCGATCTCTCGGCGCTTCACCAGACCCGGCAGCACGCGGCCGCCGCCCGTCACCCGCTGAGGCCGGCCGTTGCCGGCCTCGTTCATCGCGCGGCACGCGCCCGTACAGTCATCAGCATTGGAGCGCCTCGACGTCGTGCTGCCGCAATACGCGCCGGCGCCGACGTTGCAGGTAAAGCTCACGGCGGCCGCGAGCCGGTGCGTGCGTCCCTTCAGGCCGGGCGTGCATTTCGGCACCGGCGAGCGTGCTCGATCAGGCGTTGCTCGAGGCGCGCACGGCACTCGTCGGGCGTGAAGCGCTGGCCGGCGCGCACGTCCTTCGTGTCGCCGTTGCACGCCGTGACGATCCCGATCGGGTTCGGCCGCGCGACGAGCTCAAGTCCCCCGAACTTCGGGACCCGGAAACAAGAAGAGCTGCCGCAGCAGCCCCCACAACACCAGCGAGTGTCTTCTTCGGTACGTTGGCCATCGAGCAGTGCCCTCTTGCTCTTGTTTTTGATCAGGTAGCACGCCCGCAGGCCGATGTGCGCTATCGTCGCGACGGCTACCCACCAGTTGATGTCGTGGCCGGTGAGCCACAGCCAGAAGTTGCTACCCGCTGCGGGCGCCACTTGCGCAACACTCGTCGCGAGATCGTTCTTCATCGAGTCGCCGTAAACGAAAAAAGCCGCGCGTTGGCGGCAGATGTAAAATCCCTCGTCTTGCGCGCTGCGAATCTCACACTCGCAAGCCCGATTTGACAGTAGCAATAGAATGTGGCACTCGCCTGAGAACAGCGTCTGACTCTTATGCCCGCTTACTTGCACAATTTCGCCAATACAGCCTTGGCATACGCTCATAACTTGCTGCCGGTGCTTGCTGCTCGAACTGCTCCTGCCGCTGGGGAGAGCAACGCTTGCATCCAGGGTCCGGGGAGCTGGGTTTTGGGCGGCGTATGTGGTCATCACAACGGCATTTTTCGCCGCCTTCAATAGTCTATGGACGAGTCTCGGCCTCCGACCGCTGTTCATGCTCGACATCAGCGTCCTGAGCCACTCTGAGCACGCGGCGCTGCGCTGGCCGGCCTATATCGCGATAGCGATCGTCTCGACGATCCTCGGCGATTTTTTCTATTATTGGTTTCACCGGTTTCAGCACACCAGTGCTTTTCTATGGCGCTTCCATGAAGTCCATCATGCAATTCGCAACATGAACGCGTTCAACAGCGCGCACCACTGGACTGAAGAAATTTTCCGAATCCCGTTTCTCATCGTTCCGATGACGCTACTTATTAACTGGAACACCGGATACATCCCGGCGATTATCGGCGCCATATTAGGAGCACAGGGGATTTACGAACACTCAGCCACGCGCATCAGCCTCGGATGGTTCCGATACATCATCCCGGACAACCGATTCCATCGCATGCACCACTCTATTCATAAGAGCGACTGGAACCGCAACTTTGGGTCCGGCTCGGCGATCTGGGACATCCTATTTCGGACGGCTCGGTTCCCGCGTCGCGACGAATGGCCCGAAGTCGGAGTGCCCGGAGTCGCCGAACCCAGGACTATGGCCGACTACCTGTTCATGCCGTTCCGACGCCGAGACGATACTATCGCGGCGCAGTCGGCGGAAAACGTCACGGTGAAGTAGGCGCGGGCATGTCAGCCCGGGCGAATTCCGGCTGCGCGTCGTAATACGCCGCCCACCGTGGGTCCGAGTAATCGGTCTCGCCACAGTTCGCGTATCACCCTGTTGCTGCGGCATACCGAACCAGCCTCCGATTTCCTGCTCGCTCGAGTCAGTGAACTGCACGTAGATGGTCGGCATGATCAGAACTCGTATCTCCATGCCGAGGGTGTCGAAATACCGCGGCAATACGCCTACGGCATGGGCTCACTCGACTGCCTGCATTGTACGGCCCACCTTGCAGAAGCCGGCGGCAAGCTTCCCTATCTGCGCGACTTCCATCCCGATGTCGCCGTCGAGTATGAGCGACGCCTGCGCCTGATTCAAAGCGAGCAGGAACGGCACGCACGCCTGGTGAAAATCGCCCTGGGAGAACTCGAGCCGTCGACCGGTGAAGGAATAGCCGACTGACTACGTTAATGGACCGCGCTTGCCCATGGCCCGGCAACGGCCAAAGAACAGCCAAAGACCGCACCTCTCTGTCAGAACGGCGGCAAAACAGCAAACGCTGAACGCCGGTTCGACGCTTTGAAATCAATCAAAGGAATTCAAACGCCGGACCGAGTCAGCCTGCAAAAAACTCCTAGCGCCAATTGGTTGGCACGACCGAACGGAATCATTCTAGGACAGATACGCGCCCGCGACGGGACTAGTTTTCCGTGTCCATAAAAAAGCCACGAGTTTTCGGACCAATACGTGCGTGCGCGCGCGAGGCTACGAGTCCCGAAAATACGTCTTGGCGTCGATATTTTCTACGGTGCGCCTCACCTGCTGGTCATCCATCTGCATGACGTTGAGGCGTTGTTCGATGCGGTTTAATTTCGTCGAGACGGACTGTAGTTCCACGAGGATCAAAATAACGAGAATTGCAAGCCAATGAGCGTTGGCCCAGTCCCAGGCGGCCCCGATGCCGCTGACTGTCAGCGCGAATATACCCCATAACCATTCCATTTCTCGTTCTCCTATCGTGCCGGTGTCTTTCTGCGAAATCCCCGCCGAATCCAACCTACAGAAAAGAAAAACGCCCCGACCGAGCCACTTACCCACGCGACGAAGGACACTGTTGCAATAGCCAAGTCTCGCTTGGATACGGCAATAGCGTCGTCTCGTTTGCTTGCCAATTGCGCCGCGCTTAATGCCCCGGTCTTTGCACCATCGGCACAATCCCGGTACAGCAATTGGCCGAACGCGTCTGAAGCACCAGGCTGCCCAGCTGCTAGCGTCTGTCGGCAGGACTCCGCGGCGTCGAGCGCAGTGCGATATTCCTGGTTCGCACGCCGCTCAGCCGATTGGACCCTGTCCGTATAGGTCCATGCAGCGATAACACTCATCGCAACCGTCAACACCACCCAGATTCTGGTCCACCCGCCCATTTTGCCCCCTTACCCCGTTCAACTTTTAGTCGAATGGTAACGGATGGCGGATGAGTTGCGGTGATAGGACCGACACCTTCTCCGACGTTAGAGAAGAGTCATGCAGCCGTGATGAGCTGTCCGACGTTACAGGAGCGCTGCTAGAGAATTGCTGTCACGCGCAAATCAGATGCGCACAACATCTCCGGCATCTGGAGTGCGGCCACTGGCACCCAGTATTCCTTTGCGAGCTGTTCATTCAAGGCCATGAACGGGGCAGATGGATTGAAGCGAATCGGACCGGAGAGTAGATGCCAGTCCGCCACGTGCACTGCAGCGTCTGGAACGACCATCTCGACTTCGTACAGATGCGCGGGAGATGCCCACAACGGCATTCGCGCGACGGCTTGACCGTGGTCTGTAAATGCAAACGTGCAATCCAAACGGCTTGGCAGGTGCGAGGCAATCTCCCGCCTTACCTGCTCGAGCACCAGTTCACTGGCGAGCCGCCAGCCCTTGTACGCGCCGTCAGGTGAGCCCGCGTCGAAGTGATAATTCCGAAGGGCATTACCCCAGCGACCGCGCTGTACCAAGTCACCAATCGCGAATTGATGGTTGGAGATGTGAAAGAGCGGCATTGAGATTCGCTTCGCGATTGACGAAATCCGGTTACATGGTGGTTACACGGATTTCAGAAAGCAAAAAGCCCAGTCGCAATGACTGGGCTAAGTGCTTGAATTTGTTGGGGTGGCTGATGGGACTCGAACCCACGACAACAGGAATCACAATCCTGGACTCTACCAACTGAGCTACAGCCACCACTGATACTGCTTTGTTTCTTCGCTGTTTCGTTTCGTGTTCAGCAGCGAAGAACAAGATTATACGAACACTTTTGAATCTTGCAAAGCATTTTTTTCAAAAATTTCTTCGGCGACGTTCAGATGCGTACGCGCCTCCTCGAACACGGCCAGATCGCCGCGTGCGAGCTTCTTGTTGTCGGACAGCACGCGACGCCAGCCGCGCGCACCGGCGACGCCGCGATACAGCCCAAGCGCATGCCGCACGATCGCGCCGAGATACGTGCCGCGCTTCAGTTCCGCCGCACAGTATTCGATCAGCTTCGCCTCGGCCTCCTCGCGCGTCGGCACCGCCGCGGTCGATCCATAAAAGCGCGCATCGACGCCCGCGAGCACGTACGGGTTGTGATAAGCCTCGCGACCGAGCATCACCCCGTCGACATGCTCGAGATGCTGCGCAACCTCGTCGAGCGTCTTGATCCCGCCATTGATCACGATCTCCAGCGACGGGAAATCCCGCTTCAGCCGGTACGCATAGTCGTACTTGAGCGGCGGGATCTCGCGATTCTCCTTCGGCGACAGCCCCTTCAGGATTGCATTGCGCGCATGCACGACGAACGTCTCGCAGCCGGCTTCCGCCACCTTGCCGACGAAGTCGCGCACGAACGCGTAGTCCTCCACCGCGTCGACGCCGATCCGGTGCTTGACCGTAACCGGCACCGACACCGCGTCGCGCATCGCCTTCACACAGTCGGCCACGAGCTGCGGCTCGTTCATCAGGCACGCACCGAACGCTCCACGCTGCACGCGCTCGGACGGGCAGCCGCAATTCAGGTTGATCTCGTCATAGCCCCACTGCTCGCCCAGCTTCGCGGCGCGCGCGAGATCGTCCGGCTCGCTGCCGCCGAGCTGCAGCGCAACCGGCGATTCGCTCGGCGTGAACGCGAGATGCCGCTGCGCGTCGCCGAACAGCAGCGCGCCCGTCGTGATCATTTCCGTATACAGCCACGTGTCGCGCGTCAGCGTGCGATGAAACGACCTGCAATGACGGTCGGTCCAGTCGAGCATGGGCGCCACGGACACACGGCGAGGAGGAAGCGAAGACGAAGCGGACATGAAATTCGGCACGGAAAGCGGCGCGGGAAATAACCCGACATTTTACCGCAACGCCGCCGGACCGGCTGGGCGCCCGGACTAGACCGCTCCGCCACCGCCCAGTTCGGCGTCGACGGCCCGCCGCGCTTCGTCGAGGACGCGCTCGATCACGCGCCGTTCGGTCAGCAGCATCCCGTCGACCTTGACGAGCCGCCAGTCGATCCGCACGGCGTCGCCTTGCAGCACGCGGAAGTGTGCACGCTCACCGTCCCATACCTGCTCGGTCTTCACTTCGATCTCGTAGCCGCGGTACGGCTCGCTGAAGTCGCCGAGATCGCTGCCTCTCGGTTCCATCGTTCGCTCCGTCGCGACGCGGCACCGGGCCGCTTTGGCGGCCGGCGCCGTGCGCTCAATCGTATTCGTTGGACAAAACGGATTTGCCGTCGGCGGTCAGGTCGACGCGGTCCGCGGCCGCCTGGTAAATCAGCCCTTCGTTCAGCAACGCATAGACCACGTCGTCGAACGCAGCGGGAACCGCCCGGCTGTCGCCGAACTGGTCGATCCACTTCAGCGCCTCGATGGCTTCGGGAGAAAGGATGGGGGTCATGCGTTGGCCTCCGGCATCGGTGTCGCTCCATCCTAGCACTTCGTCCGGACGCCGAATACAGAGGCAAACGCGCGGCAAGGCCGCCGGCCGCCGCGCTCCGGTAGTCCGTACGCAGCCCGCCGGCGCCACACAACGGGATCAGAGGCGCGCGATCGACACCTCGGTGGACTTCACCAGCGCGACGACTTCCGCGCCGACCTTCAACTCCAGTTCGTCGACCGAACGCGTGGTGATCACCGACGTGACGATGCCGAACGGCGTCTCGACGTCGACCTCGGACACGACCGGCCCGCGAATGATCTCCTTAACCTTGCCTTTGAACTGGTTGCGCACGTTGATTGCAGTAATGCTCATCGGGTTGATCGCTCCGAAGAAAAAGTCCGAGAACGGGCGGCCGATGCCGCCCGGATTTAAACGGCCCAGCGGATCTGCCCGGCCGGTCGTACGTGATTGGTTTCAGAGGCGACAGGCTGTCCGGCACCGCCGGGCCCACCCGCGAGCACACGCTGCAGCACGCGATCCTCGAGCGCCGCGAATGCGGCCGACGCACGCGCACGCGGCCGGTCCAGCGGCACCGCTTGGTCGAGCGCGACACGTCCCTGCTCGATCAGCAGGATCCGGTCGCCGAGCGCGACGGCTTCCTGCACGTCGTGCGTGACGAGCAGCGCGGTGAACCGGTGTTCTCGCCACAACCGCTCGATCAGCGCATGCATCTCGATGCGGGTCAGCGCGTCGAGCGCACCGAGCGGCTCGTCGAGCAGCAGCAATTGCGGCCGATGTACGAGCGCGCGTGCGAGCGCGACGCGCTGCCGTTGGCCGCCGGACAGCTGCGCGGGCCAGTCGTTCGCACGCTCCAACAGCCCGACTTCGTCGAGTACCGCACGCGCCTGATCGCGTGCGCCGCGGCCAAGGCCGAGCATCACGTTCTGCAGCACGGTCTTCCACGGCAGCAGCCGCGCATCCTGATACATGATCCGGGTGTCGAGCGCGCCGCCGCCGTCGCCGCGCGTCACGAGCGTGCCGCCGCTCGGTTCCTCGAGCCCCGCGACGAGACGCAACAGCGTGGATTTCCCGCAGCCGCTGCGCCCGACGATCGCGACGAAACTGCCGCGCGCGATGCCGAGCTCGACGTTGTCGAGCACGGTACGCGAACCGAAACGCTTGCTGACGCCCGACAACGTCACCGCGTCGTCCTGCGCCGGGCCGCCCGTGCGCCGCCGGGAGAGCGGCACGATCGATGCGCCACTGTCCCGGTCGACGATTGCCGCATTGCGTGCGTCGTCATCCGCCACGCGCGCCTGCGCCAGCTCCACGTCCAGGTCCGCGCCGGCGAGCGGGCCGTAGGCGGCCGCCGAAGTCGTCGCATTCATGCCTTCGCTCCTGATTGATAAGCGGGGTGCCAGCGCAGCGTCACGCGCTCGATCCATTTCGCGAGCACGTCGGCCAGCTTGCCGAGCACCGCGTACAGCAGGATCCCGACTACCACCACATCGGTTTGCAGGAATTCCCGCGCGTTCATCGTCATGTAGCCGATGCCCGACTGCGCGGAAATCGTTTCCGCGACGATCAGCATCACCCACATCAGCCCGAGCGCGAAGCGCACGCCGACGAGAATCGACGGCAATGCGCCGGGAAGAATCACGTCGCGGTACAGCGCGAAGCCGCGCACGCCGTAGCTCTTTGCCATCTCGATCAGGTTTGCGTCGACCGATCGGATCCCGTGATACGTGTTGATGTAGACGGGGAAGAACACACCGAGCGCGACGAGGAACAGCTTCGCCTTCTCGTCGATCCCGAACCACAGGATCACGAGCGGAATCATCGCGAGCGCCGGAATGTTGCGGATCATCTGAATCGTCGAATCGAGCGCAACTTCCGCCGCTTTCGACAAGCCGGTCGCGAGCCCGAGCGCAAGGCCCACGCCGCCGCCGATCGCGAAGCCGAACAGCGCTCGCCAGGTGCTGACCTTCACGTTCGCCCACATCTCGCCCGAACTCACGAGCGACCACGCGGCCCGCACGACCGCAATCGGTTCGGGCAGCACGCGGGTCGACAGCCAGCCGACGCGCGCGCCGACTTCCCATGCAACCAGCAGCGCGAGCGGCACGAGCCATGGCGCGACGCCGCGCCATGCACGTGCGGCCACGGCGCCTGTCGTCGACGTTTTGGTAGTCATTGCAGGCCTCCTTCGTTCAACTCTGGGCCGCCTTCGGCAGGTAGTTGTTGCCGACGATCTCGCCGAACGGCCCCGACAGCGGACCGGAAGCCCGCTTTGCGTCCTTGCCCTTGATCAGCGGAAACACGAGTTCGGCGAAACGGTACGACTCTTCGAGATGCGGATAGCCGGACAGGATGAACGTCTCGATGCCGAGATCCGCGTATTCGCGCATGCGCGCCGCGACCTGCTCCGGATTGCCGACGAGCGCGGTGCCCGCGCCGCCGCGCACGAGCCCGACGCCGGCCCACAGGTTCGGATAGACCTCCAGCGCCTCGCGGCCGCCGCGCTTGCCGCCGTGCAACGCGGCCATCCGGCGCTGGCCTTCGGAATCCATGTTCGCGAATGCCTTCTGCGCGCGGGCGATCGTGTCGTCGTCGAGTCGGCTGATGAGCCGCTCGGCGTCGCGCCATGCTTCATCCTCGGTCTCACGCACGATCACGTGCAGCCGGATGCCGAACTTGATCTTGCGCCCGCGCGCGTCGGCACGTGCACGGATGTCGGCGATCTTCTTCGCGACAGCGTCGGGTGGTTCGCCCCAGGTCAGATATGTATCGATGTGATCGGCTGCGATCGCGTGCGCGGCCGGCGACGACCCGCCGAACCACAGCGGCGGGTGCGGCCGCTGCACGGGCGGATACAGCGCCTTGCCGCCCTTCGACTGAAGGTGCTTGCCGATGTAGTCGAACCCGCCGTTCTCGTGCGATGCGGACAGCAGCCCGCGCCAGATGTTCAGGAAGTCGTCGGTAATTTCGTAGCGCGTGTCGTGATCGGCGAACAGGCCGTCGCCTTCGAGCTCGGCCGCATCGCCGCCCGTCACGACGTTGATCAGCAGGCGGCCGCCGGACAGGCGGTCGAAGGTGGCGGCCATCCGCGCCGACAGCCCCGGCGACGCGATCCCGGGACGGATCGCGACGAGGAACTTCAGACGCTGCGTCGCCGGAATCAGGCTCGACGCGACGACCCACGCGTCCTCGCACGAACGCCCGGTCGGCAGCAGCACGCCCTCGTAGCCAAGCGTGTCGGCCGCGACGGCGATCTGCTTGAAATAGTCGTAGTCTGCGGCGCGCGCGCCTTCGGCGGTGCCGAGATAACGGCTGTCGCCATGCGTGGGGATAAACCAGAAAACATTCATCTGCTGCTCCTGCTTCACTGTCCTTGCCGGAATCGGGATAAAACGACGCCCTGCTCGCGTCGCGAGGGCGCGACGCATGCATGGTGTGCGTTCGAATCGGGATGGCTCGCCGGTCAGGCCGTGCAGCGGGCGAGTACGCGATTGCACGGCTGTTTCTGGGAAATCAGTCTATGGATCGGTGCAGGGCTTTGGAACGATTTTTTTGAGCTTAGGTTTTCCGCTTTCGTGATTAGCACGACGCTGCAGCGAATATCGCGTCGGCCGGGCCCTATAATGGCGCACCTATCCGAATAACTTCGCGCGGACAGCCCCGGCCGACCGCGCCTGCAATGCACTCATCGATGCAGAAAGTCATCCTGCCGTTTCTGTCCGGCTTCCTGGCCGCCCTCTTCTTCCGCGAAGCGACGCTCGCACTGCTGCACACGGCCGACTTGATCGCGGCAGCCGGGTTTTCCACGCAACCGTTCGCGCCGCTCGGCATTCCTGAATTCGTCGCGAACGCGCTGATCAGCGCATGCTGCGCGATCCCGATGGCGTGGCTGCTGCGCGTGTCGCCGGAACGGGAAGCTCCGTGGATCGGCGCGCTGGTATTCGGCGGGATCGTACTCACCGCCGCGCGCGTGTTCGCGATCGATCCGCTGCGCGGGATCTGGCCGTCCGGCAACATGATGCCGGTGCTCGCGACCGGTTTCGCCGCGAATGCGGTGTGGGGATTCGGCGCGCTCGTGTTCATGCGCGCGTTCATGTCCGACGAGGCCGGCGACGAATGAAGCACACGGCGGCGCCGCGCGCTGCGCGCCGCCCGACCGAACGGCATCCGCCTGCGAAAAGGCCGCCTGCACGAGCATGCAGGCGGCCTTTTTTGTGTGCCGTGTCGATTCGGCCACGCGCCGGCGTCAGTCCTTCAGATTCCGCAGCGGATGCGTATCGGGCGTCCACGGGCTGTCGAACATCGCGAGCACGTCCGTACGGTCGACGTCCGCGGTCGACTTGAAGCGCCACGCCGGTTGATGATCCTTGTCGACGATGAGCGCGCGCACGCCCTCGATCACGTCGCCGCGCGCGAACGTCGAGCGCGTGAGATCGAGATCGCGCCGCAGGCACTCGGCCATCGTCGCGCCACGGGCCCGCTCGACGAGTTCGAGCGACACGGCCATCGACAGCGGCGACAATTGCGTGCGCATCGCATGCGTCGCCTTCTCGACCCATCCGTCGACGGCCGCGCAGTCCTGCTCGGCGTCGAGCGACGCGAGAATCGCGCCGATATCGGGCCGCGCAAAGTGCCGGTCGATGCCGGAGCGCGCATCGGCCAGCGCCGACGTATCAGGCGTCGGCACGACCTTGTGCGCGGCAGCCGCGTCGGCCACGCAGGCAACGGCCTGCGCACCGCTGTCGATGCGCGCGGTACGCAGCGTGTCGAGCAGCGCCGGCAACGCGGCATCGGGCACGTAGACGTCGGCGAGCTGCGCATACAGCGCGCCGGCCGCATCGAGCGTCGCGCCGGTCACGGCCAGATAGCGGCCGAGCGCGCCGGGCGTGCGCGCGAGGAACCAGCTCATCCCGACGTCCGGGAACAGGCCGATGCGCGTTTCGGGCATCGCCATCTTCGTCGAGTCGGTGACGACACGCAGCCCGCCCGTATGCCGGGCCGCCTGCGAAATGCCCATGCCGCCGCCCATCACGACGCCGTGCATCAGCGCGATGTACGGTTTCGGATAGGTGAAGATCGTATGGTTGAGCGTGTATTCGTCGATGAAGAACGTGTCGACCGCGGCGCGGTCGCCCCGCCGCCACGCGTCGTGGAAGAAGCGCACGTCGCCGCCCGCGCAGAACGCGCGCGGATGCGGGCTGTGCACAACGACGGCAACAACTTCGGCGTCATCGCGCCACGCGTCGAGCGCCTGCTGCATCAGGCGTATCATCTCAACCGACAGCGCATTCAGCGCCTTCGGCCGGTTCAGTTCGAGATAGCCGATACGGTTGGCTACGTACGTGCGCACGTCGGGCTGGGCGGATTCTGCGGAAGCGGGAGTGGAATCGGTCATGTGAGCCATCCGGCGTAGTGAAAGCGCACGCTCAGTGCGCCTGCATCTTCGAGAACAGGTTCAGCACCACGACGCCCGCGACGATCAGTCCGAGACCGATCACCGCCGGCAGATCCGGCACCTGACGATAGAGCAGCATCGCGACGAGCGTGATCAGCACGATACCGGCGCCCGACCAAACCGCGTAAATGATGCCGACGGGCATCGTGCGCAGCGTGAGCGACAGGCAGTAGAACGCGGTGCCGTAGCCGGCCACGACGAGCACGGACGGCCACAAGCGCGTGAAACCGTCTGCCGCGCGCAGCGCAGACGTGCCGATCACTTCCGCGACAATCGCGATCGCGAGCCATGCATAACCTGGAAGCTGCATCGTTCAGTTCCTCGCGAGCGCCAGCACGGCGTAGTCCTGGCCGAGTTCGGCGCACAGCGCTTCGACGACGAACTCGTGATCCGCGCGCTGCGGCAGCCCAGATGCGGTGATCGAGCCGATCACGCCGGCGCCGGCGACGGTCAGCGGAAAAGAACCGCCGTGCGCGGAATACTCGGAAATCGGCAACCCGTGCTTGTCCGCGAGCGTCGCGCCGGCCTGCTGCATGCGCAGCCCGATCGCATACGAGCTGCGGCGGAAATGCGCGACGACGTTGCGCTTGCGGCGCACCCAGTCGGCGTTGTCGGGGGTCGCGCCGGCGAGCGCCGCATAAAACAGCGGTTGCCCGAACGTGACGATGTCGATTGCGATCGCATGCCCGCGCGACGTGGCGAGCGCATGCATCCGATTGCCGAGCGCCCACGCACGTGCCGGGTCGAAATGGGAAAACACGAGCGCCTGTTCCTGCGCGCCGATCGATTGCAGATCGTGAGCGATGTCCATGAATCAGTCGATGCAGTAGTGAGGGTGACAACGACGCCGGCGCAATGACGCGCGGCCCGCTGCAGGAATGAACGACAAGCAAACCGCTCGATTCTAGCGCACGCGCCCGCCGTACCGGCCCTACAAGGACACCGCTGTCGATCGCAGCACGATTGTCAGAAAGTGCTTGCACGCATTCGCGTTACTCCCTATAATTCAATTCTTCGACGGACGCGGGGTGGAGCAGTCTGGCAGCTCGTCGGGCTCATAACCCGAAGGTCGTAGGTTCAAATCCTACCCCCGCAACCAACGTCCCGATTCGATGCAAAAAGCCCGGCTCCATGCCGGGCTTTTTGTTTTTCCACGCACGGCGGCGCACGTCGCATCGTGCGCTTCGCAGCCTGCGTCACGCACGCGCGCTCGCGTTCGAGAATGCCCCGCCCCGGTGATACACTCGCATCACCTCGTCCCTTCCACTCGACATGAAATTCTGCTCCGTCTGCGGTCACGAAGTCATCGCGCGCATTCCTCCGGGCGACAACCGCGAGCGCTTCATTTGCGATCACTGCGGCACGATCCATTACCAGAATCCGCGCAACGTGGTGGGCACGGTGCCGGTCTGGGGCGATCAGGTGCTGCTGTGCCGGCGCGCGATCGAACCGCGCTACGGGTTCTGGACGCTGCCGGCGGGTTTCATGGAAATGGGCGAAACGACGGCCGAGGCCGCAGCACGGGAAACGCTCGAGGAAGCCGGCGCACGCGTCGAAGTGCAGAACCTGTTCACGTTGCTGAACGTGCCGCACGTGCACCAGGTCCACCTGTTCTACCTGGCGCGTCTGGTCGATCCTGCGTACGAGGCCGGCGAGGAAAGCCTCGAAGTCAAGCTGTTCGACGAAGCCGACATCCCGTGGGACGAAATCGCGTTCCCGACCGTCAGCCAGACGCTGCGCTTCTTCTTCGCCGATCGCGCCGCCGGCGACTACGGCGTCCATACCGGCGATATCTTCCGCTCGCTGCGCAACGGCTGAGCCGCACCCATGGTTCCCTGGCTCGGCCCGGACGATCCGTTCCCGCCCATCGAGCGCGCGCTCGGCGCCGCGACCGGCGCGCCGGGGCTGCTGGCCGCGAGCGCCGACCTGCTGCCGTCGCGGCTGATCGACGCGTATCTGCGCGGCATCTTTCCGTGGTATTCCGACGGCCAGCCCGTGCTGTGGTGGAGCCCCGATCCGCGGATGATCCTGGTGCCGGCCGAATTCAAAGTGGCCCCGTCGCTGCGCAAGACGCTCAAGCGCGTGCTGCGCAATCCCGCGTGGGAGGTGCGCGTCGACCACGATTTTCCGGGCGTGATGCGTGCGTGCGCTCAGGCGCCGCGGCGCGGGCAACGCGGCACGTGGATCACGGCCGAGATCATCGACGCCTATACGTCGCTCTATCGTTCCGGCAACGCCCACAGCATCGAGACGTGGCATGACGGGCGCCGCGTCGGCGGTTTGTACGGCGTCGCGTTCGGACGGATGTTCTTCGGCGAATCGATGTATGCCGACGTCACCGACGCGTCGAAGATCGCGCTCGCGACCCTCGTCGCCCACCTTCGCGAGCACGGACTGGAAATGATAGACTGCCAGCAGAATACGTCGCATCTAGCGTCGCTCGGTGGCCGCGAGATCGCACGCAAAGCCTTTGTCGCTCACGTGCGCCGCGCGGTAACCGAACCGCCGATTCCGTGGCAGTTTGACAAGCGCGTGCTCGCCGCGCTGACAGGCCCCGCCGAACCGGCGACTCCCTCCGGGAACGAGCGCTAGCGCGGCACTCCTTCCCTGCATCGAGAGCTGCCCATGACTCACCCGACTGAGCTGCCGCTTTCACCGCTTTCGGCGCTGCAATTCTATGCAACGGCGCCCTATCCGTGCAGCTATCTGGACGGCCGCATCGCGCGCTCGCAAGTCGCGACGCCGAGCCACCTGATCAATTCCGACATCTATACCGAGCTCGTGAAGGCCGGCTTCCGGCGCTCGGGCGTGTTCACTTATCGCCCGTACTGCGACGGCTGCCGCGCGTGCGTGCCCGTGCGCGTGCCCGTCGGCGCATTCAAGCCGTCGCGCACGCAGCGCCGGATGTGGAAGCGCCACCGCGCGCTCGTCGCGACGGTCTCGCCGCTGCACTACGACGAGGAGCATTACGCACTGTACATGCGCTACCAGTCCGCGCGCCACGCGGGCGGCGGGATGGACCGCGACAGTCGCGACCAGTACGAGCAGTTCCTGCTGCAGAGCCGGATCAATTCGCGACTCGTCGAATTCCGCGACCTCGACGCGCCGGCAGGCGAGCCGGGCAAGCTGCGCATGGTCAGCATGATCGACATCCTCGGCGACGGGCTGTCGTCGGTCTATACGTTCTTCGAGCCGGACGACCAGCACACGAGCTACGGCACATACAACATCCTGTGGCAGATCGAGCAGGCGAAGAGCCTCGGCCTGCCGTACGTGTATCTCGGCTACTGGATCCGCGAGAGCCCGAAAATGGCGTACAAGGCGAACTTCCATCCGCTCGAAGGGCTGCTCGACGGGCGCTGGAAAATACTCGATCCGGATCGCATCGACCTGCCGCCGGTCGATGCCGCACTCGCGCGCGCGCCGCTGCCGGGCGGGCATTCCGGGTCCGGTTGACGCGCACGCCACGGGTGCGACCGCACGGCGACAACGCACGGCGCGGCGCAGTACGGCGCGCGGTGCAGCCGCGCGCTACGAACCGAACCGCGCCTTTGCCGTGCAACTCCCGGTAAAATAGCGGGTTGTCATCATTCCGGCTGTCCGCCCAATTCCCGTGTTCAGTTCCCTCTATCCGCTGGCCCGCGCATCCCTGTTCAAGATGGATGCGGAAGACGCTCACCACCTCACGCTGCGCGCGCTCGGCGCGGCCGGCCGCACCGGCCTCGCCTGTGCGCTGTCGGCCCGCGTGCCCGACGCGCCGCGCACCGTGATGGGGCTCACGTTCCGCAATCCGGTCGGCCTTGCCGCCGGTCTCGACAAGGACGGCGCCGCGATCGACGGCCTCGCGGCGCTCGGCTTCGGCTTCATCGAGGTCGGCACGGTCACGCCGCGCGCGCAGCCGGGCAACCCGCGCCCGCGGATGTTCCGCCTGCCGCAGGCCGACGCACTGATCAACCGGATGGGCTTCAACAACCACGGCGTAGACCAGTTCGTGAAGAACGTGCAGGCAGCCCGCTATCGCGGCATCCTCGGCCTGAACATCGGCAAGAACGCCGACACGCCGATCGAGCGCGCGGCGGAAGATTACCTCTACTGCCTTGAGCGCGTGTACCCGTTCGCGAGCTACGTGACGATCAATATTTCGTCGCCGAACACGAAAAATCTGCGGCAGCTGCAGGGCGCGGGCGAACTCGACGCACTCCTTGCCGCGCTGAAGGACAAGCAGCAGCGCCTCGCCGACCTGCACGGCAAGCTCGTGCCGCTCGCGCTGAAGATCGCGCCGGATCTCGACGACGAACAGGTGAAGGAGATCGGCGACACGCTGCTGCGCCACAAGATCGAAGCGGTCATCGCCACCAACACGACGCTGTCGCGAGCGGCCGTGCAGGGGCTGCCCCATGCGGACGAAGCCGGCGGCCTGTCCGGCCGCCCGGTGTTCGACGCGTCGAACGAAGTGATCCGCAAGCTGCACGCGGAAGTGGGCAGCGCGGTGCCGATCATCGGCGTCGGCGGTATTTTCTCGGGCGAGGACGCGCGCGCGAAGCTCGCGGCCGGCGCATCGCTCGTCCAGCTGTACACGGGCTTCATCTATCGCGGGCCGGCACTCGTCGCCGAATGCGTGAAGGCCATCGCACGCGATCGCGCCGCGTAATATAGTCATAAACAAACGATATTTAGTGGTCGATTGCGATTTTGCTATGATCGGCGCCACATTCAGAATCAAGCGCGCCACTCGCGCAAGGAAATCCACACGATGAAAATCTCGCTGCTGAAGAAGTTGCTCGTCGCCGGCCTGATCGGCACGTCGTTCGCCGCCGCCACCGCGCATGCGGCCGACCTGCTCGACCAGGTGAAGCAACGCGGCACGCTGCGCATCGGCCTCGAAGGCACGTTCCCGCCGTTCAACTCGAAGAACCCGCAAGGTGAACTGGTCGGCTTCGACGTCGACATCGCCAAGGCCGTCGCCGCGAAGCTCGGTGTGAAGCCCGAATTCGTCACGACCGAATGGAGCGGGATCATCGCCGGGCTGCAGGCTGGCAAGTTCGACGTGATCGTCAACCAGGTCGGCATCACCGACAAGCGCAAGGAAACGCTCGACTTCTCGCCGGCGTACACGTACTCGTCGGCGCAGCTGATCCAGCGCAAGGACGACACGCGCGAGTTCAAGTCGCTGGAAGACCTGAAAGGCAAGAAGCTTGGCGTCGCGCTCGGCACGAACTACATGGACATGGCGAAGTCGGTGCCCGGCATCGACGTAAAGACGTACCCGGGCGCGCCCGAGTACCTGCGCGACCTCGCGGCCGGCCGTCTCGACGCAGCGCTGAACGACCGCCTGATGCTCGCGTACCTGACGAAGAACTCGCAGCTGCCGCTGCGTCCGGGCGCGAATGTCGGCTCGGCGAATCCGTCGGGCATCCCGTTCAAGAAGGGCAATCCGAAGTTCCAGAAGGCAATCGACGACGCGATGACGCAACTCGAGGCCGACGGCACGTTCACGAAGATTTCGGACAAGTGGTTCGGTATCGACGTGACGAAGCCGATCAAGTAAGCACCCCTCTGTTTCCCGCCCGACGGCGGGCCGGAAAGGGCGGCATCTGCAACGATGCCGCCCTTTGTTTTATCGGTCCGGTTTATGATTGCGCTTTCGCGCACGCATTCGATCCGTATTCCATGTCGACAACGTCCCTGCTCGTCCAATCGCTGCCGGTGCTCGCCCAGGGTGCCGTACTGACCGTCAAGTTCGCCGTGCTGTCGATGGTGTTCGGCCTGCTCGGCGCCGTCGTGCTCGCGATGATGGGCATCCGGCAAGGCGAGACGCTCGAGGGTTTCGAACGCATCTGGGTCAACGCGCTCGCGTGGCTCGCGCGCGCGTACGTGAGCCTGATGCGCGGCACGCCGCTGCTCGTGCAGATCTTCGTCATCTATTACGGGCTGCCGAGCCTCGGCATCTCGCTCGATCCGACGCCGGCCGGCGTGATCGCGCTGTCGGCGAACGTCGCCGCATACATGTCCGAAAGCATGCGCGGCGCGATCAACGGGATCGCGCGCGGCCAATGGCTGGCCGCCTACAGCCTCGGGCTGTCGTGGTCGCAGACGCTGCGCTACGTGATCGGCCCGCAGGCATTGCGCATCGCGGTGCCGAGCCTGTCGAACAGCCTGATCAGCCTGATCAAGGACACGTCGCTCGTCTCGGTGATCACCGTGACCGAGCTGCTGCGCAGCGCGCAGGAAGTGATCGCGGCGACCTACCAGCCGCTGCCGCTGTACCTTGCCGCCGCGGCCATTTACTGGGTGCTGTGCCAGATCCTCGAATGGATCCAGCGCTGGTACGAAAAGCGCCTGTCGCTGCCGGCGCGTCATTGAGCACGCGGTTGCATCCGTGGCCGGGCCGCGGCGCGCCCGGCCGCCGCCTTCGTTTCCGCGCTTACTCTCCCGAGTAACGTACGCCGAGCGCCGCGCGCGCCGCATCGGTCATCGCGATCATCCGTCGTGAATGATCGTGCGTCATGATCGGACTCTCGCGTTCGCCCGCGCGCAGCAGGTCGCAGAAATGCGCGGTCTCGTAGTTGAGGCCGCCGCCTTCGGCCGGCACATCGAGTTCGACGGTGCGCCCGTCCGCATAGCGGATCGTCGCGCGTGCCGGGTTCCACCACTTCTCGTGAATCGTCACGTGACCGCCCGCTGCGGCGATCAGCGCGTCGCCGCGTCCCATCACGTCAAGCCCGCAAAAGAGCTGTGCGATGCCGCCATTCGCGTGACGGCTGTTCAGGCTGGCGAATACGTCGACACCCGTCGCGCCGACACGACCGAGCGTCTGCACGTCGAGCGCGGCGCCGAGCCAGTCGACCGCGAGAAACGCTTCGTAGATCCCGATGTCCAGCAGCGCGCCGCCGGCGCGGTCGAGCCGATACACCGAATGGTCGTCGGGCACCGACGATGACGCACAACCCGCGCGCACGAGCCGGATCTCGCCGATCGGATCGTCATCGAGATGCGCGCGCAGTTGACGGTACAGCGGAAAGAACGGCGGCTTCATCGCCTCCATGAACAGCCGGCCGGACGCGCGCGCCGCGTTCAGCACCGCGTCGAGTTGCGTCGCGTTGAGCGTCGCGGGTTTTTCGCACAGCACGGCCTTGCCGGCGGCCAGCGCGGCCTGCGCGTAGTGCGCATGACTGTCGTGGAGCGTCGCAATATAGACTGCGTCGATATCGGTCGCGAGCAGTGCGTCGAGCGTCGCGGCGGGCGTGCCGCCGCACGCGGCGCAGAATGCGGTGGCCGCGTCCGCGCGGCGTGCCCACACGCCGGCCAGCACGGCACCCGGCACGTGCGCGAGGCTCTGCGCGAAACGCCGTGCGATGCTGCCTGCGCCGACGATGCCGAAGCGCACCGGACGGTTGTCGAAGTCGTTCATCCGGATCTTCCGTGTCGGTCGTATGACGGTGGCCGGCACGCTGCCGGCCGGCCGTCATGATAAACGGCTCGCCGGCTTGTGAATCAACGACGCATTCGGATTCAGGCGCGCACGGGTACGTCGACGGAGAAATCGCGCGAGATCTCGTCCGCACTGAAATCGATCAGCGCGAGCGACGCCGCTTCGGCCTCGCGCGGATCGCGCCGCTCGATCGCGTCGACGACGCGCGCGTGTGCATTGACGGCGGTTTCGTGCGCGCCTTCCTTCTGCACGACGCGCGGATTCACGAGCCGGACCGCACCGCGCACGATCGCCGCCATCTGCTGGAAAAACTGGTTGCCGCTCGCCTGCACGATACGCGTGTGCAACAGTTCGTCGGCCGTGTCGTAGCCGGGGTCGCCCGGTTGCAACACCTTGAACGCATCGAACGCCTCGCGAATACCGGCGATGTCGACGGCCGTCGCACGAACCGCCGCCTGCGCGGTCGCACGCGGTTCGATCAGCATCCGGAATTCGATGACGTCGCGCATGAATTGCGGATCGGGTTTCGCACGAAACCGCCAGCTCACGACGTCCTCATCGATCATGCGCCAGTCGCGCATCGGCCGAACGCGCGTCCCGACTTTCGGACGCACGTCGAGCATGTCGCGCGCAAGCAACATCGACAATGCTTCACGCATCACGGTGCGGCTCACGTCGAACTCTTTCGACAGCACGTCCTGCGGCGGCAGAATGCCGCCGTACTTGTCCTCGACGATACCCGTAACAAGCCCATCCATCACTTTGGCGACCAGTGACCGGTCTTTGCCCTGCTCCATGACACCTCCCCGTGCGTCGATTTGCGAACAACTGCTCCGCAGTTCCGCCGGCCCTGGTTACGACTGTTCTTATGATCTATAAGTTGATGAGTTCGGGGATATTTCGCTATCTGGTAAACACCTGACAGGGTTATCCCTCTTTTAAACGGGGTGATTTATACGACTTCAAAAAAAGCCCGGGAAGCGCGCTGCGCTTGCCGGGCCGGGATTTCGACAAAATTTAAACATGCAGTCCATTACGGCATCCTGACGCCATTACGGACTGCTTCTCATTCAGTTTTGATTAACCGGGATAAACGATCGTCTCGACGCCGTTTGCGGTGCCGAGCAGGCACAGATTCGCGCCGCGCTCGGCGAACAGGCCAACCGTCACGACGCCCGGCCACGCATTCACCTGCGCCTCGAAACTGCGCGGATCGGTAATCTGCAGCCCCTTCACGTCGATGATCTCGTTGCCGTTGTCGGTGATGTAGGGCGCGCCGTCCTTCGTCACGCGAAGCACCGGCACGCCGCCGAGCGCCGCCACGCGTCGACCGATCGCCGTACGCGCCATCGGGACGACCTCGATCGGCAACGGGAACGCGCCGAGCACGGGCACGCGCTTGCTGCCGTCCGCGATGCAGACGAACGTGTCGGCCACCGACGCGACGATCTTCTCGCGCGTCAACGCACCGCCGCCGCCCTTGATCATCGCGCCGCTCGCGTCGATCTCGTCCGCGCCGTCGACATACACCTGCAGCGAGTCGACCTCGTTCAGATCGAACACCTTGATGCCGTGCGATTTCAGGCGCTCGGTTGTCGCGACCGAGCTCGACACTGCGCCGCGATAGCGCGACTTGACGGCGGCGAGCGCGTCGATGAAGCAGTTGGCGGTCGAGCCTGTGCCGACGCCGATTACCGCGCCTTCCGGCACGTTCTGGATCACATAATCGGCGGCCGCCTGGCCGACCAGGCGTTTGAGTTCGTCTTGAGTCATGAGAGGTGGGAATACAGCAGGATTGCGGAAAACCGCCAGTTTACCGGACTCGGAAGACGGCCCGGTCTTTTTAGGCGGCGCTGCCGGCAGCGATCGCCGCGGCGGTTACGGCGCGCCGACGGCGGATGCCGTGCCAGCTGCCGGCGTTTCGGGGAAGTACTTGTCGAGTAGCGCCTGCGCGATCGCGTCGGTCTCGGCGTCCGGATTGCCGGCATAGTCGGACGGCCGGAAATGCATCTGGAACGCGGCGAACACACGCCGTGTCCGCGTGTCGAGCACGCCATCGATCGGTACGTCGTAGCCGTAACGCGCGAGCTTCTGCTGCAACCCGCGTACGTCGACGAGCGCGCGCGGATCGCGGCCGGCGAGCCGCGCGGTCACGGTCGCGTCGTCCGGCCACGCGCCCACGCCCGCCTGCGCGAGCGCATGCCACGGGAACAGCGGACCGGGATCGATCTTTCGTTGCGGCGCGATGTCGCTGTGGCCGACCACGCGCGTCGGCGGAATGCGATAGCGCGCGACGATGTCCTTCGACAGCCGGATCAGCGCATCGACCTGGGCGGGCGGATACGGCTGCCACGTAAGGTTTTGCGCATCGAGCGGGCCGCGGTTCACATTCTCGATGCCGATCGACGCCGCATTGAGTTCCGTCGTGCCCTGCCATTCGCTGATGCCCGCATGCCACGCACGCTCCGATTCGGGAACGAGCTGGTAGACGACCGGCATCCCGTGTTCGATGCGCGGTTGCGGCGGCACGACGTAATGCACGCTGACCGAGTCGCCGGTCAGCGTGCGCAGCGAATTCGCTTCGTCGCTTTCGGTGTAGTGCATCACGAGGAAGCGGACCCGCGAATCCGCACCGCGCGCATGCAGGCTCGTATCGGCGTAGTAGGCGCCGCGCCCGACGAGCGACGGCGACGTACAGGCGGCCAGCAGGCCGAGGACGGCGCACGCTGCGCCGAGGCGAAACAGGGTCATGGTTCGCGCGCTGGATGAGCCGCGGGCCGCGCGCGATCGCGGCACGCGTCGTTCGGTCGTTGCGGCGCACGCGCCGCGTGCAGCCGCACCTGCAGGCCTGCGTAGCGCCCGGCCTGTCAGCCCTTCGCGCGCCGCTGGCGCACCGCTTCGTACAGGCATACGCCGCTCGCGACCGACACGTTCAGGCTTTCGACGCTGCCGGCCATCGGGATGCTCATCACGTCGTCGCACGTGTCG
This sequence comes from Burkholderia sp. AU19243, assembly GCF_018148075.1. NCBI lineage: Bacteria > Pseudomonadati > Pseudomonadota > Betaproteobacteria > Burkholderiales > Burkholderiaceae > Burkholderia > Burkholderia sp. AU19243. The sequence goes on from NZ_JAGSTV010000005.1 coordinate 321,407, forward strand.
CGCGTGAGCCGGCGCATGCCCTCGCCTTCTGCGCCCATCACGATGGCGACCGGGCCGTCGAGCTTCGTGTCGTATAGCGTCCCCGACGCCTCGTCCGACGTGCCGATGATCCACACGCCAGCGTCCTTCAGTTCGCGCAGCGCGCGGGCAAGGTTCGTGACAGTAATGTACGGCACCGTGTCGGCCGCGCCGCTCGCAACCTTCGCCGCGGTTGCGTTCAGGCCCACCGCGCGGTCGCGCGGGGCGATCACCGCATGCGCGCCGGCCGCATCGGCGACTCGCAGGCACGCGCCGAGATTGTGCGGATCGGTGACGCCGTCGAGCACCAGCAGCAGCGCCGGACCCTGGATGCCGTCGAGCAGTTCCGACAGATTCTGAGCGAGCGGGACATCCTCGACACGCGCGACGACGCCCTGGTGGCGCTCGGTGTGCGCGAGGCCCCACAGGCGCGTTTCGTCGGCCGCGATCAGCCGCACGCCCGCTTCCTTCGCGGCGTGCAGGAACTCCTGCATGCGGCGGTCGCGGCGCGTCTGGTCGTACAGCACCTCCGCGACCGTCGACGCGTCGTGCCGCAAACGTGCGGTCACCGCATGAAAACCGTAAAGAACCTTCAGACGTGACATGACTGGAACAACCTTCGATCAAACGTGCGGCCGCGCGATGCGCGCGGCCGCGATCCATGGAAAAGGAAAGCGCCGCGTTGCCGGCGGTGACCGGTAGAACGCGGCGGCTGTCGATACTGCAACGGGCGTGCGCATGCGCCGCCCATACGCTCAATACTTCTTGCGGGCGTGCGCCTTCTTCGCGGCGGTCTTGGCCGCCGCACCGCCCTTTTTCTTTGCCGCGCGTGCGGCACGCGCTTCCTTCACCGCGGCGGTCGGCGCGCTGGCCGCTTTCTTGCGGCGCGGCGCGGCTTCGTCCGCCGGCGGCAGCGAGCGCACGCGCGGGCCGCCGCGCTCGCTGCCCGTGCCGTTACCGGCAACAGCCGGCGCCGGCGCGGGGCGCGGCGCCTTCACCGGCGTGTCGCGCACGAGCCGGAAGTCGATCTTGCGTGCGTCGAGATCGACGCGGCTTACCTGCACGCGCACACGATCGGACAGACGATAGCGGATGCCCGTGCGTTCGCCGCGCAGCTCGTTCTTGATCTCGTCGTACTGGAAGTAGTCGGAGCCGAGTTCCGTCACGTGCACGAGCCCTTCGATGAACAGCGTATCGAGCTGCACGAAGATCCCGAACGACGTGACGCCGTTCACCATCCCGCCGTACTCCTCGCCGAGCTTGTCGCGCATGAAGTAGCACTTGAGCCACGCCTCGACGTCGCGCGACGCTTCGTCGGCACGCCGCTCGTTCGCCGAGCAATGCAGGCCGAGTTCTTCCCAGATCGCGGTGTTCGAACGCGAACGGCCGCGCGTTTCGTCGTCGGCCTGCTGCATCGCGCGGGCGCGCGGCGACAGCGCGGTGTTCAGCTCGAAGCCGTCCGGCGCCTTCGGCGTGTACTTCTTGCCCGACAGGATCGCGTAGATCGCGCGATGCGTGAGCAGGTCGGGATAGCGGCGGATCGGGCTCGTGAAGTGCGCGTACGCCTCGTACGCGAGACCGAAGTGGCCGATGTTGTCCGGGCTGTAGACAGCCTGCTGCATCGAGCGCAGCAGCATCGGCTGCAGCATTTGCGCGTCGGGACGGTCGCGGATTTGCGCCATCAGCGCCGCGTAGTCGCTCGCGTGCGGCTTGTCGCCGCCGCCAAGCGACAGGCCCATGCCGCGCAGGAACGCACGCAGGTTCTCGAGCTTCTCCGGCGTCGGACCGGCGTGCACGCGATACAGGCCCGGGTGCTTGTGACGCTTCAGGAAGTCGGCCGCGCAGACGTTCGCCGCCAGCATGCATTCCTCGATCAGCTTGTGCGCGTCGTTGCGCTGGCGCGGGACGATCTGCTCGATCTTGCCCTGCGAGTTGCAGACGATGTAGGTCTCGGTCGTGTCGAAGTCGATCGCGCCGCGCTTCTGGCGCGCGGCGAACAGCGCCTTGTAGACGCCGTACAGGTCCTGCAAGTGCGGCAGCAGCTCGGCGCGGCGCGCGGCCTCCGGCCCCTTGGTGTTCGACAGCACGGCGGCGACTTCGGTGTACGTCAGACGCGCGGCCGAATGGATCACCGCGGGATAGAACTGGTACGCCTTGATCTCGCCGCGTGCGGTAATCACCATGTCACACGCGAGCACGCAACGGTCGACCTGCGGGTTCAGCGAGCACAGCCCGTTGGACAGCTTCTCAGGCAACATCGGGATCACGCGGCGCGGGAAATACACCGACGTGCTGCGCTCGAGCGCGTCGGCATCGAGGCCGCTGCCCGGTTGCACGTAGTGCGACACGTCTGCGATCGCGACGATCAGGCGGAAGCCGTCGCCGCGACCGACCTTGGTCGGCTCGCAATAGACGGCATCGTCGAAGTCACGCGCATCCTCGCCGTCGATCGTCACGAGCGGCACGTCGCGGAGGTCCACGCGGAAGCGCAGATCCGCCGGGCGCACCTTGTCCGGCAGCGCGGCGGCCTCGTCGAGCGCCGGCTGACTGAATTCGTGCGGCACGCCGTACTTGCGCACCGCGATCTCGATTTCCATGCCCGGATCGTCGATGTCGCCGAGCACTTCGACGACGCGGCCGAGCGGTTGCGAATGGCGGCTCGGGAAGTCGGTCAGTTCGACGACGACGACCTGCCCGACCTTCGCCTTCTTCACGTTCTGCGTGATCAGGATGTCGTGGCCGATGCGCTTGTCTTCAGGGGCGACGATCAGCGCGCCGTTCTCATTGAGCAGACGGCCGATCACGCGCTTGTTCGCGCGCTCGGTGACTTCGACGACATGGCCTTCGGGCCGGCCGCGGCGATCGTAGCCGACGATCCGCGCGAGCACGCGATCGTTGTGCATCACCTTCTGCATTTCGCCGTTCGGCAAGAACAGGTCGTCCTGACCGTCATCGCGGATCACGAACCCGTAGCCGTCGCGATGGCCCTGCACGCGACCGGCAACGAAATTCGACGGGTGGGTAAGCTGGTAGTGGCCGCGCTTGTCGAGGCGGATCTGTCCGTCGCGTTCCATCGCGGCGACACGCCGGAAGAACCCTTCGCGCTCCTGGCGTTTGATCGACAGCGCCTCGGCGATGTCGTTGGCGGCCAGCGGCGCGTCGCTCGTACGCAGCACGCCGAGAATTTCTTCACGGCTCGGAATGGGGTACGGATATTTGCTCAAGGGTTTGTCGATGATTGTTCTCGTTGCGTTGACTGATGGTGCACGGCATCAACATAGAAGTGTCCGTCAGACAGTTCTATAGTGACGGCGGCGGACCATTCTATCACCCGCCTTGCGCAGCAAAATGACGCGAACGCCGCGGGCACGCGCGGCTGCGTCGGGTTTGCGGCATATCGCAAAAAAGTGTTGACACGAATAATTGGGGCGCTATAATTTCATTTCTTTGCAGGAAGCAGCTACTGCAAAACGTGCCCAGGTGGCGGAATTGGTAGACGCACTAGGTTCAGGTCCTAGCGGTGGCAACACCGTGGAGGTTCGAGTCCTCTCCTGGGCACCATCTGTTTTTAAAAAGGTCGGCTTCTTAGCCGGCCTTTTTTCATTTCGAGCCCAGGAAGCAAAGCGCCTGCGCGCTTTGCGCGACGACTCGAAAGGCTGCGCTTGCAAGCGCAGCCGGGGTCGCGCTTGCGTGACCGAGTCCTCTCCTGGGCACCATCTGTTTTAAAAAGGTCGGCCTCTTAGCCGGCCTTTTTTCATTTTCGGCACTGCATGAGTCATGCGTGCCGCGTCTTATGCCCACCGCTCCGATCGATAGCAGAATTAATCGCTTATCGATTGCCACCCCCGTTGGTACGTTAGCCGCGTCGCTTTCAATGAACCCAACGAGGAAGAACATCCATGACGTTGATGAACCGCCGCGCATTCACTCGCGCGATGCTGGCCGCCGGCCTGAGCGCCATCGGCATGCGAGCGCACGCGGAGAAAGCAGCCACGACGTTACGCATCGGATACCAGAAATCGTCGACGCTCATTACGCTACTCAAGTCGCGCGGCACGCTGGAGCAGTCGCTCGCGCCGCTCGGCCTGCGCGTATCGTGGCATGAATTCGCGAGCGGCCTGCCGCTGACCGAAGCACTCAACATCGGCGCGGTCGATTTCAGCGCGGACGTGGCCGACACGGTGCCGGTATTCGCGCAGGCCGCGCACGCCCGGTTCGTATATGTCGCGCAGGAAGCGCCGTCGCCGAAGGCGCAGGCCATCGTCGTGAAGCAGGACAGCAGCATCCGCACGCTTGCCGATCTCAAAGGCAAGCGAATCGCGGTCACGAAGGCCGCCGGCAGCCACTACCTGCTGCTTGCCGCGCTCGCACGCGCGAACCTCGCGGTGCGCGACACAGCGGTCCACTACTTGACACCGGCGGACGGTCGCGCGGCATTCGAGCGCGGCAGCGTCGATGCGTGGATCACGTGGGATCCGTACGTCGCTTCGGTCGAAGCGAATCCCGATGTGCGGATTCTGGCCGACGGCGACGGTCTCGCGTCGTACCAGCGCTATTACCTCGCGTCGAGCAGTTTTGCGGCCGCGCGTCCCGACGCCATCCAGATCGTATTCGATCGGTTGTCGCAGGCCGGTGCGTGGCTGCACGATCATCAGCAGGAAGCCGCCAATACGCTGGCGCCGATCTGGGGACTGGATGCCCGCACGATCGAGCGTGCGAATGCGCGCCGCAGCTATGTGGTCCGCGCGGTTGCCGCGCAGAACTTCGGCGAACAGCAGAAGATCGCCGATACGTTTCTCGCGGCCGGCTTGCTGCCCGCCCGCGTCGACACAAGCGATGCGCTGCGATGGAATTTCACGGCCAAACGGGCAGAGCCGCTTGGCGCATGAGGGCTCGATACGCAGCATCCGATATTTTTATCGCCATCGATCGAATTGTGTTGACAGCGTCTCCAGTCACGCTATAATTTCGCTTCTTTGCAGCAAGCAGGTACTGCAAAACGTGCCCAGGTGGCGGAATTGGTAGACGCACTAGGTTCAGGTCCTAGCGGTGGCAACACCGTGGAGGTTCGAGTCCTCTCCTGGGCACCATCTGTTTTTAAAAAGGTCGGCTTTTTAGCCGGCCTTTTTTCATTTCGAGCCCAGGAAGCAAAGCGCCTGCGCGCTTTGCGCGAGGACTCGAAGGGCTGCGCTTGCAAGCGCAGCCGGGGTCGCGCTTGCGTGACCGAGTCCTCTCCTGGGCACCATCTGTTTTTAAAAAGGTCGGCTTTTTAGCCGGCCTTTTTTCATTTTCCGGCGCCCAATCGCGCGCGCACCCACGCGACACCACCCGCTCCGTTCGGCGAACACCTGCCTCCCTCGTCGCACCTCCTCACGCCGAGCAAACAAGCCGCAAAATATTTGCGCCCCAAGACGTCGAATTGTATTGACACAACCTTTAGACGCGCTAAAATAGCGGTCTTCGCATCGCAGCAAGCGAAACGTGCCCAGGTGGCGGAATTGGTAGACGCACTAGGTTCAGGTCCTAGCGGTGGCAACACCGTGGAGGTTCGAGTCCTCTCCTGGGCACCATCTGTTTTTAAAAAGGCCGGCTTCTTAGCCGGCCTTTTTTCATTTCCAGCCCCGCATCGCGCCACCGACGCTGCGCGACGCTCTCCCCACACGAACCGACCGGCCTCGCCGCCCCGGCCGCGCTCCCACGGCTGCTCGTCATTCGGGCCCGGAACCCGCACCCGCTGCCCGTCCGGCACGCCGCCATCCTCGCTCTCGCCGCGCCACCGGGATTTCCCTAGGCTGACACGCCGTCGCTCACACGGTTAAATAAATCAACGTGATTTATTTAATGCGCCGCCATATGGCGCACCATGGAAGGAGACGCCATGCGAAGCCCGCACATCGGCCAGGGCAGCAACTCGGCCAACGTGCGCCGTTACAACGAGCGCCTGCTGCTGAAAACGCTGCGCCGCGCGGGCAGCGCGTCGAAGGCCGATCTCGCCCGGCTCGCGAACATGACGGGCACGGCAGTCGGCAGCATCATCGCGTCGCTCGCCGACGCGAAGCTCATCGAATTCGCCGGGCGTACCGAAGGCCAGCGCGGCCAGCCGGCGTCGCTGATCCGCCTCGATCCGCGTGGCGCATTCGGCATCGGCGTCCATCTCGACCGGATGCGCATCGAAACGGCGCTTGTCAATTTCGCGGGCGACGTGCTCGGCCGCCGCTCGCACGACACGCTGCTCCCTTCGCCCGCCGATGTGCTCGACATCGTCCGGCGCGACATCGACGCGATGCAGGATCTGCTTCCGGCGCACGAGCGAGCGCGCTTGACGGGCGTCGGCGTCGCGCAGCCGTACAACCTCGGCGCATGGATGCGCGAGCTCGGCCTCGCGCCCGACACGTTCCGTGCGTGGGAGGACGTCGACTTCGCGAGCGACCTCGGCCGCACGGTGTCGCTGCCGGTGTTCGGTGAAAACGACGGCAACGCGGCCGCGATCGCCGAACTGTTCTACGGTTACGGCCGGCAGTGCGATGACTTCTTGTACCTGTTCATCGGCCCGGCGATCGGTGGCGGCATCGCAATCGACGGCGACTGCCTGCGCGGCGTGACCGGCAATGCCGGCGACATCGCCGTGATTCCCGTGCCGCCGAGCCGGCTGGCGTCCGCGCCGCCGCCGCGCGGCCCGTGGGACATCCTGCTCGCCCGCGCGTCGCTGCATGCGCTCGTGCGTCACCTGCGCCATCACGGCGAGACAGTCGAGAACCGCGCCGATCTCGAGACCTGCATCGCCCGCGGCCTGCCGGCAGTCGACGAATGGATCGACGACTGCGTCGACGCGCTCGCGCCGGCATTGCGTGCGGTGTTGTGCGTCGTCGATGCGCCGGTGGTCGTGCTCGACGCCGATACCGATGCCGGCCTCCTCGATGCGGTCACGACGCGCCTGCGCGCGGCGCTGGTCGCGACCGCACCGGAAGCACGCGGCACACCGACGCTCGTGCGCGGCACGTTCGGCGCCGACGCCGGCGCAATCGGCGCCGCGACGCTGCCCATGTATTTCAATTTCTCCCCGCGGGCCGGCATCCTCAAGGGCGCCCGCACCGATTTGCAGGAGGTCCACCATGTCGCGTTCTGAGTCGCCCCGCCCGCTGCTCGAGATGCGCGGGATCAGCAAGACGTTCCCGGCCGTGCGCGCGCTCGACAACGTCAGCCTGACCGTCTATCCGGGCGAGATCCATTCGCTGATGGGCGAAAACGGCGCCGGCAAGTCGACGCTGATGAAGATCCTGTCGGGTGCGTACCAGGCTGACGCCGGCGGCGAAATCCTGATCGACGGCGCGCGCATCGACGTCGACGGCCCGCTCGCCGCACGCGATGCCGGGGTCGCCGTGATCTACCAGGAACTGTGCCTGGCGCCAAACCTGACCGTCGCCGAAAACATCTACGTCGGCCGCGAACTGCGGCGCGGCAACCGGCGCTGGGGCACCATCGACCGCGCGGCAATGGCGCGCGGCTGCCAGGACGTGCTCGCGCGTCTCGGCGCGCCGTTCGGGCCCGACACACTTGTCGGCACGCTGTCGATCGCCGAACAGCAACTCGTCGAGATCGCGCGCGCCGTGCATACCCGCGCACGCATCCTCGTGATGGACGAACCGACGACGCCGCTGTCGTCGCGCGAAACCGAGCACCTGTTCGGCCTGATCCGCCAGCTGCGCGAGGAAGGCCTCGCGATCATCTACATCAGCCACCGGATGGCGGAGATCTACGAACTGTCCGACCGCGTGTCGGTGCTGCGCGACGGGTCATACGTCGGCACGCTCGAACGCGCAACGCTGTCGGCCGAGCGGCTCGTCGCGATGATGGTCGGCCGCGACATCTCCGGCTTCTACAAGAAGGAACACGCGCCTTACGACCCCGGCCATCTGCTGCTGTCGGTGCGCGACATCGCCGACGGCGACCGCGTGCGCGGCTGCAGCCTCGACCTGCATGCCGGCGAAGTGCTCGGCATCGCCGGACTCGTCGGCGCGGGCCGCACCGAGCTCGCGCGGCTGATTTTCGGCGCGGAGCCGCGCACGCGCGGCGACGTGAAGCTCGGCGACCGCACGTTCGGCGCGCACTCGCCGCGCGACGCAATCGACGCGGGCCTCGTCTACCTGACGGAAGATCGCAAGCGCCAGGGCCTGTTCCTCGACATGAGCGTGCGCGACAACATCAACATCTCCGTGTGCAATCGCGACGCACGGCTCGGTGCGCTCGATCTCGCTCGCGGCGCCGAACGCGCGCGCGACGCGATCGCATCGCTGTCGATTCGCGTGCCGAACGCGAACGTAAACGTCGGTGCGCTGTCGGGCGGCAACCAGCAGAAAGTGCTGCTGTCGCGCCTGCTCGAAACGAAGCCGCGCGTGCTGATCCTCGATGAACCGACACGCGGCGTCGATATCGGCGCGAAATCCGAGATCTACCGGATCATCAACGAACTGGCCCGCGCGGGCGTCGGCGTGATCGTGATCTCCAGCGAATTGCCGGAGATCATCGGCGTCGCCGACCGCGTGCTCGTGATGCGCGAAGGCGAGATCGCGGGCGAACTCGGCGGCCACACGCATACCCCGATTACGCAGGAAGCGATCATCGCGCTCGCGACCGGCTCACAGGCCGAACTCGCCGACGCGCACTGACCACGGCCCCTTCCTTTCCCTCTTCATTCAAGGTACCGAAATGATCAACCCGACCAAGCAGCGGAACCTCGCTTCCGCGACGGCCCATCCGGTCGCCAACCGCACGCCGCTGATGCGCGGCGCCGATCATCGCGCGCGCATGCAGTCGCTGATGCGCACCGCCGGCATGCTGCCGGTGCTGCTGGTCCTCTGCATCGGCTTCGGCTTTCTGACCGACGGCTTCTTCACGCTGCAGAATCTGTCGATCGTCACGCAGCAGGCATCGATCAACATCGTGCTGGCTGCGGGCATGACGTTCGTGATCCTGACGGGCGGCATCGACCTGTCGGTCGGCTCGGTGCTCGCCGCATCGGCCGTCGCCGCGCTGATCGCATCGACCATCCCCGGCTGGGGCTGGCTCGGCGTGCCGATCGCGCTCGCCGTCGGTCTCGTGTTCGGCGCGATCAACGGCGGCCTGATCTCGTTCCTGCGCCTGCCGCCGTTCATCGTGACGCTCGGCGCGATGACCGCCGTGCGCGGCGTCGCCCGCCTGATCGGCAACGACACCACCGTCTTCAACCCTCAACTGCCGTTCGCGTTCATCGGCAACGGCTCGGTGCTCGGCGTGCCGTGGCTCGTCATCATCGCGGTCGCGGTGATCGCGCTGTCGTGGTTCATCCTGCGCCGCACGGTGCTAGGGATGCGCATCTATTCGGTCGGCGGCAACCCGGAGGCCGCGCGGCTGTCCGGCATCAACGTGCGTGCGATTCAGCTGTTCGTCTATGCGGCATCCGGCCTGCTTGCCGGCCTCGGCGCGGTGATGTCGGCCGCGCGCCTCTATGCGGCCAACGGGCTGCAGCTCGGCCAGTCGTACGAACTCGACGCGATCGCCGCGGTGATTCTCGGCGGCACGAGCTTCGTCGGCGGTGTCGGCTCGATCGTCGGCACGCTGATCGGCGCGCTGATCATCGCGGTGCTGACCAACGGCCTCGTGCTGCTCGGCGTATCCGACATCTGGCAATACATCATCAAGGGGCTCGTAATCATCGGCGCGGTCGCGCTCGACCGCTACCGGCAGCGCGACTCGGCCCGTACCTGACGCGGACTTGCGCCGTACCGCCCGACGTTCAACCATCGAGGCGCAGTCAGGTCCTCCTGCGCCCATCCGCCAACGGACCATCCGGAGACACAACGACATGTTGAAGAACAAAGCCGCCCTGACCGCCGTCGCCTGCGCACTCGCATTCGGCGCCGCCGCCGCCCATGCCGCCGACAAGCCGCTGAAATCGATCGGCGTCACGGTCGGCTCGCTCGGCAACCCGTACTTCGTCACGATCGTCAAGGGCGCCGAAGCGCGTGCGAAACAGCTCAATCCGAATGCGAAAGTCACCGCGGTGTCGGCCGACTACGATCTGAACAAGCAGTTCACGCAGATCGACAACTTCATCTCCGCGCACGTCGACATGATCCTGTTGAACGCGACCGATCCGAAGGCGATCGAACCGGCGGTGAAGAAGGCGCAGGCAGCCGGCATCACGGTCGTCGCGGTGGACGTCGCGGCCGCCGGCGCGAACGCGACCGTGCAGACCAACAACGTGAAGGCCGGCGAACTCGCATGCGATTACCTCGCGAAGAAGCTCAACGGCAAGGGCAACGTGATCATCGAGAACGGCCCGCAGGTGTCGGCCGTGATCGACCGCGTGAACGGTTGCAAGACCGTGCTTGCGAAGAACCCGGGCATCAAGCTGTTGTCGAGCGACCAGGACGGCAAGGGCTCGCGCGAAGGCGGGATGAACGCGATGCAAGGTTATCTGACGCGCTTTCCAAAGCTCGATGGCGTGTTCACGATCAACGACCCGCAGGCGATCGGCAGCGATCTCGCGGCGAAACAGCTGAATCGCCCGAACATCGTGATCACGTCGGTCGACGGCGCGCCCGACATCGAGGTGGCGCTGAAGTCCAACACGCTCGTGCAGGCGTCGTCGAGCCAGGATCCGTGGGCGATGGCGCAGCAGGCCGTCAACGTCGGCTACGGAATCATGAACGGGCAGAAACCGGCCAATCCGATGATCCTGATCGAGCCGACGCTCGTCACGCGCGAGAACGTGAAGAGCTACAAGGGCTGGAGCAGCCCGCGCTGAGTCCGGCCGCGCGATACGGCGATCCCGGCCGGCGCCGCACCGGGCCCCGTCGCGTCACGCGGCGCCCGGCCGCCCTGCCCGGCCGTTCATCTCAACCGCTGCACTGCCGCGCGACACGCGCGGCACAAGGTTTCGACATGACGACGACGTTCCCCCGCCTGATCGTATTCGGCGAAGCGCTGACCGACTTCATCCGCGACGACGCGCAGCACTGGCGCAGCATCGCCGGCGGCTCGTGCTGGAACGTCGCGCGCGTCGGCGCACGGCTTGGTGTGCCGACTGCCTTCGCCGGCACGGTCAGCCGCGACATCTTCGGCGACGAACTGATGCGCAGGAGCGCCGATGCCGGACTCGACCTGCGCTTCATCCGTCAGGTCGATCGCGCGCCGCTGCTCGCGATGGTCGTGTCGAAACAACCGCCCGAGTATTTCTTCATCGGCGAGAACAGCGCCGACCTCGCATTCGATCCGGCCGATCTGCCGAACGGCGCGCTCGATGCGGCGGAAGTCGTGCATGTAGGTTCGCTCGGCGTCGTGCGCGAGCCGCTCGCGTCGCGCCTGATCGAAGCCGCCCAGACCGCGCGCGCGGCCGGCAAGCGAATCTCGTTCGATCCGAACTATCGCGCACCGATGGCCGCGCCGTCGTATCGCCATACGCTGCGCCGGCTCGCCGGTCTCGCCGACTGGATCAAGGTCTCGGATGAAGATCTGCGCGGGCTGTTTCCCGAACTCGACGAAGCGGCCGCGCTCGCGCAATTGCGCGAGTGGGCGCCCGATGCGGCCGTGCTGGTCACGCGCGGCGCGACCGGCATGCAGCTGCTGCATCGCGACACCACCTTGTTCCAGCCGGCGTTCGCAACCGAAGTCGCCGACACCGTCGGCTGCGGCGACGCCAGCATCGGCGGCTGGCTCGCGAGCCAGCTCGCGCATCCCGACGCCACGGACGCCGATCATTTGCGCTACGCGGCCGCGTGCGCGTCGGTCGCCTGTGCGCATGCGGGCGCGTATGCACCGACTGCCGACGAGGTAGCGGACGTCATCGCCCGTAGCGCACGCGGCGAGCCGGCCGATACGGCTGTGTCCTACTAGGCGGCGCCGAGCGGCACTGAACCGCAACGCGCCGCACTTCGACGTCCCGGGCAGCGGATGTGCGCCCCGTCGTCACGCGCCGCGCGCGTCGCCGGCTCCGGCGCTGCCGCGCGCCAGCAGCAATTGCAGGCTCTCGTCGACACTCAGTTCCGACATTGCATCGTCGCGCAGCGTAGCGTCTGCCGCACGACGCAGCGCATGCAGCGCGTGCTCCTTGAGCCGCACGATCGCGAACTGCAGTCCGCGCGCCGCGCATTCGGCCGCGAACGTGCGCAGCGACTCGATCGTCGTACCGTCGACGTCCGGCGTTTCCTCCAGGCTCAGCATCACGGTATGCGTGTCCGGCGCGGCTTTCAGCAGCCCGCGCACGCGATTGAGCATCCGGTCCGCGTTCGCGAAGAACAACTGCGCCTCCGGCCGCACAATGAGCACGCCGGGGATCGTCTTCGCATCGGCGTGATTCGCGACGTCGACGAAATCGTGCCCGTCGCGCAGCCGGCCCAGCACGCTCACGTTCGGCTCCGAAAGCTTGCGCAGCGTCAGCAAGAGACTCACGCCGATCGCTGCGAGCAGCCCGTGCAACACGCCGAGCACGAGCACCGCAAGCAGTGCGGCAATCACCACGAGCCGGTCGCGATGCCACGCCCAGTACGGCCGGAACACCGACGGATGCAGCGAATGGCTGACCGCGAAAATCACGATCGCCGCGAGCACCGGCTCAGGCGTGCGCGCGAGCTGCGGCAGCAGCAGCCACACGATCAACGCAACTACGCCGGCCGCCCACAGGCCGGCGAAACGCGATTGCGCGCCGGCCGCCTCGTTCGCGGACGTCGCCGAGTAGCCTGCTCCGACCGGCATCCCGTGCAGCAACCCCGATACGAGGTTCGCGCAGCCGAGCGCGACCAGGTCGCGATTCGCCGACACGCTGTCGCCGTGCTTGAGCGCGAAGTTGCGAATCGATCCGTACGACTCCGCATACAGGATCAGCATCAGCGCGAACGCGAGCTCGACCGTCTGCATCCAGGCGTTGCGATCGAGCTGCGGCAGCCCGAAGTCAAGGTGCCGGAAGTCGATGTGTCCGACGATCGCGATCCCGTAGTGCTGCCAGTCGAGCAGATAGCTGGCCGCGATCGACAGCACGATCACGACAAGTGTCGCCGGGACGCGCGAGCGCCGTCCGAGCACGAACAGCAGCGCGAGCGCGGTCGCGCCGAGCGCGACGCTCGCGAGATTCGCCTGCGGCGCACCGGTGACGAGTTCGAGTGCGACATGCGGCGCGTCGCCGTGATGCACGGAAATCGCGAGAATCTTTGGCAACTGCTTGATGACGATCGTCAGCGCCAATCCGAACGTGAAGCCGCGCAGGACCGGACGCGCGACGAAGTCCGACATGCCGCCGAGCCGCGCGGCGCCCGCGAGGATGAACAGCACGCCCGTCATCGCAACGAGCGCGGCGGCCAGTGCGAGCTGCGCGGCCAGCGCCATTCCGGATTCGGCCAGCACGGTCGCCGCGAGCACCGCTGCCGACGACGACGTCGACGACACGATCGCGAAGCGGCTGCTGCCGGTCAGCGCATAGATGACGAGCCCCGAGAGCAGCGCGATGAGGCCGGCCTGCGGCGGCAGGTTTGCGAGGCCGGCATACGCGACCGCCTCGGGAATCAGCAGCCCGGCGATCGACAGGCCGGCCAGCGCATCGAGGCCAATGCGCCGCGCAGGCTGCGGCGGGGCCGCATCGAGTGCAGCGAAATGCTCGGGATGCTGCGGGCCGGCATCCGGTCGGGTCGGTGCTGTTGTCATGACGTAGAAGCCGACGAGCCCGTGTCAGGGCTTCACGGCGATCACGCCCGACCACCCGGGCAGATAGCGCGCGTCCTGGTCGTGTGCGCGGCTTAGCGCGACGTCGAGCGCCTTCGAGAAGTTCTTGCGGATCTGGTCGAGCGTCACGTGCTGGCGCAGGTAATCGGCCCACAGGAATTCGCTGAACGGCGTCGCGTCCTTCGCATAGCCGCCGGCGGTGCGCAGTTCGCCCGCGAGACTGCGATACGGATCGTCCGCGAGCCCCGTCAGCGACTTCGGCAATTGCGCGTAGTCGCGGCGCGAGCCGTCCACGCCGAACGGATGCACCCACTGGTTGTGTTCCATCATCCGCCAGAAGATCGTGTCGTCGAGCCAGGATAGATCCTTCAGCAGCATCGCGTTCACGCTCGACTCCCCTTCCTCGATCAGCGCGAGGCCGAGATGGTGATGATCGGTGATGTAGTGCAGCCCGCCCGGGCCGAGGACGGCCGGAAACCAGTGCGATTCGATCGCGGCCTTGCGCGCACGCTTGCCGAGTGTCTTCCAGTGTTTGCGCTTCGCTTTCACTTCACGATAGCCGACCGTCATTTGCGTCGGACGCAGTGCGTCGAGCCGGACGGGAATCAGATGAACGTCGTTGCCGAGTGCCACGGTCGTACCCCATGTTTCGAATTTCCGGCAACGATACTCCTGATCTCGCGCGCCGTTAATACGTCGCGAGACCGATGCGCGCGCGTTTGACGATCCCTGACACCCGGCCGCACCACGTTGCAGCGTCACATTGCCGTGTCACGTGCGCAGGTCGTCGCGTTCGAGGCGATGGCGAATGTACGGAATCCCGTCCTGCACGACACCCACGCGGCGCATCCCGAGCTTGCGCGCGACGTTCAGCGAGCCCGTGTTCGCCTCGGCAATGTCGGCGATCATGCGCGGCAGCCGCACGGTGTCGAACGCGTGACGCACGACGGCCGCGGCGGCCTCGCTCGCGATGCCGCGCCCCCAAGCCGCACGCACGAGCCGCCAGCCGATCTCGACGTCGCGCGCGCCGTTCGCATAATCGGGAATCAGCAGGATCCAGCCGATGAACGCTTCGGGCGCGGCCTTCTCGAAGATCGACCAGTAGCCGAGGCCGGGCGGATACTCGCGTGTGATGCGGTGCGTGACGAAGCGGCGGTGCTCGACCGGGTCGTGCCATGGCCCTGCGATGTGCCGCGTGACTTCCGGATCGCGATCCATCTCGATGCACGCGTCGAGATCGTCCAGCACGCGCTGCCGCAGCCACAACCGCTCGGTCTCGAGGACGGGCAACGTGGCGACGGAAGGTTCGTTCATCGGGGCTCCTGATGCGGGGAAGGCGCGCATCGCGCATTACATAACGGATACAACAAGCCTTCCTGAATGATACAGATGGCTGTCGCTTGTCTGGCACGGCCGCGCTCCCGCTTTCGCAACAGCGCGTTTCGTAGGGATTATTCCCGATTCTCCGTGTCGCGCCCCGCAACGCGCGGCTCGGCCGCCTACACTCCATCCATGCCCCTGCACCGCGCGCGAGCCTGGCCGGCACCCGCGTGCGATACGTGAACGCGCAAGCCAACGAGGAGACCCGGACATGAGCTGGACCCGCGAACAACGCAACGTCACGATCGCCGCCTACCTCGGGTGGACGCTCGACGCATTCGACTTTTTCCTGATGGTGTTCGTGCTGAAGGACATTGCCGCCGAATTCGCGTCGACGATCCCCGCGGTCGCGTTCGCACTCACGCTGACGCTCGCGATGCGCCCGATCGGCGCGCTGATCTTCGGCCGGCTCGCTGACCGCTTCGGTCGCCGCCCGACGCTGATGGTCAACATCGCGTGTTATTCGCTGCTCGAGCTCGCGTCCGGCTTCGCGCCGAGTCTGACCGCGCTGCTGGTACTGCGCGCACTGTTCGGGATCGCGATGGGCGGCGAATGGGGCGTCGGCTCCGCACTGACGATGGAAACCGTGCCGACCCATGCGCGCGGCATCGTGTCGGGATTGCTGCAGGCCGGCTATCCGAGCGGTTACCTGCTCGCGTCCATCGTGTTCGGCCTCCTCTACCAGTACATCGGCTGGCGCGGGATGTTCATGATCGGCGTGCTGCCCGCGCTGCTCGTGCTGTACGTGCGCGCGCACGTGCCCGAATCGCCCGCGTGGAAGCAGATGGAAAAGCGTGCACGGCCGGGTCTCGCCGCAACGTTGCAGCAGAACTGGAAGCTCACGATCTACGCGATCGTGCTGATGACCGCGTTCAACTTCTTCTCGCACGGCACGCAGGATCTCTACCCGACCTTCCTGCGCGAACAGCATCACTTCGATCCGCACACCGTGTCGTGGATCACGATCGTGCTGAACATCGGTGCGATCGTCGGCGGGCTGTCGTTCGGCGCGATTTCAGAGCGCATCGGCCGACGTCGCGCGATCTTCATCGCCGCGCTGATCGCGCTGCCGGTGCTGCCGCTGTGGGCGTTCTCGAGCGGCGCGCTCGCGCTCGCCGCAGGCGCGTTTCTGATGCAGATCTCCGTGCAGGGCGCGTGGGGCGTGATCCCCGTCCACCTGAACGAAATCTCTCCGGATGAAATTCGCGCGACGTTCCCCGGTGTCGTCTATCAACTCGGCAATCTGCTCGCATCGGGCAACGCGACAATGCAGGCTTCGCTCGCGGTTTCGCAAGGCAGCAACTACGGGTTTGCGCTCGCGCTCGTCGCCGGCATCGTCGCCGTCGTGATCGCGGTGCTGATCCTGTTCAGCCGCGAACGCCGCGGGATTGATATGACGCAATCGGTCAATACGCGTACTACCGCCGGTTGAGCCCGCGCATTTGCGCAATGCATCATCGCGCGGGCCGCGTCGCCGCGCGATCGCACGCGACGATTGCCGCACTCGCACATTGAACTAGAGGAATTTTTCGAGATTCCCTGCTTGCCCGCGCCGCCCGCGTTTTTTTATCTTAATGAAAACGGCTGTTTGAATCAGATAATCAAATCACCTGTTCGCGCCCGGGCGACCGGCGTTGGGAGGCGGGACATGGCAGTAAGTCAGGAGGGGCGACCGTCTGCGGGACGGCCGTCCGGGACGCGGTCATCCGGCAATCGGCAGGCCGGCGGAACGAAGGCGCGCATTCTCGATGCCGCCGAGGACCTGTTCATCGAGCATGGCTTCGAAGCGATGTCGATGCGGCAGATTACGTCGCGTGCGGCAGTCAACCTCGCCGCGGTCAACTACCACTTCGGCAGCAAGGAAGCGCTGATTCACGCGATGCTGTCGCGCCGGCTCGATCAGCTCAACCAGGAACGCCTCGGCATCCTCGATCGCTTCGATGCGCAGCTCGGTGCGCACATCACCTGCGAACACGTGCTCGGTGCAATGTTCATTCCGGCGCTCAAGGCATCGCGCGATCCCGATCGCGGCGGCCCCGCGTTCCTGCGGCTGATCGGCCGTGCGTACACCGACCCGTCGCCGTTCGTGCGCAACTTCCTGACCGCGCACTATGCGAGCGTCGCGGGGCGCTTCTTCGATGCGTTCCAGCGCGCGCTCCCGCATCTGCCACGCACCGAACTCGGCTGGCGGCTGCACTTCGCGATCGGCGCGCTGTCAGGCGCGCTGGCCGGTGCAGAAACCGAAAGCCTGATCGACGAATTCTCGCAGGGTCGGACGATGAACGACGTGCAGATGATCGCGCGGCTGTCGTCGCTGATCGTCGCCGCGCTGAAGGCGCCGATGCCTGACAGCGCGCAGTTGTCGATCTTCGCGGCCGTGCTCGACGATGCGGGCGCGAGCGAAGCGTTCGGACTGCCGTCGAGCACGGCGGCCGCCGATACGGCGCCGATGCATTCGGCGAGTTGAGCGCGTCTGGTCGCGCAGACGGGGTATCACGATGGAGCCGGCTTGGGTCGGGGCGCACGCGCCGGCGCGGGCCGGACAAATGCGATGCGGTGAAGGTCCGTATGGCTCTCGGCGATGGAAAACACCGCAGGAGCGAGCGCTGAAGCGCTGATGCTCAACAACCGCGAAGCATGGGGCGAGAGTAAGGCGCTAAAGCGCCAGCTCTCGTCGACCGCGAAGCATGGGGCGAGAGTAAGGCGCTAAAACGCCAATTCTCGTCGACCGCGAAGCATGGGACGAGAGTAAGGCGCTAGAGCGCCAACTCTCGTCGACCGCGAAGCATGGAACGAGAGTAAGGCGCTAAAGCGCCAACTCTCGCCGACCGCGAAGCATGGGACGAGAGTAAGGCGCTGAAGCGCCAACTCTCGTCGACACGGAGACACGTCATGTCCTCATTCGCAGCAACCGCAGCAACCCAGCTCCCGCCAAACACCGACGGCATCTGGTACGCATCGTACCCGCCCGGCGTGCCGCACGAGATCGACGTCACACAGTACGAATCACTCGTGCAGTTCTTCGACGAATGCACGGCCCGCTTCGCGGACCGCGTCGCCTACGTAAGCGCCGGCGCGTCGATGACGTACCGCACGCTCGCGCAGAAAGTCGACGCGTTCGCATCGTATCTGCAAAGCATCGGCGTCAAGCCAGGCGACCGCGTCGCGATCATGCTGCCGAACACGTTCCAGTACCCGGTCGCACTGTTCGGCACGCTCAAGGCCGGCGCAATCGTGGTCAACGTGAATCCGCTCTACACCGCGCGCGAACTCGCTCATCAGCTGAAAGACAGCGGCGCGCAAACGATCGTCGTGTTCGAGAACTTCGCACGCACGCTGCAGGATGCGTTGCCTGAAACGCAAGTGAAGAACATCGTCGTCACCGCGCTCGGCGATCTCCTCGCCGACGGCTTCAACGCGAAAGGACGCCTGATCAATTTCGTGCTGAAACACGTGAAGAAGCTCGTGCCGGCCTATAACCTGCCACAGGCGGTCCGGCTGCGCTCGGCACTCGCGCTCGGCGCGCGCGGCAAGCCGCAACCGGTGCAAGCCGCGCGCGACGATCTCGCGTTCCTGCAATATACGGGCGGCACGACCGGCGTCGCGAAAGGCGCGATGCTCACGCACGGCAACCTGATCGCCAACCTGCTGCAGGCGAAGGCATGGATCGCCGACCAGGTATCGGGCGACGTCGAAACCGTATTGACGCCGCTGCCGCTCTACCACATCTATTCGCTGACCGTGAACGCGTTCATCTTCATGGGTCTCGGCGGACGCAACATCCTGATCGCGAACCCGCGCGACATGACGATGGTGATGAAGATCATTCGCCACGAAACGTTTACCGGAATCACCGGCATCAACACGCTGTACAACGCATTCCTCGACAACGAGGAATTCCGCAAGCGCGACTTCTCGAAGCTGAAGCTCGCGATGGCGGGCGGCATGGCGATGCAGCGCGCGGTCGCGGAGCGCTTCCAACAGGTTACCGGGCGACCGGTCGTCGAGGGTTACGGGCTTACCGAATGCTCGCCGATCGTCACGATGAACCCGGTCGACCTGAACGACATGGCCGCGTTCAGCGGCTCGATCGGCCTGCCCGCGCCGTCGACGATGGTGCGCTTTCGCCGCGAGGACGGCAGCTGGGCAGGCATCGGCGAGCCGGGCGAGCTGTGCGTGCGCGGGCCGCAAGTGATGCGCGGCTACTGGCAGCGGCCCGACGAGACCGCGAAAGTGATCGACGCCGACGGCTGGCTCGGCACCGGCGACATCGGTGTGATGGACGAGCGCGGCTTCATCAGGCTCATCGACCGCAAGAAGGACATGATCCTCGTGTCGGGCTTCAACGTATATCCGAACGAGATCGAGGAAGTGCTGGTCATGCATCCGGGCATCAGCGAAGCGGCTGCGATCGGCATCCCCGACGACGTGCAGGGGGAACGGATCAAGGTGTTCGTCGTGCGCCGCGACCCCTCGCTTACGGTCGACGACGTGCTCGCGCACTGCCGCAAGAACCTCACCGGCTACAAGATGCCGAAGTTCGTCGAGTTCCGCGACGCGCTGCCGCAGACGAACGTCGGCAAGATCCTGCGCCGTGCGCTGCGCGACGAGGAGCTCGCGAAGATCAACGCGGCGAAGCAAGGTTGATCGCCCCACCGTTCCGAGACACTATCGATGAACGAACGAAAGAAGCGCCGCGCTGCGGCCGTTGCCGCCGCTGCGATCGCAGCCATGCTGCTCCTCGTGCAGCCGAGCCTGCATGCGCAGGAATCGGCCGACACCGCCGGTGCGGCACAAGAGGCCGTGCTGCCGGCGGAGCTGGCGAAGGTAACGCGCGAGCCGGTCGCGCAGCAGGCGCGCTGGCTGCATATGGCCGCGCAACGCGGCACGCTCGCGCAACTCGACGATGCGACGCTCACGGCATTCTTCAAGGCGCTCGACCCGCTCGCGGTGCCGCTCTACATCCGCAACGGGCCGAACGGCTATCCGTCGTACCAGTTCACCATGGTGCGCCAGGAGCGCATCAGCGGGAAATGGTCGGACACGCCCGACCGCATGCTCGTGAAGACCACCCGCGAGCCGCTGCGCATCTATGCGAAATGGCTGCCAGGCGGCGCGCATGCAGGACAGGAAACGATCTACGACGCGACACAGCGCAAGGACGAGATGTACGGCCACCTCGGCGGGCTGCTCGGCAAGATTCCGTTGTGGACCGCGCTCGACGGGGCGCTCGCGCGTGCGCAGTCGAATCACCAGGTAAAGGATCTCGGCACCGAGTTCATCGCAAACTTGTACCTGAGCGAGGGAAAGAAATACCAGGAAGCCGGCGTGCAGCGGCCGACGCAAGTGGAAGCGAAAACGATCGGCGGCGTGCGCGTGGTCGCACTGACGTACGAGACACCGACCGGACGCCCGCAGTTCTATGCAAAGAAGGAAATCCTCGGGCTCGATCTGCACGCGCCCTACTTCCGGACCGTCGAATCGTATGACAACGACGGCCGGATTTTCGAGCGGATCGTCATCGAGAAGATCGCCCCGGTGACGCTCGACGAATCCGCATTCGATCCGAAAAACCCGGATTACGCGTTCTGACCGTCACCGCGACGACGCATGCCGCGCTCAATCGTCGTCATCGTCGTGATGCTTGCGCCAGTGCTTGTAATAGTGCTTGCGCCATTTCCGGTCGCGGTCGTCATCGTCACCGTAGTAGCCATATCCGTAACCCGGATAGGCGACCACCGCCGGCTGCGGCGCCACATAGACTGGCGCCGGTTCGACATAGACGGGTGCAACCGGCACGCCGATGCCGACCGAAAGATCCACCTGCGCCATTGCAGTGCCGGACGCGAGCAATGCCGCGCTCCCGATCCACACCGCCCATCCCCTGTTGTTCATGTTTCGGTTCCCCATTTCCCGCCGGCCTGCCCGGCACGCGCGACGAATGTAATCCCGGCCGGCGCGCGCAGGTGCTACGCCGGTGCGAGAGTCGTAACGCGACGTAACGAACGGCATAGCCATTCGACCGAATCGCGAAAACGCGCGGGAACGTCTATAGTGGGTTACGGTTCGACACAATCGCGACCGCGCGCTGGCGGAACGAACAGGGTAAAATCCCGCCAAACACCCGGTGGGCGACCACGCCACACACACGCACAACATATTCTCTGACGCAGGCTCCTGCCGCACCTCAATGGCCAATCCCGCAGAATCCCATCCGCAAAACGACTTCATCAATGCGGCGCGCAAGGAACGTAAGCGCGTTGAAATCTATCTCGTCAACGGCATTCGTCTGACGGGTTGCATCGAGTCGTTCGACCAGTATCTGGTGATGCTGCGCACCCCCGTGGGTCTGCAAGGCATCTACAAGCGTGCAATTTCGACGATCCAGCTCGACACCGGCGGCTCGCGCCCGGGCGGCGGCCCCCGCGGCCCGCGTACCGGCGGCCGGCCGGGCGGCCGCGAAGGCGGCGGCCATAGCCCGTACGGCTCGCACGGCGGCTCCCGCGAGCCGCGCGGCGACGGCGGCTACGGCTCGCGCGAGCCGCGTGAAGGATACGGCTCGCGTGAACCGCGCGAAGGCTATGGCCCGCGCGAACCGCGCGAGGGTTACAGCGCGCCGCGCGAAGGCTACGGCGCGCCGCGCGAACCGCGTGAAAGCTACGGTGCGCCTCGCGATGCCGGCGATGCATCGGGCAACGCGCCGTCGGACTCGCGCAGCGGCAATGGCCCGGTTATCGTCACCCGCCGCCGGCGCATCGTGCCGGACGGCCAGTAAAACGAAAGGGCAAGCCAACCGGCTTGCCCTTTTTTCTCGTGGGGCGGCGCGGCATGTCGCCGCACCGCCGGACCATGATCGCGCTCAGTGCGCCCTCGACGGCAAACCCGCGTCAGCCTCGCGCTGCAGCGAACGCACCTGCTGCTGCAATGCGCGCAATTGCGACTGAAGTTGCGCCTGTTGCGCCTGCAGCGCCGCCGTTTCGTTGCGTACGCTCTTCTGGCGATCGGCCACCGCCGCCTGCTGTTCGCGAGCGATCGAAATGTCCGCTTGCAGGCGGCGCGCGCGGTCTTGCGTGACCTGGATCTGCCGGTCCATTTGCGCCTTCTGCGCTTCCAGTTTCGCCGCACGCAGCTCGTTTACCGCCAACCGCTCGGCCTGATGCGAAAAATCGCGGTAGATCGCTTCTGCGCGCGCATCGTCGTGCGTCTTGATCACCCGCCAGAACGCCTTCTGCTGGAACAGCGCAACGAAGTACGCACCGTCCTTGACGTTGAACAACAGGCTCGCGCCGTAGCTGCCGTTATAGCTGGTGCGCATTTCCGTCAGCGAATGCGCCTGGATCTGCCGTTGCAGTTCGTCGACCGTGCTGGGCCCCGTCGTCTCGCCGGCCTGCGGCTGCACCGACGGCTGCGCCTGCTGATCGATCGCCGGGATCGCCGCCACCGGCGCCGACGCCTGCTGCACCGCCTGCGCCGCGTCGCCCGCCAATCCCTGCGCGTACGCGCCCTGCATGCCTCCCATCATGGCGAACAAAAGACATGCCCGCCCCAACCTCGTCATATGGCTCATGAATGCTTATTCCCCGCCCGTGTCGTTGTAATTGCACGCGATTTTATCTCATTAATTACTCGCTTTCGCGGGCCTCGGGCTCTTCGTCGAAGATCTGATACTTGCGCATCTTTTCCCACAACACCTTGCGGCTGATGCCGAGCTGTTGCGCCGTGTCCTGGCGACGCCAACCGTTCGCGTCGAGCGCGGCGATCACGCGACTGCGCTCGTTCATGTCCCACTTGCTGCGGTCGACGAACACTTCCGCCGCGCTCTCCGCCGGCACCGGCTGCGCCGAATTGCGTGCGTGCGCGACCAGCCGCTGGAGTCGCGCGGCGTCCCAACCGCCGGTCTGCCGCACCGTCACGCCGACGCGCTCCGCCAGATTGCGCAACTCGCGCACGTTGCCGGGGAAATAGCTGTCCGCGACCGCGTCCGCGAGCCAGTAAGGCAGATCGGACAGTTGCGCGAGCCGCTCGTCGCCCACCACGTCCGCGACGAACGACTTGAACAGCGCGATCTTGTCGACCGCGCCGCGTTCCTCCAGCGACGGAATGTTGAGCTCGATCACCGCGAGGCGATAGTAAAGATCCGCGCGGAACAGGCCGTCCTTCACGAGTTGCGGCAGTTTCTTGTTGCTCGCCGCGACGAGACGGAAATCGACCTTGATCGGCGTCGTCGCGCCAACCCGCAGCACCGCGCCGTCCTCGAGCACGCGCAACAGCTTCACCTGCTGGTATAGCGGCAGGTCGCCCACTTCGTCGAGGAACAGCGTGCCGCCGGCCGCCTGTTCGAAATAGCCTTTATGCGCAACAACCGCACCGGTAAACGAGCCTTTCGCGTGACCGAAGAACAGCGATTCGAACAGGCCGTCCGGAATCGCGCCGCAGTTGACCGGCACGAATTCGCCGTGCCGGTAGCGCGAATGCTTTTCGTGCAGCAGTTGCGCGATGCGCTCCTTGCCGACGCCGGTTTCGCCGTGCAGCAGCACGTTGGTATCGCAGTCGGCGAACGTGTCGACTTCACGCAGCAGCGCCTGCATCGATTCGGAGTGCGCGACGAGTTCGGACGGCTGCAGCGTTTCGGCGGCGTGCGCGCGCAACTGCGTGACGAGCTTGCCGACCATCCCGCGCAGCTCGGCGCACGTGAAGTCGAGCGGCAGGATGTGTGAATAGTCGGGCGGATACTGCGATGCGTCGTGGTCGCGTGCCGCACCGACCCATACGACCGGCATGCCGATGTTCGCCTGCCAGTCGCGCAGGAACGCCGCGCCGGTTTCGATCATCGTCACGCTGATGATCGCGAGCGACGGCCGCAACGCGGCGCGCTCGGGCGAGATCTCCGCGTTGTCGGCGCGGATCACTTCGACGTCGAAGCTCGCCATGCAGCGGGCAACGCGGTCGACGATGTCCGCCTTGCCTTCCCAGACGTACAGGTCGAGTTCTGCGATTGCGGGGGGGGTTCTCATTGTTGATGCTTTCAATGAACGATTTGCGGGGCGTTGCAAGTCAGGCCGTGTTGAATCACGGTTAATTGGCCGATTTGCAATCCTAGTGCCGCCAGCAATGGCGTCACCAGCGTATTGAGCAACGGATTGACGAGCCCGAGCAGCAACGGGATGAGCTGGTCCGTCAGTGGCTGAAGAATCACGGTGAGAATCGACAGATCCAGCCCGAGAATGTCGAGCTTGAACGACTGGAGATTCAATAGATTGGTCAGTTGCACGTTGAGCGAGTTGGTCGCGCTCGACGACGTGCTCCAGTTGGGTCCCGGAGACCATGCAGACGACGAACACGCGCCATTGCTCGGCGTCGTATTGCAGAACGAGTATTGTGAATTGTTCGGATAAAGCGTGCCGGTCCCGGCCAACGACAGATTGGCATTGAGCGCCCCCGGGGTCGACGGCAACGGCGGGCCGCTGTAGACGGGCGCACTGGTGCTGCTCCCGACGTAAGCTACCGGGTTCGACACGGATAAAACCACTTGCAGGAGCGAAAAATTGCCGAGCAGCCCGCCACCGGATATTTTCGCTACGGGAATCGTGCCCGACGCGGACGAGCAACTCGGTGAATTGAGGTTCAAACTTCCCCCGGTATTTTGTCCGGCGCAAATCATCGCCACGCCCGGCAATGCACCGAACGTCGCGGTGCTCGATGCAGGCGTCGTTTGGCAACTCGTGTTGGCTAGCCATGCCCGGCCGGGGCCGCCAAGGATGATATACAGGGGCAAATGCGGCCCCGTCACTTGAAGCGTCAATAGACCAGACAAGCCCAGCGGTTTCGGATCCGACAGCGCCTGCACATCGACGTAAAGCCCGATCTCGGCCTGCGACGCCTGCGTGCGCCAGATGCCGTTTACCTGTCCGGCTTCGCCGATTCCGATCGACGGCGGCGCGAGCACCTGCAATTGCAGGCTATTGACTCGGACCAGTGACGACACCGCCGAAATAAGCGGACAGAATGCACTGCCGGGGCAATTGGCCTGTCCAACCGACAGCGTCAGCGCGCTGTTGTACGCGCCGATCTGTGCTGTGGTCAGCAACAACTGAAGCACGTTGATGCTGGCGTTCGCCGCCGCCTCCGGATTACTGCCCGAGTACTGCAGGAGGCTTCCCAAAGCGATCTTGTTCGCATTGACGTTGGCACCGACGCTGTTCTTCAGCACCGTGAGCGCCGCGCCGACCGTGGTATTGCTGCCCACCGCCGTAGCGGCAAGGTTCAGGATATCCGATACGGACAGACTGAGGCCAAGCAACTTCCCGACGCTGGCTGGATTGGACATGCCTGCCGTGCCGAGTTGGGTCGCGACGTTCGCCAATTGCCCGAGCGTCACGTTTGCCGCGGCCAACGCCTGGTAATTGGCCAAGCCCACGTTGACATTGGTCGAGGCACCGAGCAATCCGGTCAACAGCGGATCGAGTATCGCCGACGAAGAGCTATTCAGGTTCGCAAGCGTCGAACCCACGCTAAACGTATCGATCGCGGCTGCACGTGCGGTCGCCGTCGCGGAGATGATCGCCCGCCGTCCGCTCAACTGGTTGAGCAGCCCCAGGAAGAAGTAGTTCACCTGACGATACGCCGTCACCTGGGCCGCATTCGCCACGGCCGACGCGGGCGTCACGTAAGCAGTCGACGCATCCCACCTCCCGCAACTGACGGCAATCTGGTCGTTTCCCGCAGTAGGACTTGCCGCCGCCGTGGCGCTTATCAGCGTGAACGCGTAACCCTTGTCGTTGATGGTCGCACTCGTCGTTACGTTGTTCCGGGCATCGGTCAGGCAACCGGTCGGATCGGTCGTCATCGGCTGCACTGCCGCCAACGCGGCCAAGTCCGCGACCCTTTGCAGATCGCGCTTCTGCCAATACAGATTCGCAACGTCGACCACGCCGAGCACCACGATCGCGACCATGACCCAGATCGCTGCCATGACTGCAATAGAGCCACGTTGGCGCCGCTTGCCGAACCAGCGAGCGCCGTGCCGCAAAGACTCATGTGCTTGATCTGCGCGCATCGTCATCTCGCCTACTGCGCACTCTGCCCGCTGCCCGACATCCCGTTCGACGAACTGCCGAGCTGCGTGCTCATCGACACCGGAATCTTGTTCTTGAACGAATCAAGATAGCGCTGGTAGACCAGCGACGCGACGTCGCCGAGCAGCGGTTGTGCCGGGGCCGCAGCACGGTTTTCTCGTTGGATCGAGAGCCACTCTTTCGTCGAACGGTCGACATCGGAGGCGCCTGGCGTCGTTTCCGATTGTTCCTGCGCGACTGCGGTGCCCATCGTCATCGTCATGATCGCGGCGAGAATCACGATGCGGCTCGCTCGCGCGTTTCGATAATGTTTGTTGTTCATGTCGATCCCCGCATCCTTGTTCATTGTGCAAATCGCTGCAGCAGCGGCACGGTCTGGTCATAACCGAAATTGTTTGCCATTGGCGTAATGGGCGCATTCGGCACGTGCCGCGACACCACCGGCGGCATCGCGACCGCGCGTTGCTGCGCACGCGCCGCGGCTGCGACCTTCGCGGCATCGCTCGCGATGTCCCGGCGGATATCCGCAGGTAGTCGCTGCTGATTCATCAGCCGCTGCGCGTCTTGTGTGCGCCCGGCGGCAAGCAAATACAAAGCAAGGTTGCTGACGATCTTCGGATTGCGCTGGTCCAGTTCGGCCGCCTTCATCAAGGGCACCCGTGCGCCCACCACGTCGCCGTTACGCAATTTCGCATAGGCGAGATCGGACAGCAACGACGCGTCCGTCGGCGCAAGCTCCGACGCCTGTGTCAGAGCACGTACCGCCTGATCGAAATCCCCGGCCGCGCCGGCGAGCAATCCGAGTCCACGATACCCGCGAGCGGCGAGCGGCGTCTTCAGCAACTGCGTGTAGGCGGCCGCGCTCGCAGCCGGCTGATCTGTCATGCGCAGCGCGTCCGCGCGAAGCAGGATCGTATCTGGTGAAATGCCGTATGCCTTGTCATAAGCGTCGATGTGGGCAAGTGACGCGTAATAGAGACCTTGGGCCTGCATCCGCTGGATCAAGCCGAGATACATCGCCGGTGTGTCCGGCACGGCCTGCTTCTGCTCAGCCGCCTGGATCAGTGCCGCGCGTTCGGTTTGCGCACCGACACCGTATCCGCTTTCCTTGGTCGCGCAAGCGCCAAGCAGCAGCACTGCCGTTGCCATACCTGCGTGCGTTGCCGCTCTGCCGATCCGCTTCATCGTCATTCCTTCCATCTATCAATGATGCGCCGACAGCGCATGCATCACCGCCAGAAATCCGGGCCCCGCGGTCACGATCAGCAGCGCCGGCAACAGCGTCAGGATCATGACTCCCGTCATCTTCACCGTCAGTCGACCGATGCGTTCGCGAAGCATCGCGCGGCGCGTCTCGCGCAGCCTGTCGCCGAACTGCTTGAGCGGCTCCTGCACCGCGCCGCCGTGCTTGTCGACCTGAACCATCAAGCGGACAATCGCGCGCAAATCCTCGTTATCGAATCCGCCGGACAACCTTTGCATCGACTGATCTCGCGTGCGGCCCGCTGCAAATTGGCGCTGCGCGATCCCGACCTCCGACGACAGCACGGGCATCATCCCCCGAAAATCGTTGGTTACGACCTGCAAGCTTTGATCCAGCGATAGTCCGACTCCTTGCAACAGGCGCAGCATGTCGACGAACAGCGGAAGTTCATCGACCACGCTTTGGCGACGCGCCGACGCGCGGCGCCGCAAGAAAATCTTCGGCAGCATGAAGCCGAGCGCGAATGCAGCGAACATCCCGATCGTCCAGTATCCGCCCCTCATTCGCCCGCTGGCGAAAATCGCGAAGATAACCGGCAGACTGATTCCGCACGCGATCCGCGCACTCAGGAACAGTCCGCGGGTGCGGGTGTCGATGTAGCCGCACTGCTCAAGAAGGCGGCGATCTTCTTCCGCGACAATGTGTTTGCCGAAACCGGTATCGAGCCAGCGCATGCCGACCGCCGACACACGAGCCAGTAGACGTTCAAAGCGCTGGCGGTCACGCGTAGCCGGCTGCGTATCTGCACTGCCGTCCGCCGTCGCCCGCACCTTGGCCGCTTCGAGCGCCGCCATGCGCCGATCGAGCGCATCGACGAGTGCGCGTTCAGCGCGCGAAACTGCGCTCGCACGCAGCAACGCGACCATCCCGAGCAACAGCACGCCGAGCGCGCCGAGTGCCACGGCAACCGATCCGATTTGAGTAGCCGTCATCGCATCACCTGAGCCTAGCCATTCGATACAACCACACGCTGCCGGCCACTTGCGCGAGAAACGCGAACATGAGAAGCATTCGACCGCTTGGATCGTTCCACATCCCTTCCAGATACTTCGGGTTGGTCATCACGACGAAACTGCCGATCGCGATCGGCAGCATCACGAGGACGAAAGCCGACAGTCGCGTCTCCGCCGACATCGCCGCCAGTTCACGCTCGGCCTGCTCCAGGTCGCGCATGAACACGGCCATGCGATCGAGCATGACGTCTGCACGTCCCCCATACTTGACCGACAAACGCAGCACCGATCCAAGAAGCTCGAATTCCTGCGTCCGGTAAATTTTCGCGATATGAAGCATCGCGCGATCGATCTCCACGCCGGTCCGCAACATCCGGGAAACGTGATCGAGACACCCGCGCAAGGGCTCTTCCGTGGTCAGCAACGCAGCCTGAAATGCGGCGGGCACGCTGTTGCCGAGCGTCACCAGACGCACAATTCCGTCGAGAAACGAAGGGATCTGGCGGACAATCTTCAATCGCCGCCGCTGGATGCGTGAAGTGAGCCAGATGCCGAAAATCGCGCTGCCGCACACAAGCGCAGCGAATGCAGCGAGCACACCACCGCGGCTCCCGGCTGTCGCCGCGATTGCAATGAGCACGGCAAGCGCGCCGGTGGCCTTGGCACGCGCTCCGTCGATCCCGGCACGACTCGCGAGGTTGGTCAGATGCTCCTTGGCCTCCCCGTACCATTGCATCCACAACGCGTTCGACGCCGCATTGTGCACGTTGGGCGATGATGGGGCACGCGGCACATTGGACGCCGCCGGCTTCGCGGCCGGAACCGCTGCGCGTGCGCCCGGTTCGAGCCGGCTGTCGATGAAGCGCTTCGCATCGGTACGCACACGCCGGGTTTCCGCATGTCGCCAAAGCATCAGGGCCGACGCCGCGCACAGCATCGCGACCGCGAGCACCCAGATCATTGCGCTATACATTGAAGCCCCCGCCGCGGCCGAACCCGCCACCGCCAAAGCCGCCGCCGAACCCGCTGCCACCCGATCCGCTGTTCGTCAGCGTCTGGCGGAAACGCGCGAGCTTCGGCGAATGCGGGTGGATGCCCAACGATTCCCAGTGATCGACTTCCTCGCCTTCGGGCGTCACGCGCGCTTCGTACCGATACAGCTCTTGCGTCGCGATGATGTTGTCGGACAAGCCGGTCACTTCGGTGATCGAAAGAATCCGGCGGCGCCCGTTCGACAGGCGTCCGATCTGCACGATGAAGTCGATCGCGTTCGCGATCTGGCGACGCAGGCTCGACTCGGTCCCCTGGAAGCCGGCAAAGCCGGCGAGCATCTCGAGACGGTACAGACATTCGCGCGGCGAACTTGCGTGCACGGTCCCCATCGAGCCGTCGTGGCCCGTGTTCATCGCCTGCAGCATTTCAAGCACTTCACCGCCTCGCACTTCGCCGACGATGATACGGTCCGGACGCATCCGTAGCGTGTTGCGCAGCAGATCGCGAATCGTCACGACGCCCGTGCCGTCGAAACCGCCCGGCCGGCTTTCGAGCCGCACGACGTGCGGATGGTTCAGGGATAGTTCGGCCGTATCCTCGATCGTCACGACCCGCTCGGCCTCCGGAATGTGGAACGCCAGCGCGTTGAGCAGCGACGTCTTCCCCGAACTCGTGCCGCCGGATACGAGTATGTTGCAGCGCGCCTCGACTGCCGCCTCGAGCAACGCGCCGATCTCTTCGTTGTACGTGCCGTTGCCGAGCAGGTCCGACGGCTTGAGAGGATCTTTGCGGAATTTCCGGATCGACACGATCGGGCCGTCGATCGACAGCGGCTCGATCACGACGTTCACGCGGCCGCCGTCGGGCAATCGCGCATCGACCATCGGATTCGACTCGTCGAGACGGCGTCCGATCGGAGCAAGAATCCGCCGCACGATGCGCAGCAGATGCGCGTTGTCCGTGAAGCGCACCGGCAGCTTTGCCAGGATCCCGTGACGTGACACGTACACGTCGTTGTAGCCGTTGATCAGGATGTCCTCGACCGCCGGATCCGCGAGCAGATCCTCGATCGGACCGAAACCGGCAAGCTCCTTCGTGAGCGCCTCCGCAACGGCACGCACCTCGTTCTCGTTGAGCGGGATACGGCGCAAGCGCACGAAGCTGTCGATCTCCAGGTCGACGAACTGGTTGATCGCCTGACGGGACCACCGGCCGAATTCGGCCCCCAGTTCCTCGATGCGCGTCAGCAAGTGCTCGTGCGCGGCATTCTTGATGTCGTGGAATTGCTGGGTCTGGGAGAACGGCGCTGCGCCGTCGGCGAATTGAATGTCGTGTGCCATCGGTTACGACCGCTTGGACGAGGGTTGAATGAAACGCTTGAGCGCGGACAGGCCGGGCGCGGCCCGCGACGCGCCCGCCATGCCGGATATGCCGGGCAGCCGCGTGGCGAGGGATTCGAGTGCGCGCACGTATGGGTCGCGCTCGGCCGCATCGACAATGAGTTTTCCCTGGTTCGCGGCATGACCGATCGCGACGCGGCGTGCGGGCAACGTGCCGACGAGCGACAGCCCGAGACGCTCGGCGATCTGCGCGGGCATCAGGTCCAGCCCGGGATCGTACTGGTTGACGACCAGTTTGACGCGATCGGTATCGACACCGACATCGCGTAGCCCTGTCAGCAGGTCGGCCGCGGACACGATCGATGCGACACCTTGGTCGCAGACGAGCCACGCCTCGTCGGCCGATGCGGCGATCTGCGTGACGAACTCACGATTCGTGAACCCGCCGAGATCGACGACCTGCTGGTCGAAGAACGCGCGAAACCGGTTCAACAAACCGATGCACGACGCATACGATACGTCGCGCAACGCGCCGAGGTCCGGCGGCAGCGTTGTCAACGCAACACCGCTGTGATGGCGGGTCAACGCAGTGTTCACGAACGTGCGATCGATGCGGCGCAGATTCTGCACGGCATCGATGAAGTGGAATTCGCAGCGCGTGTTCAGGAACAACGCACCGTCTCCGGCGGGCAGCCCGAGGTCGATCAGCGCGGTCTGCCGGCCGGCCGGCGCGCTGCCGTTCGGGTTGCGCGTCACCCCCGGCCCGAGTGCGCGCTTCTGCAGCCACACAGCAAGATTCGCGGCGAGCGTGCTGACTCCCATGCCGGCGCGCGCGCCGAGCAATGCGACGACCTTGCCGTGTCGGCTCGCGGGCTCGCTGACGTGCGACAGCATTCCGCGCGTGGTCCGCAGCGCATCCTCGGCGGGACCGGACACGTCGATGAAATCGCGCACGCCCGCACGCAGCGCGGCCAGCGTGCTCTCCGGCTGCGCGAGCGAGCCGAGCGCGACGATCGGCAGGCCCGGATGCGCTGCGCGCACCGCGGCAACCGCGGCGCTCGCCACCTCGCTGCGATCGGAGAAATCGATAAAGACCAGCGCCGGATTCAGCCCCGTGATGCGCTGCGCGAGCATCGCCGGTTCCAGCGACGCCGCCTCCACTGCTCCGGCGGACACCAATGTTTCGGCGAGCCAGCGCACATGTGCTTCCTTTGTCGACGCACAAACGAAATAGTCGATCACGGCGGGTTCACACAATGATTGGGTTCGTGCGTTCATGTCGAACACCCCCGATTAGGCAAGGCGTCGCGACGTATCGCAACGCGCCATGCTTCACATTCATTTGGAAAATCCCGGGGCGGCGTCCGGCGACGCCGCCCCGCCCAGATACGATCGCCACACCGGGCCGTCGCGCTGCTCGGACAGCTCGCCGGGCGTCGCCGGCAGCACCGCGCCCTTCGCAATCGGCGCAACCAGGTGCGGCGTCACGATAATCAGCAATTCCTTGTCGTTCTGCTGGTAATTCAGGTTCTTGAAGAACGTTCCGATGATCGGCAGGTCGCCGAGCAGCGGCACCTTGCTCACATTCGACATGGTCTGGCGATCGATCAGGCCGCCGATCACGAAGCTCTCGCCGTCGCCGAGTTCGACCGTCGTATCTGCGCGTCGCGTCGTAATGCCCGGTACCGCAACGCCGCTGATCGTCACGCTGTTGACGAAGTCGAGCTGGCTCGACTCCGGCGCGACCTTCAGCGCGATCCGGTTCGGGCTCAGCACCGTCGGCGTCAGCGACAATCCGACGCCATACTGCTTCCACTGAATCGCGGTCGAGCCGAGCCCTTGCGGCGACGGCACCGGAATCTCCCCGCCGGCAAGAAAGCTCGCGCTCTGACCGGACAACGCAACGAGCGTCGGCTCGGCGAGCACACGCGCCAGATTGTTCGCCTCGAGCAGCGACAAGTCGGCAAAGATGCCGCGGCCCGCCGCGTTCACCACCAGGTTGAATGCCGATGCAACCGGTGCGCCAAGGGTCGGGACGTACCCTCCGGTGCCTGGCCCGCCTCCACCGCCATATGACTGCACGCCGCCCGGCGAGAACGAGCCGAACGAGAAGCCGTTGCTCTGCTTGAAGAAGTTGAACCCGACCTGCTTGAGCACCGAACGACTGAATTCCACCACCCGCACGTCGACTTGCACGACGTTTTTGCCGGCCAGCGTCGAGCGATCGATCACCGTGCCCTTGGGGCTCATGTTTTTCGCAACGGCGGCGGCCCGTTCGTGCGCATCCAGGGAAGTCGCCGTTCCCTGGAGCACCGACGTCCCGCCGAACGCCTTAACCTGCGGCGTCGAACCGTCGAGTACGGCGTGCGCAGCCGCATCGACGACTTCGACGCTCCAGACCGTCGGCTCGTCGCGACCGCGCGCCCACAACATCACGTTCGTTGCACCGGGTGCCTTCGCAGTGAGCAGCACGGAGCCGGAACGACTGCCCTTCATGATCAGCACATCGGCGATCGCCGGATCCCCGACGGCGACCCGTTGCAGCGCACGGCCAGCGGAAAGCTGCCGCTGCGCGCCGACTGCGAGTTCGATCGTGCCGCCCGCGCTCGCAATGGAGGCGAATGTCAGGGTCCAGAGCGCAATCGCGAATGCAATCAGTATGTTTTTCATTGTTTGTTGGACCGCCGCGCGGCCGTTACTTGTCGTCGCCGATGTCGATGGTCGTCGATGCTGTTCAATATGAGACCGTTTCGGACCGGCCGCCACGAATCACCTCGATGCTGCCCCCGCTTCCGCTTCCGCCCGAGCGCACCGGCGGCGCGAGGCGCGACGGGAGCGGCGGCACGTTCACGTTGGCCACCGCAGTCCTCGGCGTGCCGGACAGCTGTTGCAGCGATACGCCGGCCGCGGCGAGCGCCGACGGAGACAGTTTGTTGTCCGTGCGCACGGCCACGGTCTGCGTCGCGAGTTCATCGTCCCGCGGATTGCGCAGCGCGAGCGTAAGCCGGCCGCTGGATTCGCCGAGCGTCAGCGCGTCGACCTGCGCGGTCGGCACCGCAAGCACCGCAATGCGTGCGTTGCTCGGCTGTCCATTGCTGCCGTTGGCGGTGTTGCCGCTGTCACGTTCGGGCGTCGCGTCGCCGAACGACAGCACGCGAACTTTCGACATCAGCAGCCGAGCTTGTGTCTGCGATACCTCGCCGTCGACCATCGCACTATTCGGTTCGCGCTTCAGATTCACGAATACGTCGACAAAGTTGCCGGGCCGCAAGCGGTTGCCAACGGCGTTGGTCTCGTCGACGCGAACCGCGACCGCACGTTCGCCGGGCTGGATGTCCTCGGCAAGCCCCGATACCAGTGCTTCTGACAAGACCGGCGCTGCCGCCGGAACGTCCCTCGCCGGAATACGGCCGACCAGCGCGGCAGGATCGGCAAATGCACCTGCTGGCGCCGAGGCGGTCGGTTGGACTTTCAATGCATCAGCGCCAATCGGCTGGCCGGCCGGAAGCGTACGCGTCGCGACGACGACCGGCACCGGACTCGACGTATTGGTCTGTTGTACAGGGACGGGGTGCGCCGTGCTCCGCCCAAGCATCCACGCGTAAATTCCGAGCAGAATAGCGATCGCAATCAGCAACCCCGCGACGATTTTTGTCAGATTGTTGGCCATGTTGATATGGGAATGCCGGAATCGGTTCTGGAGCGTGGCGACGGTGAGATGACTGGTTCACGGGGATTCAATTCAAAGCATGCTCGGCAGAACCTGCACGGTCGCGCTACTCTGCAACTGCGGCGCACTGAAAATGAATATCCACGGGATCAACGGATTTGCCGCGTACGAATAGCTCGTCGTCACCATCACGTTGAATGACGACGTCGAAGTCGAAGTGAACGTTCCGCTGCAAGTGACGCCGGGTGTCGTAGCGGGCGCCGGCACCGATGTGGAAACCTGCGCAGCAAAACCCACGCTCTGCGCCCACGGCACGCCGGCCAGCGCTCGCGACACGGCATTTCGGGCATTGACCTGGAGCCGGTCACACGGCGCGGACGTGTAATTCAACGCGGCACGTGCACCTTCGGTCGCCGCGAATGTCAGGCTCTGCTGGATGATGAAAATCATCCCGAAGGTGACGATCGCGTAAAAGATGAGGAAGAACAACGGAAATACAAACGCGAACTCGATAGCCGCCGCTCCCCGTTGACGCCGCCATGCGGGCGACTGGCGTGCTTGCGTCCACCGAGCCATCACACTCCCCTCACGTGCGTAAGATGTAGAAGCCAAACGACGGCCGGCATCACGAGTAACGCTGCGTAAGGCGTCGCTCGGCGGCCCCCAAGCGTCATCGCCGGCGTATCGCGCTTGCATAGCGCCGAAATTGAAGTTCGTGACAAAACCATTACCGACAGCGCATGGAAAGCCGCTGCTACGCTTGCGATGAGCCACAACCACGGCAACGCTTGCACACCGCACCAGGCCCCGAGCACCGCGAATACCTTGACGTCGGCAGCGCCCATTACACGTAATGCAAAAAAAAGGGAGAAGCAGACTAGGCCGACAAACGCGCCGATCATTGACTGACCCATGGTCACCCCGAACGGATTTCCACTGATGGCCGCGCCGGTCAATGCACCGGCCAAACCCGCAATAACGAGCGCATTCGGAATGCGCCGATAGCGAATATCACTGGCCCCGACGAGCGTAGCCCATACCAGGAAAATCCCGGTAAACAATAGATGCGCCATGACCACGAGCGACTGCTAGCGGGTAGGCAGCGCACGGAATGCGTTGGCTGCCTATCCCAACGGATAGCAAGATCAGCTGGCCTTACAGGTAGCAGGTGCGGTTACGCAGCTTGAGATTGTCGAGAACATGGTTCCCAGATCGGTACCGATCTTGGAGACGCTTGCGATGATGGCCACCGCGATCAGCCCCGCAATCAACCCATACTCGATCGCGGTAACCCCGTCTTCTTCCTTCAGGAAGCGCTTGATGAGTGCTTTCATTTTATTCCTCGTGCCTGTATGTACATTCTTTGGCCTTTTATACGTTCTACATCCCCGCATATCCGGCCCTTGCCCCACGTCGTTCGTCACATCAGATGCAACGACAACCGGGTGCGCTTTCTTTATATGTCACCCCGAGGGGTATGTATCAATATTTGATGCAAGTTAACATTCGCGATAGTGAGCCTCCTCGAACGTCTTGTACCACACCGTACATTTGCTTACATCTGCCCCCGGATTCTATATCCGATCCAATTTACTTTCCAACCTCTTTTGAATCGAGACCGAAAAACTTTCCGGGAGCACAACGTATTTGTACGGCGTTTCGGTACGCCTTACACATAGGATTTACGATAGGTTAGATGTGCACACCTAATCCACCAGTAAAACAATCCGCCCGGTCGGCTGTGCGGCGCCCCAACCACGTTACGCCGCACGCGTAACGCCAATGTTGTGACGTTACGTTACGAAACGAGCGAAACCGTTCTCATTTGACGGCTCTTAAACAGTTTCAACAATCTTTCGACTGCCGCAAACTCCTTTTCCGACAAGGAATTGGCGCGTTTAAAACCAATCGCCGAACCAGCGACCGTCGAAATGGCACGACAGTTGCAGAGTAATCCTCGCATCACTCAACACAACATCAGCTTCAATGCGAGGACGAAATGGACATTCAGGTTATCCCTCATGGCACGCTCCGGACGACTATGATCGCGGCCACCGTGGCAGCCATGCTTTCCCTCTCCGCGTGCGGCGGTTCCGGTTCAATCAGCAAGGGTCTCAGCGGCGGCTCGAGCTCCGGCGGCGGCGACTCCATCTCCACGTCGGGCGGCGGTACCTCGGGCGGCACGTCCGGCTCGACGAGCGGCGGCACGTCGGGCAGCACCAGCGGCTCGACGAGCGGGTCGACTAGCGGCAGCACGAGCGGCTCGACGAGTGGAACGTCCAGCGGTACTTCCAGTGGTACTTCCAGCGGCACGAGCGGTACGTCCGGCGTATCGGCGAATCCCGTGGGTACCGTCATCGCAAAGAGCAGCAATCTCATCACGGATATCGGCGGCACCGTGTCGGGCGTCGGCACCCTGATCGCCGGCCAGTCGCTGCCGGGCGTGAACCCGGGCACGACGCAGGCGGCAGGCGGCATCGTGCAAAGCGTCGGCGGCGCAGTCACGGCACTTGGCAACGGCGTCGGCAGCGGTCTCGGTCAACTCGGCGCGACGAAAGACCCGGTCGGCGTCACCGTCGCCAGCACGGGCGGCGTCGTGAACCAGCTCGGCGGCGCAGTGACGCAGACCGGCAACCTCGTCACGAGCCTCGGCACCGGCCCGCTGTCGCCGCTCGCGCCCGTCACCGGCGCCGTCGGCGGCCTGGTCACCCAGGTCGGCAGCGCAGTATCGAACGGCGGCACCACGCTTTCCAACGTGCTGTCGACCGGCCCGATCCAGCAGGTCACGCAAACGGTCAGCTCGGCAATCACGCCGATTACGACGATGGTCGGTCAGACGACGCAAACGATCGGAACGGCCACCGGTCTCGGCGCTCCGGTCAATACGCTGCTCGGCACGATCGGCAACGGCCTGAACCAGGGCGGCGCGCTCATCGCATCGACGGGTGGCAACCCCGTCACGACCGGCCTCGGCAACACCGTCTCGTCGGCCGGCAATACCGTGAAATCCGTCGGCGGGTTGCTTACCGGCGGCACCGGTGGCGTGACGAATCCGCTCGCGCCGCTCACAGGCCTCCTCGGCACCGTGGGCGGGCTGGGCGGCGTAGCAGGCGGCACGAGCGGCGGCCCGCTCGCCCCCGTCACCGGCCTCGTCTCCACCGTGACCGGCGCACTCGGCGGCGCGGCAGGCGGCAGCGGCGGCCCGCTCGCCCCCGTCACCGGCCTCGTCTCTACCGTGACCGGCGCACTCGGCGGCGCGGCAGGCGGCGCGAGCGGTGGCCCGCTTGCCCCCGTCACCGGCCTCGTCTCTACCGTGACCGGCGCACTCGGCGGCGCGGCAGGCGGCAGCGGCGGCCCGCTCGCCCCGGTTACGGGTCTCGTCTCTGCGGTTACCGGCGCACTCGGCAGCGTAACGGGCGGCGGCAATCCGATCGCCGCGCCGATCCCCGCAGGCACCGGCACGGTGGGCGCGCCGGCACTGAGCGGCGGTACGGGCGCCGTGACGAGCTCCGGCTCCGGCACGAACCTGCTCGCGCCTGTCACGTCGCTGATCGGCGGCTTGCTCGGCGGCACGCACAAGTAATCCGACATCCATTCATCGAAAAGACAGCGAGGAGTCCATCATGTCCCAGCGTTCCATCACGACGACCGCCCTGCGCCAATGGCGCGTACCCCTTACCGTGTTGGCGACGGCCTGCCTGCTCGCCGCGTGCGGCGGCAACAGCGTCAGCGCACCGCCGAGCGGCAGCACCAGCGGCACGAGCGGTACCAGTGGCACGAGCGGTACCAGCGGAACGAGCGGCACCAGCGGCTCGACGTCCGGCACCAAAGGCGCCGTCAGCACGCTCGGCCAGACCGCAACCGATCTCGGCAGCACCATCGGCAACGTGAGCCTGCCCGGTCTCGGCGACGGCCTGACGAAGGGCGTCGGCAGCACCGTGTCGAGCACCGGCACGATCATCAACGCGGCCGCCGATGCGCTGAGCAACGGGCTGGGGCAGACCGGCTCGATCAAGGATCCCGTCGGCACGACGGTCGCCGGCCTGGGCAATGTCGTCGGCGCGACGAGCAACACGGTGTCCGGCTTGAGCTCCACGGTCAAGGCGCTCGGCACGGGTCCGCTGGCACCGCTGGCGCCGGTCACGACGCCGGTCGGCACGGTGCTCGACACGGTAGCCAACGGCCTGTCGGCGGCCGGCACGACGGTCGGCTCGACGCTGTCGTCGGGTGCCGTACAACAAGTCACGCAACCGCTCAGCTCCGCGATCACGCCGCTGGTGATCACCGCGGGCCAGCTGACACAGCAGGTCGGCACGACCACCGGCCTCGGCCAGCCCGTGTCGGGCCTGCTGGGCCAAGTCGGCGGCGCGATCAGCTCGGCGGGCAAACAGGTCGCCGGCACGTCGAATCAGCCGCTCGTCGGTGACGTCGGCCAACTCGTCACCGCGGTCGGCAACACCGTGACCAACGCGGGCGGCCTCGTGAATCCGAACGGACCGAATGGCGCGGCGCCGATCCCCGGCCTGATCACGAGCCTCGTCGGCGGCTCGACGGCTACCGTCCAGAATGGCCCGTCGTCGGGTTCCGGTTCGACGAACCCGCTCGGCGGCCTGTTGTCCGGCCTCGGCTCGACGCCACTCGGTTCGCTCACGGGCGCAGTCGGCGGCGCAACGGGCAGCTCGGGCAGCAATCCGCTCGCCCCCGTCACCGGCCTCGTGTCGACGGTAACCGGTGCGCTCGGCGGCGCAACGGGCGGCGCAGGCGGTGCAAACCCTCTCGCGCCCGTCACCGGTTTGCTGAATACTGTCACGGGAGCAGTCGGCGGCGCAGCGGGTACCGGCGGTTCGTCGAATCCGCTCGCACCGGTCACGTCACTCGTTGGCGGCGCAACCGGTTCGGCGTCGTCTGGAAGTTCGACGGGCCTGCTCGCGCCGGTCACGGGTTTGCTGGGCACGCTGGGTAGCGTTGGCAAGTAAGGAGGACGGTCGCGCCTTTGCAGCCGGAGCAGGACGCGCGGCCGTACAAACACAACCGGCAATGCGGTACGCGGCGCGCGGCACCCTGGTGTCGCGCGCCCGCATTAGAAAGAAGACGAAAAAGCAAGGCCTACGAGGAAGAACAATGAAATCCAGACTCGACAGATGGATGATGCTGCTCGCCATCGCGGCAGCAGGCACGGCACATGCACAAACGCGCGCGGCGGGTAATCCGCTCGACTCCCTTCCCCAGATCAACGCACCGAAAACAGGCCCGAGCGTCACCGTCCAGGTCGCGCCGCAGGCGCCGCAACTTCAGGAACTGCTGTCGCGTCACCTGACGCCGGCGACGTTTCAGGTGGAAGGCGTGAAATCGATACCGTTCGAAGAAATCTCGCGCCGCTTCACGCCGCTCGTCGGCAAGGACATCACGATCGGCGACCTGATCGAAGCCGCGAACGGCGTGACCAAGCTGTACCAGGAGCGCGGCTACGCGCTGTCGTTCGCGTTCATTCCGGCGCAGACGTTCGAGAACGGCGTCGTGCGCGTAACGGTGGTCGAAGGTTACGTGTCGGACGTCAAGGTCACCGGCAAGCCCGGCGCGATGGAGTCGAAGATCCGCGCGATCGCCGCGCACATCACGGCCGATCGGCCGCTACGCCGCGCGACGTTCGAACGCTACGTGAACACGTTCGGCCTCCTGCCCGGTGTCACGGTGAAAGCGAACGTGCCGCCGCCGCAGACGACCGACGGCGCGACGACACTCGAACTCGCGGTGGACCGCAAGGCTTTCAACATCAGCACCGGCATCGATTTCAACCACCCCGGCGTGCAAGGCCTCATCACCGCAACCGAAAACGGCCTGACGTCGTTCGGCGAGCAGTTGAGCATTTCCGCGCTGGTGCCGCCCGGGCGCGACAAGCAGACCTACGTCGCGTTCAGCGGCGCGGTACCGGTCGGCAGCAGCGGACTCGTCACACGTCTCGATGCCAGCACCTATCGCGGCAAGCCGACCGACAACCCCGGCCTCCCGTCGTCGGTCGAGCGCACGGTCAAGAACGAGAAGCTTGGTCTTTCGGCCTCCTATCCGTTGTTGCTGAACAATCAGCGCAGCCTGCTCGGCACCGTGTCGGGTTATGCGTCGCACAACGAAGACCGTTACCAGAGCAAGATCAACGGCAACAGCATCGATACGCGCTCGCAAGTGCGCGTGCTGCAAATGCAGCTCGACTACACGAGCGTATCGGACAAGCAGGTGCAGAAGCTGAGCGTCAACGTCGCAAAGGGCTTCAACATTCTCGGCGCATCGAAAGCGCAGGACGTCACGATCAGCTCGAACACGACGTCGGTGGACAGCCCGATCTCGCTGACGTTCGTGCGCACCGGCGCGACGTTCACGCAGACCAACGAATGGCCGTTCAAGATCGGCACGTCGGTCTCGCTGACCGGCCAGTACAGCCCCGACTCGCTGCCGACGTCGGAACAGATTTCGTTCGGTTCGACACGCTATGCGCTCGGCTACCAGCCCGGCGAAACATCGGGCGACTCCGGCTGGGGAATGTCGGTGGAACTCAACCGCGCGTTCACGCCCGGCTGGACGTACATGAAATCCATCACGCCATATATCGCATACGACATGGCGCGTGTGTACTTGCATACCGGCACGCCGTCGCCGAGCCGGCTATCGTCCGTCGGGATCGGCGTACGGTTTTCCGACAGCCGCTACTACAGTCTCGACCTGAACATCGCGAAGCCGGTCGGCGATGCGCCGGTTGAAAGCGCGTCGCGCAGTCCGCGCGTGAATGCCGCGTTTTCCTATCAGCTCAACTGATCGGACACCAAACGGCCCGCGTCTCGCGGGCCGTTTCGATTAGAGTCCCCTCTATCAAACGCGACGAGCGGTTTCACGTATTCTGGCAAAGCTCGCAACAAGCCACCGCCCCATGCAGACGGTCGTGCGGGCACATCGAACACGACATGAAACAAGGAGGAAGACAATGATTCAACTGACTCGCCCGTTGCGCGCATTGGCCGCCGCAAGCGCACTGCTCGCCTGCGCCGCACCCGCCTTCGCCCAGGCCGACAGCCCCGTCGGCATGTGGCAGACGATCGACGACAACACGCATCAGCCCAAGGCGCTCGTGCAGATCGCAGATGACGGCGACGGTACGCTGTCGGGCAAGGTCGTCAAGGGCCTCGGCGCCAACGATACGCCCGACCGCCGCTGCACTGCTTGCACGGACGAGCGCAAGGATCAGCTCATCAAGGGCATGACGATCATCAAGGCGATGAAGAAGGACGGCGATCACTGGGACGGCGGCAATATCCTCGACCCGGAAAACGGCAAGGTCTACAAGTGCAAGATGGCGCTGGAAGATGGCGGCCAGAAGCTGGTCGTGCGCGGTTACATCGGCGTATCGCTGCTCGGCCGCTCTCAGACCTGGGTTCGCGCGCAGTAAGTTCCGCGCCGCACATCGATGCGCACGACGCAATAAAAAAATCGGCCGGCGACGATGTCGTCAGGCCGATTTTGCTTTGATGTCCGCTTGAATGAATCAACGGGCGTCATGCTGCGTGCTTCATCGCACTCGGCGCATAGCTGCCCGGCGCTCGATATACCGGCACGGCAGCGCTTCTCACTTCGGCGGCCTTCGACTGCGCGTGCTTGCGCATCCGCGTCGACAGTTCGTTGCACAGGTTGACGCCGGCATCGCCATACAGTTCGCGCATCACCTGCATCAACGTGCCGGTTTCGTGCCACACCTTGAAGCGGCGATGGCAAGTTTGATACGACGGGTAACGACGCGGCATTGCGGACCACGTCGCGCCGCTATAAATAACCCAGAGCACGCCGTTCAGAACGGCACGCGTGTTGGCCAATGGCCGGCCGCGCAACTCGGTGCGCGGCTGCATTTCGGGCAGAAGCGGTGCGACCGCGCGCCACTCGTGGTCGGTCAGATCTCGATACGGTGTCATGGACATCTCCAGCCTTGGAACCATGACGCAACGATATCGGCTGACCTCACCGGTGAATATAAGACGAGTCCGAAAATACCCCGAGATCGCGGGAATTTGACCGGAATTGAAGATTGAAGCCCGCCGCTTGGCGCGAGCCGTCGATCAGGTCAGCGAAGTATCGACGATGCGACGCGGTGTTTCGAGGTATTCCTTCGATTGCATCTCGACGATACGCGAGACCGTGCGCGCGAATTCGTTCGCCATCGGCCCTTCGACATACAACTGCTCGGCCGGCACCGCCGCCGACATCAGCAGCTTGACCTTGTGGTCGTACAGCACGTCGATGAGCCAAGTGAAGCGACGTGCTTCCGACGCCATCCGCGGCGACATCTGCGGCACTTCCGACAGCACGATCGCGTGGAAGCGGCTGGCCAGCTCCAGATAGTCGTTCTGCGAGCGCGGGCCGCCGCACAGCGTTGCGAAATCGAACCACACGACCCCGTCTGCCTTGCGCAGCGCCTTCAGTTCGCGTTTCTCGATGTGCAGGATCGGGCTTTCGTCCGGCACCGCGGCAAGCTTCGCGAACGCATGACGCAGTTCGCGATCGGCGTCCGCGCCGAGCGGCGTGTGATACATCTGCACCTGCGCGAGCGTACGCTGGCGATAGTCGACACCCGCGTCGACGTTCAGCACGTCGAGCTTCTGTTTGATCAGCGCGATCGCCGGCAGCATGCGGTCGCGATGCAGGCCATCCGGATACAGATCGTCGGGATCGTAGTTGGACGTCATCACGAACTGCACGCCGTTGTTGAACAGGCGATCGAGCAACCGGTACAGGATCATCGCATCCGCGATGTCCGACACGTGGAATTCGTCGAAACAGATCAGCCGGTAACGCTTCGCGATGCGCCGTGCGAGTTCGTCGAGCGGATCGGCCTGCCCTTTCAGCTCCTCGAGTTCGCGGTGCACTTCGCGCATGAATTCGTGGAAGTGCAGGCGTGTCTTGCGCTGCACGGGCACCACCGCGTAGAAGCTGTCCATCAGGAAGCTCTTGCCGCGGCCAACGCCGCCCCACATATAGACGCCGCGCGGCAGATCCGGATGATTGATGAGCTTTTTGAACGCGTTCGAGCGGCGTGCCTTGTAGTCGACCCACTCGTCGAAGCAGCGCTGCAGGCGATCGACGGCCGCGCGCTGGGCGGGATCGGACTGATAGCCGCGCGTGGTCAATTCGCGCGTGTAGTATTCGGTGACGTTCATCGGGACAAACCGGAAAAAACGAAGGCGAGCGGGAACCCCCCGCCCGCCTTCGTCATGAGACGGCTGCGCCGGCCAAAGGCCGGCCGGCGCTATACCGCGCTCAGCTGTTCAGCGAGCGCTTGTCGACCGCGAGCGCCGCTTCGCGCATCACTTCCGACATCGACGGGTGCGGATGGCAGATGCGGGCGATGTCTTCCGACGCCGCCTTGAACTCCATCGCCACAACGGCTTCCGCGATCAGGTCCGACGCGTTCGCGGCGATCACGTGCACGCCGAGCAGTTCGTCGGTCTTCGCATCCGCGATCATCTTCACGAAACCGTCCGGCGCGTTCATGCCGAGTGCACGGCCGTTGATCGAGAACGGGAACTTGCCCGTCTTGATTTCGCGGCCTTCCGCCTTCAGCTGCTGTTCCGTCTTGCCGACCCATGCGATTTCCGGGTACGTGTAGATCACCCACGGAATGCAGTTGTAGTCGATGTGCGGCTTCTGGCCGTCGATCACTTCCGCGACCAGCACGCCTTCGTCTTCCGCCTTGTGCGCGAGCATCGGGCCGCGCACCACGTCGCCGATCGCGTAGACGTTCGGCACGGCCGTACGGCAGTGGTCGTCCACGTCGATGAAGCCGCGCTCGTTCGCCTTCAGGCCGATCGCCTCGAGGCCGAGATTGTCGGTGTTCGGCACGCGGCCAACCGACACGATCAGACGGTCGGCGTCGAGCGTCTGCGCGTTGCCGTCCTTGTCCGTGTACGCGATCGACACGCCGTTCGCGGTCGTCTTCACGTCGCCGATCTTCACGCCGAGATGGATGTCGAGGCCCTGCTTCTTGAACAGCTTCGCCGCTTCCTTCGCGAGCGCTTCGTCGGCTGCGCCGAGGAAAGCCGGCAGCGCTTCGAGCACCGTCACTTCCGCGCCGAGACGACGCCACACCGAGCCGAGCTCGAGGCCGATCACGCCTGCGCCGATCACGGCGAGCTTCTTCGGCACCGAGTCGAACGTCAGCGCGCCTTCGTTATCCGACACGATCTTGTTGTCGACCGGAATGTTCGGCAGGTGGCG
Organism: Burkholderia sp. AU19243; assembly: GCF_018148075.1. Lineage (NCBI taxonomy): Bacteria > Pseudomonadati > Pseudomonadota > Betaproteobacteria > Burkholderiales > Burkholderiaceae > Burkholderia > Burkholderia sp. AU19243. Next base: position 366,043 of record NZ_JAGSTV010000005.1, read on the forward strand.
CGCCTTCGAACCCGTCGCGATGATCACGTTCTTCGCGGTGACGACTTCGCTTTCGCCCTCGCCGCTCACTTCGATCTGCACGCCGGCGTCGGTCTTGCCGGTGAACTTGCCATGGCCCTTCAGCCACGTGATCTTGTTCTTCTTGAACAGGAACTCGATCCCGCTCGTCATCTTCTCGACGATTGCGTCCTTGCGGCCGAGCATCTTCGCGACGTCGATCTTCACGCCGTCGACCGTGATGCCGTGGTCGGCCAGGTGATGCGACGCGTTCTCGAACTCTTCCGACGACGCGAGCAGCGCCTTCGACGGAATGCAGCCGACGTTCAGGCAGGTGCCGCCGAGCTTGAGCGCGCCGGCCGGGTTCTTCCACTTCTCGATACAGGCAACGGTCTTGCCGAGCTGCGCGGCGCGAATCGCGGCGATATAGCCGCCGGGGCCTGCCCCGATCACGACGACGTCAAATTCCTTGGACATGACAATCCTTTCTACTTGTGCGTCCGCACGTTCGCGCGAGCGCGCGAACGTGCGACAGGGTCAATGCGGTGAGACTCGGCTTACAGGTCGAGCAGCAGGCGTGCCGGATCTTCCAGCGCGTCCTTCATCGCGACGAGCGACAGCACCGCTTCGCGGCCGTCGATGATCCGGTGGTCGTACGACAGTGCCAGGTAGTTGATCGGACGGATCACGATCTGGCCGTTTTCGACGACCGGGCGCTCCTTCGTCGCGTGCACGCCGAGGATGGCCGACTGCGGCGGGTTGATGATCGGGGTCGACAGCATCGAGCCGAACACGCCGCCGTTCGAGATCGAGAACGTACCGCCCGTCATTTCCTCGATCGACAGCTTGCCGTCCTTCGCCTTCTGGCCGAATTCGGCGATCTTCTTCTCGATTTCGGCGAGGCTCAGCTGATCCGCATTGCGCAGGATCGGCACGACGAGGCCGCGCGGCGAACCGACCGCGATACCGATGTCGAAGTAGCCGTGGTAGACGATGTCGTTACCGTCGATCGACGCGTTCACCAGCGGGAACTTCTTCAGCGCGTGCACGGCCGCCTTCACGAAGAACGACATGAAGCCGAGCTTCACGCCATGTTCCTTCTCGAACTTGTCCTTGTACTTCGCGCGCAGGTCCATGACCGGCTGCATGTTGACTTCGTTGAACGTCGTCAGGATCGCGTTGGTTTGCTGCGACTCGAGCAGACGCTCCGCGATACGCGCACGCAGACGCGACATCGGCACGCGTTGTTCCGGACGATCGTTCAGCCACGTGGTGGCCGATGCCGGCACCTTCACTTCCGGCAGCGACGGCTTCGCAGCGGCAGTCTTTGCAGGTGCGGCGGCCGGCGCGGCCTTCGGTGCGCCCGCGGCCAGCGCGTCGCCCTTCGTGACGCGGCCGTCGCGGCCCGAACCAGCAACGTCGCCTGCCGACAGGCCCTTCTCGGCCAGCAGCTTCGCTGCGGCCGGCGATGCGGCTGCCGAGCTCGATGCGGTTGCGGCTGCCGGCTGCACTGCCGGTGCGGCCGCAGCGGGCGCTGCCGCCGGCTTCACTTCCGCGGCGCCTGCCGCTGCTTCGGCGGCACCCGCCTTCGCTTCGGTGTCGATCGTCGCGATGATCTGGTCGGCCACGACCGTGTCACCGTCGTTCTGCAGCACTTGCGCGAGCACGCCCGCGGCCGGCGCCGGCACTTCGAGCACGACCTTGTCGGTCTCGAGTTCGATCAGGATTTCGTCCTGCGCGACTGCTTCGCCCGGCTTCTTCTTCCACTGCAGCATGGTCGCTTCCGAAACCGACTCCGAAAGCTGGGGGACTTTGACTTCTACGATAGCCATGTGATTTTCCTGGATGCTTAATCTGGGGTGTGACGAGGTTCGTGCGACTCCTTCGGCCGATGCGGCGCGCCACGCGCGCGGCAGGCCAAAAGAGACGGGAAAGCGCTGTGCGCCTTCCCGTTTCGCTTGCCGTCGGTTATTTCGCGATCGATGCGCTCTTCAGGCGGCCGAACGCACCTTCGATGAGGGCCTTCTGCTGCTCGTAGTGCTTCGCGTAGTAGCCAACCGCCGGCGAGGCCGAAGCCGGACGGCCGCTGTACGCCAGCTTCTGCCCTTCCTTCATGCCTTCCTTCAGGTGGTGCTCGACGTAGAACCAGGGACCCTGGTTCTGCGGCTCGTCCTGCACCCAGACCACTTCAGTCGCGTTCTCGTACTTCTTCATTTCGGCTTCGAACTGCTTGTGCGCGAACGGATACAGCTGCTCGATACGGATGATCGCGACGTCGTTCGCCTTCGCTTCGCGGCGGTGCGCGACGAGGTCGTAGTACACGCGGCCCGAGCACACCAGCACGCGCTTGACCTTCTTCGCGTCGATGCCGCCGTCGGTCTCGCCCAGCACCGGCTGGAACGAACCCTTCGCGAGTTCCGACAGGTCCGACACCGCTTCCTTGTGACGCAGCAGCGACTTCGGCGTCGCGACGATCAGCGGCTTGCGGAACAGGCGGATCATCTGGCGACGCAGCAGGTGGAAAATCTGCGCCGGCGTCGTCGGCTGGACGACCTGCATGTTGTGATCGGCGCACAGCTGCAGGAAACGCTCGATACGCGTCGACGAGTGTTCCGGACCCTGGCCTTCATAGCCGTGCGGCAGCAGCATCGTGAGACCCGACACGCGGCCCCACTTCACTTCGCCCGACGAGATGAACTGGTCGATCACGACTTGTGCGCCGTTCACGAAGTCGCCGAACTGCGCTTCCCACAGCACGAGCGTGTTCGGCTCGGCGGTCGAGTAACCGTATTCGAAGCCCAGCACCGCTTCTTCCGACAGCACCGAGTCGATCACCGTGAACTTCGCCTGACCGTCGGCAATGTTCTGCAGCGGCACGTACGTGCCGTCGTTCCAGCGCTCGCGGTTCTGGTCGTGCAGCACGGCGTGACGGTGCGTGAACGTGCCGCGGCCCGAGTCCTGGCCCGTCAGGCGCACCGAGTAGCCCGATGCGACGAGCGACGCGAATGCGAGGTGCTCGGCCATGCCCCAGTCGAGCGGCTGGTCGCCGCGCGCCATGTTGCGGCGGTCGTTGATCACGCGCTCCACGAGCGGGTGGACCTTGAAGTTTTCCGGGACCGTCGTGATGCGTTCGCCGAGGCGCTTCAGTTCGGCGAGCGGCACGGCCGTGTCGGCTGCGTCCGTCCACTTGCGGTTCAGGAATGGAACCCAGTCGACCGCGTACTTGCTCTTGTAGTTCGACAGGACCGGATCCACGGTGTGGTGGCCGTCGTCCATCGCCTTGCGGTAAGCCTTCACGTAGTTGTCGGCGTCTTCCGCGGTGATCACGCCCTGCTGCACCAGCTTCTCGGCATACAGCGCACGGGTGCCCGGGTGCTGCGCGATCTTCTTGTACATCAGCGGCTGCGTGACGGCCGGCGTGTCCTGCTCGTTGTGACCCAGCTTGCGGAAGCAGACGATGTCGATCACGACATCCTTGTGGAACTGCATCCGGTAGTCGATCGCGATTTGGATCGCGAGCACGACGGCTTCCGGATCGTCGCCGTTCACGTGCAGCACCGGCGCTTCGATCATCTTGACGACGTCGGTACAGTACAGCGTCGAGCGCGCATCGCGCGGGTCCGACGTCGTGAAGCCGATCTGGTTGTTGATGACGATGTGCAGCGTGCCGTGCGTGCCGTAACCGCGCGTCTGCGCAAGGTTCAGCGTTTCCATCACGACGCCCTGGCCCGCGAAGGCCGCGTCGCCGTGGATCTGCACCGGCAGCACTTGCAGGCCGTCTTCGTCGCCGCGACGGTCCATCCGCGCCTTCGCGGAACCTTCGACGACCGGGTTCACGATTTCGAGGTGCGACGGGTTGAACGCCAGCGACAGGTGGACCGGGCCGCCTTCCGTGGACACGTCGGACGAGAAACCCTTGTGGTACTTCACGTCGCCTGCCGGCAGGTCGTCGACGTGCTTGCCTTCGAATTCGGCGAACAGGTCAGCCGGCATCTTGCCCAGCGTGTTGACGAGCACGTTCAGGCGGCCGCGGTGCGCCATGCCGATGATGATTTCCTGCACGCCGCGCTTGCCCGCGTGCTGGACGACTTCGTCCATCGCCGCGATGAAGCTTTCGCCGCCTTCGAGCGAGAAGCGCTTCTGGCCGACGTACTTGGTGTGCAGATAGCGCTCGAGGCCTTCCGCCGCCGTCAGGCGATTCAGGATGTGCTTCTTCTTGTCGGCCGAGAACGACGGCGTCGCGCGGATCGATTCCAGGCGCTCCTGCCACCAGCGCTTCTGCTCGGGGTCGCTGATGTACATGAACTCGGCGCCGATCGTGCCGCAGTACGTATCGCGCAAGCCCTTGACGATGTCGCGCAGCGAAGCCTGGTCGAAACCGAAATACAGGTTGCTCGCGCTGTAGGTCTGGTCGAGGTCGCCTTCGGAGAAGTCGTAGAAAGCAGGTTCGAGTTCGGGGATGGCGGGACGTTCGCGACGCTTCAGCGGATCCAGATTGGCCCATTGCGAGCCGAGGAAGCGATAGGCGCTGATGAGGGACTGGACGTGAACCTGCTTGCGCGCGGTCGCCAGATTGCTGGTGCTTTCGCGCGGAATGAAGGCATTGGCCTTCGCACGCTCGGCAAACGATTCGACGATCGGGAAGTGAGCGACGTCATTGGCGTTCGAGCCGTCCGTTGCAGGTACGTTCTGCAGCGCGTCGAAATACTCTCGCCAGTTCTCCGGCACCGATGCCGGATTGTTGAGGTATGCATCGTACAGTTCTTCAACGTACGAAGCATTGCCGCCGAACAGATAGGAGTTCAGCTGAAACTGCTTCATTACATCTGACATTTTACGCTCACCTTTCTTCGAGCTTCTCGAGAAATAGCGGGTTACTCAACCTTCCGCGACACGGCCTGACCGTTTAGCGGATTGCGAATCAAGTCTTGCTTGGAAGGACCTAAAACTTGCGTGCGCGCAGCATATCACAGAACCGATACCGAAGCTCACGGCGAAATGCGCGTGAAAGCCCGCGCGGCGGGGTTTTGCCGGATTGCGGGCAGCGGCGGAAACAGTGTTTTGCAACCGTTCCGGCCGCACGTCGCGCGAATGCAAAAAAGGCCGCCCGAAGGCGGCCTTTGCCGTGCTGCACGGGAACGGTCGATGCTTAGTCGACCGCGCCTTCGCGGCTCGCGCGGCGACGCTCGTGCTCCTTCAGGAAGCGCTTGCGCAGACGGATCGACTGCGGCGTCACTTCGACGAGTTCGTCGTCGTCGATGAATTCGACCGCGTATTCGAGCGACATCTGGACCGGCGGCACGAGGCGCACGGCCTCGTCGGTGCCCGACGCGCGCACGTTGGTCAGCTGCTTGCCCTTGATCGGGTTCACGACGAGGTCGTTGTCGCGGCTGTGGATGCCGATGATCATGCCCTCATACAGCGCGTCGCCCGGCTTCACGAACATGCGGCCGCGATCCTGCAGCTTCCACAGTGCGTAGGCCACGGCCGCGCCGTCGTCCTGCGAGATCAGCACGCCGTTGCGGCGCTCGAACACCGAACCGTCCTTGACCGGCGCGTATGAGTCGAAGATGTGGCTCATCAGGCCCGTGCCGCGCGTGAGCGTCAGGAATTCGCTCTGGAAGCCGATCAGACCGCGCGCCGAGATCCGGTATTCCAGGCGCGTGCGGCCGCGGCCGTCCGACGCCATGTCGAGCATTTCGCCCTTGCGGCGGCCCAGCTCTTCCATCACGCCGCCCTGGTGCTCGTCCTCGACGTCGACCGTCAACAGTTCGTACGGCTCATGCTTCACGCCGTCGATTTCCTGCATCACGACGCGCGGGCGCGATACCGCGAGTTCGTAGCCTTCGCGGCGCATGTTCTCGACGAGAATCGTCAGGTGCAGCTCGCCGCGGCCCGACACTTCGAACACCGTTTCGTCGCCCGTGTCCTTCACGCGCAGCGCGACGTTGTGGTTCAGTTCCTTCATCAGACGGTCGCGGATCTGGCGGCTCGTCACGAACTTGCCTTCGCGGCCGGCGAGCGGCGACGAGTTGACGAGGAAGTTCATCGTCAGCGTCGGCTCGTCGACGGTGATCATCGGCAGCGCTTCCGGCGTGTCGACCGCGCAGATGGTCGCGCCGATGCCGACGTCTTCAATACCGTTGATCAACACGATGTCGCCGGCTTCGGCCGAGTCGACCTGCACGCGCTCCAGGCCCTTGAACGACAGCACCTGGTTGATCTTGCGGTTCAGCACGTCGCCTTCGGGGCCGAAACGCATGACGACCGGCTGGCCCGGCTTGATACGGCCGCGCGTGATGCGGCCGACACCAATCCGGCCGACGTACGTCGAATAATCGAGCGACGTGATCTGCAGCTGCAGCGGCGCGTCCGGATCGGCCGGGCGAACCGGCACGTGCGTGAGGATCGCCTCGAACAGCGGACGCATGTCGCCTTCGCGGGCCGCCGGATCGAGCGACGCGTAGCCGTTCAGGCCCGATGCGTAGACGATCGGGAAGTCAAGCTGCTCTTCGGTCGCGCCGAGCTTGTCGAACAGGTCGAAGGTCTGGTTGATGACCCAGTCGATTCGCGCACCCGGACGGTCGATCTTGTTGATGACGACGATCGGCTTCAGGCCGAGCGCGAGCGCCTTCTTCGTGACGAAGCGGGTCTGCGGCATCGGGCCCTCGACCGCGTCGACGAGCAGCAGCACCGAGTCGACCATCGACAGCACGCGCTCCACCTCGCCACCGAAGTCCGCGTGCCCCGGCGTGTCGACGATGTTGATGTGCGTGCCTTCGTATTCGACCGCGCAGTTCTTCGCGAGAATCGTGATCCCGCGCTCTTTTTCGATGTCGTTCGAGTCCATCACCCGCTCGGCAATCTGCTGGTTCTCGCGGAAGGTGCCGGACTGGCGGAGCAGTTGGTCGACGAGCGTGGTCTTGCCGTGGTCGACGTGAGCGATGATGGCGATATTGCGAAGGGCGCGGGTCATAGAAACCTGAAATCGTTGAACGCGCAAACGCGCACGCTCGTCAGTCACCGGGACACGTGCGCGCGCGTTGCAGCTTGGAAACCGCAAATTATAGCACGTGAGAATGTCGAAAGCCCCGCCGCCTCGTTGCAACGCAACACGCCGGGGCGCCCCGCCCTTGGGTTGGCGGGACCAATCGGGCCCGTGCACGGCCGTGAGAGCGCGAAAACCCTGACGTCCGCGAGGTAATTTTCGGACGCCGAGCGCGGCTCCAGCCGTTCGATTAACATTTGCCGCGGCAAGCAATTGCGCCTACAATGCTGCCTAGTCAACTATTGCAGCTTCAGGGTTTTATGTCGGACTCTTCTTCTCAATCGCCCGTTTCGCCGTTGTCCGCGTATCAGATGAACGACAGCGTCGGTTATCTGATGTCGCGCGTGAAGTCGGTGATGACGAACCTCGTCACCCAGCGCACGCAGGAAGAACTCGGCATCACCGGCACGCAGGCAAGCATGCTGTTCATGATTGCGGTCGGCAGGTGCTCGACGGCGGCCGAACTTGCGCGGGAGTACGGAATCGACGCAAGCGCGGTCACGCGGTTGCTGGATCGCGTCGAAAAGCGCGGCTTGCTGTCCCGCGTGCGCAGCATCGAGGACCGGCGGGTCGTTCGGCTCGAACTGACCGACGAAGGCCGCGCGCTTGCCGAACGGCTGCCGCCGGTATTCCGCAGCGTGCTGGATGAGTTGCTGGACGGCTTTACGCCGGAAGAAGTCGGCTTTCTGAAGAGCATGCTGCGCCGCATTCTCAGCAACTATTGCGAGAACGCCGGCGGTAGCGTCACGTAATAGTTGCCATAACAATTACTTTTGACAGATTAATGTAAGGAAATCCTTGCAGTGTCCATCATTCATTCCGAGTCAGGGAACAGCGCGATGAAATCCTCCCCGTTGTCCGTGCGCGCCGGGTCGTGCCGCGCCGCCGTCGCAGCCGCGGTTGCCGCGCTGGCGCTGGCGGGCTGCGCCAACTATATCGGCATCAAGAGCGACAAGCAGATCGCTCCCCCGTCGCAATTCGAAACCGCTCAGAGCCTGCCCGCCCAAGGCGGCCAGTGGCCGACGCTCGACTGGGCGAGCCAGTTCGGCGACCCGCAGTTGCCGAAGCTGATCGACGAGGCGCTTCAGGGCAATCCGTCGATCGCGCAGGCGCAGGCGCGGATCGCGAAGGCGTCGTCGTACATCGAATCGTCGCGCTCGAACCTGATGCCGAAGGCCGAAGCGAGCTACTCCTGGACGCGCGAGCTGTATTCGTCGAACGCGCTGTTCCCTCCGCCGTACGGCGGCCAGTGGTACAGCGAGAACAACGCGCTCGCGAGCGCGTCCTGGGATCTCGACCTCTGGGGCAAGAACCGCGAGCGGCTGCATACCGCGGTATCGCAGGAAAAGGCCGCCGAAGCCGACATGCAGCAGGCGCGCATTACGCTCGCATCGTCGGTCGCCCGCACCTACAACTCGCTCGCTCAACTCTATGCGCTGCGCGACATTGCGCAACGCGAGATCACCAACCGGCAGACGGTCGGCAAGATCACGGATGGCCGCGTATCCGCCGGGCTCGACACCAACGTCGAACGACAGACCGCGCGCGGCAACATCGCCACCACGCAGGCATCGCTGTCCGACCTCGACGGTCAGATCACGACCGTGCGCTATCAGCTCGCCGCGCTGCTTGGCAAGGGGCCCGACCGAGGGCTGCAGATCGCCGCGCCGGTGATGAATCCGACCGGCGAAATCGCGCTGCCCGGCAACCTTCCCGCCGACCTCGTGTCGCGCCGCCCCGACATCGTTGCCGCGCGCTGGCAGGTCGAGGCCGCGCTGCACGACGTGAAGGAAGCGAAGGCCGAGTTCTTCCCGGATGTGAACCTCGCGGCCGGTTTCGGCTTCGATGCGTTCGGCTGGGGCAAATTCCTGAACTTCGCGAGCCGTCAGGCGCAGTTCGGCCCGGCCATCCACCTGCCGATCTTCGACGCGGGCGCGCTGCGCGCGCAGCTCAAGGGCCGCTATGCGGACTTCGATCTGTCGGTCGCGAACTACAACCAGACGCTGATCAATGCGCTGAACGACGTCGCGACGCAGGTTGCGTCGATCCGGGCGGTCGATCGCCAGATGGACGACGCGCAGCGTGCGCTCGACGCGTCGACGCGCGCGTACGATCTCGCCGTGATTCGCTACAAGGCCGGCCTGTCGCCGCAGTTGCAGGTGCTGACCGCGGACAGCAACCGCCTCGCGGCGGAGCAGACCGTGACCAACCTGAAGATGCGCCGGCGCGACATGCAGCTCGCGCTGATCAAGGCGCTCGGCGGCGGGTTCGACGCGACGGGCACGCGGCTCGCCGCTCCCGACGCCGACAAGCAGACCAAACAGGCCGCCAACTGATTCGGCGCCACCACTACGCAGACACTCGAAATAACGGACGGAGAAAATCGCCATGAGCGACCCTCAACAAAACGCTGCCAGCGCACAGCCGCAGAACAACGGAAAGCGCAAGCGGATGATGACGCTGCTGATCGCGGTTATCGTGATCGCCGCCATCGCGTACGGTCTGTACTACTTCCTCGTCGCCCGCTTCCATGAAGAAACGGACGATGCCTACGTGAACGGCAACGTCGTGCAGATCACGCCGCAGGTCACGGGTACCGTGATCGCCGTGAAGGCGGACGACACGCAAACGGTCAAGGCCGGCGATCCGCTCGTCGTGCTCGATCCGGCGGATTCACAGGTCGCGCTTCAGCAGGCCGAAGCGAATCTCGCACAGACGGTGCGCCAGGTGCGCGGCCTGTTCGTCAACGACGACCAGTACCGTGCCCAGGTGGCGCTGCGCCAGTCCGATCTGTCGAAGGCGCAGGACGACCTGCGCCGCCGTTTGGCCGTCGCGCAGACGGGCGCTGTGTCGCAGGAAGAAATTTCCCATGCACGCGACGCGGTGCGCGCCGCGCAAGCGTCGGTCGACGCGGCCCAGCAACAGCTCGCATCGAACCGCGCATTGACTGCGAACACGACGATTGCATCGCACCCGAACGTGATGGCCGCGGCGGCGAAGGTTCGCGACGCCTACCTCGCGAATGCGCGCAACGTGCTGCCGGCGCCGGTCACCGGCTACGTCGCGAAGCGCTCGGTGCAGGTCGGCCAGCGCGTGTCGCCGGGCAACCCGCTGATGTCGGTCGTGCCGCTGAACGCGGTGTGGGTCGACGCGAACTTCAAGGAAGTCCAGCTCAAGCACATGCGCATCGGCCAGCCGGTCGAATTGACGGCTGACATCTACGGCTCGTCGGCCGTCTATCACGGCAAGGTCGTCGGCTTCTCGGCCGGCACGGGCTCGGCGTTCTCGCTGCTGCCGGCGCAGAACGCAACGGGCAACTGGATCAAGGTCGTGCAGCGCCTGCCGGTGCGTATCGAGATCGATCCGAAGGACCTCGAGAAGCACCCGCTGCGCATCGGCCTGTCGATGCAGGTCGACGTCGACATCAAGGACGAGCGCGGCGACCAGCTTGCCAACGCGCAGAACACGGTCTACGAGACCAACGTGTTCGCAAAGTACGGTGATGAAGCCGACGCCGAGATCGCGCGCATCATTGCAGAGAACGCCGGCGGCAACGCGCCGGCGCCGGCCGCGGCGAAGTCGAACACCGCCGCCAAGATGATGTAACGGTTCCGACTCCGGAAATTTACCGACATGGCACAGGCTCCTGTCTCCCACCCGCCGCTGCAAGGCGGGCAACTCGTGCTCGGGACGATCGCGGTATCGCTCGCGGTGTTCATGAACGTGCTCGACACGTCCATCGCGAACGTCGCGATCCCGACCATCTCGGGCGACCTCGGCGTGTCGTCCGACCAGGGCACGTGGGTCATCACGTCGTTCGCGGTCGCGAACGCGATCTCCGTGCCGCTGACGGGCTGGCTGACCGACCGCTTCGGACAGGTGCGCCTGTTCCTCGCGTCGATCATCCTGTTTGTCATCTCGTCGTGGATGTGCGGGCTTGCGCCGAGCTTGCCGTTCCTGCTCGGGTCGCGGGTGCTTCAGGGCGCGGTCGCCGGACCGATGATTCCGCTGTCGCAATCGCTGCTGCTGTCGAGCTATCCGCGCGCAAAAGCGCCGATGGCGCTCGCGCTGTGGTCCATGACGACACTGATCGCACCGGTCGCCGGGCCGATTCTCGGCGGCTGGATCTCCGACAACTATTCGTGGCCGTGGATCTTCTACGTGAACATCCCGGTCGGCATCGCCGCCGCACTCGCGACGTGGTCGATCTATCGCTCGCGCGAATCGACCGTGCGCCGCGCGCCGATCGACGGCGTCGGCCTCGCACTGCTCGTGCTGTGGGTCGGCTCGCTGCAGATCATGCTCGACAAGGGCAAGGATCTCGACTGGTTCGCGTCGACGACGATCATCGTGCTGGCACTGATCGCGGTCGTGTCGTTCGCGTTCTTCGTGGTCTGGGAACTGACTGCGGAACACCCGGTCGTCGACCTGTCGCTGTTCCGGATGCGCAACTTCACAGGCGGCACGATCGCGCTCGCGGTCGGCTACGGGCTCTACTTCGGCAACCTGGTGCTGCTGCCGCTGTGGCTGCAGACCCAGATCGGCTACACGGCAACCGATGCGGGCCTGGTCATGGCGCCGGTCGGGCTGTTCGCGATCCTGCTGTCGCCGCTGACCGGCAAGTTCCTGCCGCGCACGGATCCGCGCTACATCGCGACCGCCGCGTTTCTGACGTTCGCGCTGTGTTTCTGGATGCGCTCCCGCTACACGACAGGCGTCGACGAGTGGTCCCTGACGCTGCCGACGCTCGTGCAAGGCATTGCGATGGCCGGCTTCTTCATCCCGCTCGTGTCGATCACGTTGTCCGGGCTGCCCGGTCACCGCATTCCCGCGGCATCGGGCCTGTCGAACTTCGTGCGGATCATGTGCGGCGGCATAGGCACGTCGATCTTCCAGACCGCGTGGGATCACCGAAACAACTTCCATCACGCCCAACTGGTCGAACAGGCCAACCCGTACAACCCGACGTTCAACCAGGCCGTCACGCAAATGGGCAACCTCGGACTGACGCGTGACCAGGCGCACGGCCTCATCAACAACATGGCCACGCAGCAGGCTGCGCAACTGGGCGTGAACGATCTGTTCTATATCTCGGCGGCGATCTTCGTGCTGCTGATCGGACTGATCTGGATCACGAAACCGGAACGCGCCGGCGGCGGCGATGCGGGTGCGGCCGCGTCGGCGGCACACTGAGCCGTCACGCTCGTACGCGCGTGCAACAAAAAGCCCGGTCTCGACCGGGCTTTCTTTTTTCTCGTTCTCGACGGCGCCTGTGCGCCGTGCGTCACGCAGCCGTCACCACGAGCCGCTCGGGGGCGAGCACGCCGTTCGCCTTGCGGGCGACCCCGAGCAGTCGCTGTGCGTCGTACACGCGCACGCGCGCGCCGTCGGTCGCGTCGATCGGATCGAGTGCCGACAGCGGCAAGCGCTGGCCATGCAGAAACCGCTTCGCGCTGGCTTCGTCGAGCTGCACGCGCGGAAACGTCGACAGCAACGCGTCGACCGGCTGGAGCCACGCGTCGCGCGCCGCTTCGGCAGCGTCGGACAGCGCATCGAGCGTCACCGCGTGCTCGAGCGTGAGCGCGCCGACGCCCGTCCGGCGCAGCATCGTCAAATGCGCGCCGCAGCCGAGCGCCTCACCGAGATCTTCCGCGAGCGTGCGCACGTAAGTGCCCTTGCTGCACGTCACGCGAAACGTCACATCCGGCAGTTCGCAAGCGACCAGGTCGAGCGCATGGATCGTCACGTTGCGCCCTTCCCGTTCAACCGTCTGGCCGGCGCGCGCATATTCGTACAGCGGCTTGCCGTCGCGCTTGAGCGCCGAATACATCGGCGGCACCTGCACGATCTCGCCGATAAAACGCGCGAGTGCCGCTTCCACGGCCGCGCGATCGCATTGGACGGCGCGCGTGTCGAGCACGTCGCCTTCGGCATCGCCGGTCGCCGTACGCACGCCGAGACGCATCGTCGCTTCGTAGGTCTTGTCCGCTTCCAGCAGGTCCTGCGAGAACTTCGTCGCTTCGCCGAAGCACAGCGGCAACAGTCCCGACGCCAGCGGATCGAGCGTACCGGTATGGCCGGCCTTTTTCGCGAGCAGCAGGCGCTTCGCGCGAATCAATGCGTCATTGCTCGACAGGCCGACCGGCTTGTCGAGCAGGAGAACACCGTCCAGCGCGCGGCGCGGCACGCGCGGGCGCTGGGAAGCTGCAGTCGTCATGGGGTGCGCGCTCAATCGTCCTTCGCGGGTGCGTCGGCTTCGTCGTCGTCCTTCGCGCGCGTCGAGTTGGCTTCCTTGATCAGGCGCGACATTTCGACGGCCTTCTCGATCGTCTGGTCGTAATGGAAATGCAGCGTCGGCACCGTATGGATGTGCAGGCGCTTGAACAGCAGATTGTGCAGGTGACCCGACGCATGATTCAACGCTGCCTGCGTCTTGTCCGGATCGCCGGTGAGCGCGGTGAAATAGACCTTCGCATGCGCGTAGTCCGGCGTCAGCTCGACGCTCTGGATGGTCACGATACCGATGCGCGGGTCTTTGACCTCGCGCATGATGAGTTCGGACAGATCGCGCTGAATCTGATCGGCGATCTGAACGTTGCGATTGGGGGAAGTACGTTTCCTGGACATGATCGATCCGTGATCCGTTTATCAGGATGAAGCGGCGCGCGTCGAGCACGCCACCATGAAAATGGGCGGGACAGGCCCAAGCCTGCCCCGCCCAAGAGCCGATACGCGACGATTACAGCGTACGTGCGACTTCGGTCACTTCGAAGACTTCGAACTGATCGCCTTCGACGATGTCGTTGAAGTTCTTCACCGACATACCGCACTCGAAGCCTTGCTTGACTTCCTTCACGTCGTCCTTGAAGCGCTTCAGCGATTCGAGTTCGCCCGTGAAGATCACGACGTTGTTGCGCAGCACGCGAACCGACGACGAGCGCTTGACGATACCGTCGGTGACCATACAGCCGGCGACCGTACCGATCTTCGGCACCTTGAACACCTGGCGCACTTCGACCATGCCGGTGATCACTTCGCGCTTCTCCGGCGCCAGCATGCCCGACATCGCGGCCTTCACCTCATCCACTGCGTCGTAGATGATGTTGTAGTAACGGATGTCGATACCGTTCGCTTCGGCCAGCTTGCGCGCCTGTGCGTCCGCACGCGTGTTGAAGCCGATGATGACCGCCTTCGAGGCCGTTGCCAGGTTGACGTCGTTTTCGCTGATGCCGCCCACCGCGCTGTGCACGATCTGCACGCGCACTTCGTCGGTCGACAGCTTGAGCAGCGACTGCACGAGCGCTTCCTGCGAGCCCTGCACATCCGCCTTGATGATGAGCGGCAGGTTCTGCACTTCGCCTTCGCCCATCTGCTCGAGCATGCTTTCCAGCTTCGCCGCCTGCTGCTTCGCCAGCTTGACGTCGCGGAACTTGCCCTGACGGAACAGCGCGATTTCGCGCGCCTTGCGCTCGTCCGGCAGCACGATCACTTCCTCGCCCGCACCCGGCACTTCCGACAGACCCTGAATTTCGACCGGGATCGACGGGCCTGCTTCCTTCGTCGGCTTGCCGTTCTCGTCGAGCATCGCACGCACGCGACCGTAAGCCGTGCCTGCAAGCACGATGTCGCCGCGGTTCAGCGTGCCGGACTGCACGAGGATCGTCGCGACCGGGCCCTTGCCCTTGTCCAGCTTCGCTTCGATCACGATGCCCTTGGCCGGCGCCTCGACCGGTGCCTTCAGTTCCAGCACTTCGGCTTGCAGCAGCACGTTCTCGAGCAGGTCGTCGATACCGGCGCCCGTCTTCGCCGATACCGGCACGAACGGCGAATCGCCGCCGTACTCTTCCGGCACGACGCCTTCGGCGACCAGTTCCTGCTTGACGCGATCAGGGTTCGCTTCCGGCTTGTCGATCTTGTTGATCGCCACGACGATCGGCACGCCACCGGCCTTCGCGTGAGCGATTGCCTCCTTCGTCTGCGGCATCACGCCGTCGTCGGCCGCCACCACCAGCACCACGATGTCGGTCGCCTTCGCGCCGCGAGCACGCATTGCCGTGAACGCCTCGTGACCCGGCGTATCGAGGAACGTAATGACGCCGCGCGGCGTCTCGACGTGGTATGCGCCGATATGCTGCGTAATACCGCCCGCTTCGCCTGCTGCAACCTTCGCGCGGCGGATGTGGTCGAGCAGCGAGGTCTTGCCGTGGTCGACGTGACCCATCACCGTGACGACCGGCGGACGCGGCAGTTGCTCCGCATCGGAGCTGGTCTCGCCTTCGACCAACAGCGCTTCCGGGTCGTCCAGCTTCGCGGCAACCGCGCGGTGGCCCAGTTCCTCGACGACGATCATCGCCGTTTCCTGGTCGAGCACCTGGTTGATCGTGACCATCTGGCCCATCTTCATCATCACCTTGATGACTTCAGAGGCCTTGATCGACATCTTGTGCGCGAGATCGGCAACCGAGATAGTTTCCGGCACGTGCACTTCACGCACGATCGGCTCGGTCGGCGCCTGGAACGTCGACGCGCTGTCCTGGTGACGGCCGCGACCCTTCGGGCCGCCGCGCCAGCCGCGGTCGACGCCGCCGCTCGAATCGCCACGCGTCTTGATACCGCGGCGCTTCGCTGCGTCGTCCTGCCAGCCGCCCTTGCCGCCGCCCGGCTTCTTGTTGCGGTCGCCCGCGCCTGCCGGTGCCTGGGTAGTTGCCGGCGCTGCGCCGGCCGGCTTCTTCACCGCGGGACGCGCCTGCGCAGCCGCGCCGGCCGGCTTGGCCGGCTTGTGCAGCGTGCCCTTCGCTTCGGCCGGCTTCGGCGGCTCCACCGGCTTCGGCGGCTCGACTGCCTTGACCACGGCCTTGCGCGGCGTGTTCATCATTTCGCGAATCGCGCGTGCTTCGGCTTCCGCCGCCGCGCGACGCTTGCTGATCTCTTCCTGCTCGGCGCGCGCCTTGTCCGCCGCCTCGCGGGCCGCATCCTCAGCCTTCTTCGCCGCTTCGCGCTGTGCCGCACGTTCGGCGGCAGCGCGCGCCTCATCCTGCGCGGACTGCGCACTGGCGGTTTCCTGCTGTGCCTCGGCGGCTTGCTGCGCAGCTGCCTGCTTTGCCGCCGCTTCGACCGCTGCACGCTTCGCCGCCGCCTCTTCCTCGGCACGACGGCGCTCGGCTTCGGCCGCTTCCTCGCGGGCGCGGCGTTCGGCTTCCTCGCGCTCGAGGCGCTCCTGGCGCTCGCGCAGTTCCTGCGCCTGCTTTTCCAGCAGCTCGGCCTCGCGGCGCGCCTCTTCCTCGCGACGCTTCAGTTCCGCATCGTCGTCCGCTTCGGCGACCTGCGCCTGACCCTGTTCCGCACCTTCGGCCACGTCGTCGCGCTTGACGAACGTACGCTTCTTGCGGACCTCGACCTGAATGGTGCGAGCCTTGCCCGTCGCGTCAGACTGCTTGATCTCCGACGTATGCTTGCGGGTCAGCGTGATCTTGCGCTTGTCGCCGTCGGTTGCGCCGTGCGACTTGCGCAAATGATCGAGCAGACGCGCCTTGTCCGACTCGGACAGCGCATCGTCTTCACTCGCTTTCTGGACGCCCGCTGCCTGCAGCTGTTCGAGCAGCACACCAGCAGGCATTTTCAGTTCCGCGGCAAATTGGGCTACGTTGTTACTCGCCATTCATTCCTCTTAGTGCAAGGACCGATTCCTTGCGGTTAGCATCGGGTCAGGCCATACGGCCGCCATCAAATCAGTGCGCCATGGTCATTTCTCACTGGAACCAATGTTCACGTGCTTTCATGATCAACGCCTTAGCGGCATCCTCTTCCATCCCGGTCATGTCGACCAGTTCATCCACAGCCAGCTCGGCGAGATCGTCGCGCGTCTGCACGCCGTGCTCGGCCAGCTTCGTGAGCAACTCCGGCGTGATGCCGTCGAGGCTCTTCAGATCCAGCGCTGCGTTTTCGACCTTTTCTTCGTTCGCGATCGCCATCGTCAGCAGCGCGTCGCGTGCGCGGTTGCGCAGCTCGTGCACGGTATCCTCGTCGAACGCCTCGATCTCCAGCATTTCGTTGAGCGGCACGTAAGCGATTTCTTCAAGACTCGTGAAGCCTTCGTCGATCAGGATGTCGGCGACTTCTTCGTCGACGTCGAGACGCGCCATGAACAGCGCACGCAGCCGATCGCGCTCTTCACCCTGCTTCAGGGCGGATTCGTCCGGCGTCATGATGTTGATCTGCCAGCCGGTCAGCTCGCCGGCAAGGCGAACGTTCTGACCGCTGCGGCCGATCGCGACAGCCAGCTCGTTCTCGTCGACGACGACGTCCATCGAATGCTTTTCTTCATCGACGACGATCGACTGGACGGCTGCCGGCGCGAGCGCGCCGATCACGAACTGGGCGGGATCCTCGGACCATAGCACGATGTCGATGTTTTCGCCACCGAGCTCATTGCGCACGGCCTGCACGCGCGAACCGCGGATGCCGACGCACGTGCCGATCGGGTCGATCCGCTTGTCGTAGGCAATCACGCCGATCTTCGCGCGCACACCCGGATCGCGAGCGGCTGCCTTGATCTCGAGCAGGCCCTGCTCGATTTCCGGCACTTCCATCTCGAACAGCTTCATCAGGAACTCGGGCGCCGTGCGCGAGAGTTCGATCTGCGGGCCGCGCGCGGTGCGGTCGACCTTCGCGATGTATGCACGCACGCGGTCGCCCACGCGCAGGTTTTCCTTCGGAATCAGCTGGTCGCGGCGCAGCAGCGCCTCGACGCGGCCCGATTCGACGATGAAGTTGCCCTTGTCGAGGCGCTTCACCGTGCCGGTCATGATCTTTTCGCCGCGTTCGAGGTAGTCGTTCAGGATCTGCTCGCGCTCGGCGTCGCGCACCTTCTGCAGGATCACCTGCTTGGCCGCCTGCGCGCCAATACGGCCGAACTCGATCGACGGCACCGGTTCCTCGATGAATTCGCCGACTTCGACGTCGGGCTTCTGCTCACGCGCTTCGAACAGCAGGATCTCGCGATCCGGCTCCTGCAAGCCCGCCTCGTCGGGCACGACGAGCCAGCGACGGAAGGTTTCGTGCTCGCCGCTTTCGCGATCGATATGGACGCGGATTTCGGCGCCTTCGTCGAACAGCTTCTTGGAAGCGGACGCGAGCGCGGCCTCGAGGGCGCCCAGCACCACATCCTTGTCGACGTTTTTCTCGCGCGCCAGCGCATCCACCAGCATCAACACTTCGCGACTCATTATTTGCGGCTCCTAAAGTCAACTTGCGGAATCAGGCGGGCTTTGTCGATATCGGCCAGCGTGAAATCCAGCATGGCTGCCTCGCCCTTCTTCCTCTCAAATTCCAAACCGATCGTTTCGCCGTTCGGCGCGTGCAGAATGCCCCGGAACGTCTTGCGCCCGTCCAGCGGCTTTTTCAAGGTCACGGAAACTTCGCTGCCGGCGAAGCGCTCGAAGTCGGCCAGCTTCTTCAACGGGCGGTCGAGCCCCGGGGACGAGACTTCGAGCCGTTCGTAATCGATGTTTTCGACCGTCAAGACGTGCTGGAGCTGACGTGTGACCTTTTCGCAATCTTCGAGCGAGATGCCGGCAGGCTGATCGATATAGATGCAAAGCATGCCGCGCCCGGTGCGCTCGAGATCCACCAGCTCGTAGCCGAGCCCGGTGACCGTGGTTTCTATCAGTTCCGTCAGTTGCACAGTGTCCTCTCAGGTGTTCGCGCCCGCCGCTCGCGATTCACCCGCGGGCGCGCGCCTTAGCCGGCGCAGGAAGCGCTACCCGAGATGCCTAACCGTTTCAGCAAAAAAAAATGGGCGGAACGCCCATCTTCTTACTGGTGGTCGCACCTGAGCCGCACATTGAATCCGTACGCCCAGCGACTCCGCGATTATAGCGATTTTTGGCGCAAACGCCAAGCCAGCCGGTAAAAGCAGCGTCTATCCGGCCTCTACCGACCAAAAATGCTAACCGGACGGCGCGCCGAAGGGATTCAGTCCGGCAACGCGATATATCCAGCCGAAAGCAAACGACGACAAACAGCCGCAGCGCGAGGCGCCGGCGCAACCGGATCGATGCCGATTTCGCCGGCATCCCGGCACCGGCGGCGTTACGCCGCCGGCCGCGCACGCTCAGCGGCCGCGCGAGCGATTGCGCTGCGGACGCTGACCGCCGCGCGCGCCGCCATTGCCACCGCCGTCGGCGCGATTGCCGTTCGGGTTGCGGTTGCCGCCCTTGCCGCCACCGCGCTTGCCGCCGCCCGCGCCTTCGCGTTTCGGACCCGAGCCGTACGACGCGCGATTGCCATCGACATCGCGGCCGCCGCCCGAACGATTGCCATAACCCGACGGCGAAACCGGCAGGCTGCCGTAGCCGCTCAGGCCCGGCAGGCCCGCGCCGCCGCGGCGGCCCCCACCGCGACGCGGCTGATCGAGCTGGCCATGCGTGGTCAGCACCGGCTCTCGGCTGATGAAGCCCATCGACGTCTGCATCGGATCCGGCTGGCGGCGCTCGCTTTGCCCGCCGCTACCGCGTTTGCCCTTCTCTTCGGTCGGCGCCTTCAGGCCGACGGTCGCCATCAGCTTGCGCACTTGCGCCTCGTCCAGCTCTTCCCAGCGGCCGCGCTTGAGGCCGCGCGGCAGCGCGATCGGGCCATGGCGCGTACGGATCAGGCGGCTCACCATCAGGCCGGCCGCCTCGAACATCCGGCGCACTTCACGGTTACGGCCTTCGGCCAGCGCGACGTGGTACCAGTGGTTCGTTCCTTCGCCGCCGCCGTCGCGAATGCGCAGGAAGTTCGCCGGACCGTCATCGAGCTCGACGCCATGCAGCAGCTTCTGCCGCATCCCTTCGGACAGCTCGCCGACGACGCGCACCGCATACTCGCGCTCGACGCTGTAGCGCGGGTGCATGAAGCGGTTCGCGAGATCGCCGGACGTCGTCAGCATCAGCAGACCTTCGGTATTGAAGTCGAGGCGCCCGACCGCGAGCCATTTCGCCGTCTTCATCGGCGGCAGGCGGTCGAACACCGACGGACGGCCCTCCGGATCCGCGTGACTGACGATTTCGCCCGTCGGCTTGTGGTACAGCAGCACGCGCGGCGGCTTGTTCGGGAGCTTGCGCTTGACCGGCTTGCCGTTGATGCGAACTTGGTCGGTCGGCATGATGCGCTGGCCGATGTGCGCCGGCTCACCGTTCACCGACACGCGGCCGGCGACGATCAGCTCTTCCATTTCGCGGCGCGAGCCCATGCCGGCTTCGGCAAGCACCTTGTGCAGCTTCGGCGCATCGTCGTCCGGCGACAGCACGCGCCTGTTAGCCGGCTGTGCGCGCCCGCGGCGCAGCATCGGCGCACGCACGCCGCTACCGCCTGCCGAGTTGTCCGCGTCGAATGCCGGCGACGTCACGTACGCGAACAGATCGTCCTGCGACGCCGCGTCGCCGTCCGCCTTCGCCGCGCCGCCATCGGCCTTCGCCGAACCGCCGCGCCGCCCTTGCCCACCCTGCGCACCTTTGGCCGCGCCTTCCCGCTTGCCGGCCGGCTTGCGGCCGCCCCGGGCCGCACCTTCCTTGCGTGGCGCGCGTGCGGGTTGAGCTTCAGCGACCTCGGCCGGCTGCGGATCCGCGCCTTCGCCGCCCTGCGGCTCACCATCGGCGCCTTTCGACTTGGCCGCCGCGCGACGCCGCGCGATCAGGCTGCGCGGGCCGCGCCGCAGGCCGCGGCGGGGACGCTCGTCACCGCCCGCGGCGGGAGCGTCCTGCTCCGGCGTATCGTCGGCACGCGCGGCCTGCACGGCAGGCGCGGACGATTCAATATCGTGGATATCTGTCAAAACAACCTCAAAATGTCAGGTCTCGCGCCCGGCGCGGGCGCGGCAAGAAGTCGGCCGCGATCAGGCGCGGCGCTGTTCGGGTTCTGCTTCGTCGTCCGGCAACGCATCGGCGCCGATGGGCGCACTGGCGCTGCGTACGGCGTCGGCGAGACTGTCCGACGTATCGTCCAGCATCTCGCCGCCGGCGGGACGGGAGCGCAAGGCGCCGGCCTGGCCAGCGTCAGCCGGCATGTCGCCGGCCGCTTCCGCTCCGTCTCCGGCAACCGTGTCGGCGGCCGGCCTGCGATCTTCCTCGTTCCATTCCGCGCGCAGCGGCGCGGGCTGCCCGCCGGCCGGCGCTGCTTCGGCGCCGCCCTGTTCGGTTCGAACGCGATCAGCTTCCAGCGTATCGCGGTTCGGCATTTCCTGCGTTGCCGTCACGCGCGCCGCCGCCTCGCCCTCCACTTCCTCGGGCTGCGGCTGCGGCTCGCCGGCCGCTGCTTCGCCGCCTTCCACGGACGCTTCCGCGTGCGGCGCATCGCCGTCGAAATCCATTGCCTGTTGCGCGAGCAGCGCGGCCTCGATGTTCGCGGCGGGCTCCTCGAGCGCGGGCAGATCGTCGAGCGCCTTCAGGCCCAGATCGTCGAGGAACTGCTTGGTCGTCGCGTACAGCGCCGGGCGCCCCGGCACGTCGCGATGCCCGATCACCTCGATCCAGCCCCGATCCTCGAGCTGCTTGACCACCTGCGTATTGACCGTGACGCCGCGAATCTCTTCGATGTCGCCGCGCGTGACGGGTTGCCGATACGCAATGATCGCGAGCGTTTCGAGCACCGCGCGCGAGTATTTCGGCGGCTTCTCGGGATGCAGTCGATCCAGATAGTGGCGCATCGCCGGCTTGCTCTGAAAGCGCCATCCGGTTGCCAGAGCCACCAGTTCGACACCGCGGCCGGACCAATCCTGTTTCAGATCTTCGAGCAACGTGCGGACCGTGTCAGCCGACACGCCGTCGGCAAAGAGCTTGCGCAAATCGCCGAGCTTCAGCGGTTCCTGCGCACAGATCAAAGCAGTCTCGAGGACGATCTTCGCCTCTTGGGTATTCATGCAGCTAGGCCAGACCCTGTGGTCAAACGAACCGGATCAACAAACAGACGAAAGGAACGGAAGACGCGCTCGCCCGATTCTGATCGGTCATATTGATGGGAGCACGAACCGGGGGCGGCGAACCAAACTTCAAGCCAGGCCCAAACCGGACGGAACAGCACGGCTCAACGGCGGAACCGCGTGACTGAGCGCCATATTACGCAAAATTGCCCGGTGCGTAAAGATGAGCCGAAAGGCTGATCATCCACGGGGCGCGCCGCTACGCCCGGCCTCGGCCCAGGCGCGCCGCGCGGGAAACACGCCCGCACCG
Organism: Burkholderia sp. AU19243; assembly: GCF_018148075.1. Taxonomy (NCBI): domain Bacteria; kingdom Pseudomonadati; phylum Pseudomonadota; class Betaproteobacteria; order Burkholderiales; family Burkholderiaceae; genus Burkholderia; species Burkholderia sp. AU19243. Next base: position 388,294 of record NZ_JAGSTV010000005.1, read on the forward strand.
CGCCGCGACGGAGCGCACGCGCCGAGCCGGCGCGCGAAGAGTCATCCTGGGCCCGGATGTGCGCTCCTGCGCGACCCAAGCCCCATCTCCCGCCTCGCGCACGAACGCCCTGCCGCACGCGAATCGGCACAGTCAGTCGAGATCCTCGGCCCGCGCCGGCATCTGCCGCACCAGTTCCCAGATCGCCTGCGCGGCGGGCGACAGCGACCGATCGCGGCGACGCACCAGCTCGACGGTACGCTCGGTGCGCGGCGTCAACGGTCGCGCGACCAGCGTCGATCCGGCCGGTAACGGCAGCGACAGCCACGGTTGAACGCTCACGCCGACACCAGCCTCGACGAGCCCGAACACCGTCGCCGAGTGGCCGAGTTCCTGCATGACGGCCGCGTTGACACGATGGGTGGCCAGCGCAGCGTCGATCAACGGCCGGCTGCCGGATGCGTGGTCGAGCAGCACCAGCCGTTCGCCATCGAGCGCCGTCCACGGCACCTCGGTGCGCGCCGCGAGCGGATGATCGGCGCGCGCGACCAGGCAAAAGGAGTCGGTCATCAACGGCTCGCACAGAAGGTCGGCAACGGCGAGCGGCCCGATAACGACGCCGAAATCGACCTCGCTCGACTTCACCTTGCGTAACACGTCGCTCTGCACGTCGTCGCGCAAACCGAGCGTGACGAACGGGAACTGACGTTCGCACGACGCTACGACGCGCGGCATCAGCCGGCACGCGATGGTCGGACTCGCGGCGACGATCACCCGCCCGCGCCGCTGTTCACCGATCTCGCGAATCTCGCGCAGCGTGTCGTCGAGATCGTCGATCAGCCGCGACACGCTCGCGATCAGATTGCCGCCGACGTCGGTCAGCTGTACGTCGCGCGTCGTCCGGTCGATCAGCTTCAGCCCGAGCTCGGCCTCGAGTTCGCGTACGCAGCGGCTGACCGCGGACTGCGTGAGGCCGATTTCGTCGCCTGCGCGACTGAAACTCCGCAACCGCGCTACTTCGATGAAGACGCGAAGCTGGCGCAGCGTAACGTTCATCCGCTCACCTCATCAATTGTCGGTATCGATGCGCGATTCTAATGTGCGAATGCGGGTTCGATGTACGAATCCGGCATCGGGCGGCCATGTTTCGCTGCGGTGCAATATCCCGCCAAACGCACGCGGTGCGGGCGGACTGCACAAGATTGGTGATTGTCCTGATTTGCTGGCGGGTTATTTTGGCGTCTTATACGCCCCTAGCTGACTTAGCCGTTAGCCCGCTGCCAAGCGGCTCTCAAGGGAATCGCCTTCGACGTGGCACGCTTCGTGCATTACCTGATGCACAGGGCGCAGGTCTCGTCGGACGGAAGGCAGAAAGGCCGCTGCCGGCCAACCGGGCGCCCCCACCCGGCACTCGACGCTCGAGTGCCTGAAGAGTGCGCGGCGCAGGGCAGCGCACCGGAGTTAGCTTCGCTGAGGTGAGGACATGATGCTGTTCGACGATTTGAGAGATAACGAGTGGGCGCTGGTCGAGGGTCTGTTTTGCTCGGAACCCGCGCGGAGCGAACGGCGCGGCCGTCCCCGCGTGGAGGCCCGCGCGGTGGTCAACGCGGTGCTCTGGGTACTGTCGACGGGTGAAGGCTGGTCGAAGCTGCCGGGCCGCTATCCGTCACCGCCGACCTGCCGCCGCCGCTTCGACGAATGGCAGGCTGACGGCACGCTCGCCGAAATCGTCAAGCGACTCGGCACGAGCGGCCGGCAGATTTCGCTGCGCGGGCGCATCGGCGCAAGCGCGGCCAAACCGCCCGCACCGCCGAGCCGCGACAGGCTGCGCGGCGCGTTCTGGACCAATCCGGAGTCGTGGCGCGCCCCTGTGAAGATGGCGTAACGCATGCTGATTCGGGCGGCTTCGGTCGCCCGGTTCATTTCGGCATCCCGGCTTTTGCACGGCCCGCGCGCCGCCGCCGGTTATCGCTGTCGTGCGGCGATACATCTATTTACTATTATTTACAGCAACCCTGCACTCCCGCGCTTACCTTAGCGACATATCAACAAGCCGCGCCGACGGCTTGAAGGGAGCCCGCCATGAAAACAATGTCACTGCTCGTCGCATGCGGCATTGTCGGTTCATTGGCGCTGACCGCTCCCGCGCACGCCGACGATCGCTCAAAGCCTCCTCACCACCAGCAGGATCACCGCAATACGCTGCGTCAGCAACAGCCGGTGGCGCCCTCCAGTCGACAGACCGTGCCGCGCGGCGACTTGCGCGGCGACATCGCGAGCAACGCGCGCGCGCGAATCGGCTCGCAGGCAACGGCAATGCCGCGGCATCCGTAGTCCGGTGATACGAGCAGCACCACGAAAGAAAATTCCCGGAAGCGGGAACTGCCCGACATGGGGCGAGTCACAACGTTGCCATGAGCACAGCATGGCAACAGCAAAAGTATCCGGTACGCCCGTATCCTCGCGATACGGGCTTTTTTTTGCGTCGCCGGCGGCGGCGCGCGAGGACGGAAGTGGACGCTACAGGCGGCTTTCGAGAATCGCCACGGCGCTCGCTTCGCTCAATACGTAGTCGTCCATACGGCGATCGGTCCAGGACAGTAGTTTCTCGTCGCGCTCGAGGCGTGCACATTCGGCTCGACCGTTATCGGTCAGCACCGCAATGTCGACCGGCGCGTGGAAACCCGGTGCGGGAGCGACGGTCTTCTGCCTGACCGTGTCCATCAGCCCAAGTGACCGGAGATACTCGAACACGCCCGGGCGGCGCGCCCACGGTACCTGGCGGTACTGCACTCGTCTCAATGCGTCGAGCACCGCTTCGTTGGAATACGTGGCCATCTCGATTCTTTCTTAAAGTGCAGCGACAATGCGAAGCGGCGCACCGGGCGGGATCTCCACCCGCCGATACCGCCACCGATTCTGGAGGCCGACGTTCGGCGTCGCGTCAGGGCCGGATCGTCAGCCGTCCATAAAAAGACACCATACCCCAATCAAATTGATTCTGTTCGATTCATTTGTACTTCTCTTCATCTGTTTCATGCTCTGCCGCAAGCGGCGGCGAGTCGTCGCGATTGCCGGCGCGACGCTGTTCTGGCTGATCGCGTCGGGGTGGCTCGCCGCGCCGCTCATCGCGTGGACCGAAGCCGGCGTCACGCCGATCGAGCGGCCCGACATGCATGGGCACACCACGCTCATCATCATCGGCGCCGGCACGCGACGCACCGATGCCGGCTTGCAACCGCCGCGCGACGGTGACGCACGCATCCGCAAAACCGCCGCGCTATATCGCATGTGCCGGCAGCAAGCCGCCCGCTGCACCGTCGTGATGTCGGGCGGCGACCCGCAACATCATGGCGATACCGAGGCGTCCGTCTATGGACGCCGACTGATCGCCGACGGCGTCGCTCCCGGCGACCTCATTCTGGAGCCGAACAGCCGGACGACCCACGAAAATGCGAAATTCACTGCGTCTATACTACGCTCTCAACATGACGACGCGCGCATTCTCGTCACTTCGTCGTACCAGATGCGCCGCGCGTTGCTCAATTTCCGCCGCTTCGGCATCGATCCGCAGCCCGTCTACGCGAATCGCCGACGTGCCGAAACCGGCTGGCTGCCGCGCTGGCACAACCTGGCGGATGCCGACCGCGCGTTGCACGAGCTGATCGGCATCGCGCAATTTCACGTCTACCGATGGCTGGGCTGGTTCTGACCACGACGCCGGAGCGTGAAAGCGCAAACGTTGGCACGACACCGTATGGCATGCGCATGACGGAATACACGGAAGTGTTGCGCGACTTCAACGGGGCCTTGCGCCGCACCGCGTTCCGGTGCACATTGATCCGTCACTTTTGTTACACTCGACACGCACTCGATTGCAGTCGCCAGACAAAACGGCAACATTCGGGTTCATCACCACTTAGCGGAGGTTAAGCAATGAAGAAGACGTCCCTGGCTATTCTGGTCGCGATGTCGGCGCTGACTGGCGCAGCGTATGCGCAAGAGAGCACGCAAATCCAGACCATCACCGACCCGGCGAAGATCGCCGAGATCGAGCAGCGCGCACAAGCACTGCAACAGCAGCAAGCAGCGGAAGCTGCTCAGCCGGCTGCTCAGGAAGAGCACCACCACGGCAAGAAGGCGGCTCACCACAAGGCAGCGAAGAAGGCCGGCAAGAAGGCCGCCAAGGCCGCTCCGGCAGAAGCTGCCAGCCAGTAAGTTCGGCGGCACCGCACACGCGAAAAGCCGAATCCGGGCAACCGGGTTCGGCTTTTTTTGGTTGCGGCGCCTGCGCGCTGTGCTAAAGTCGCGCACCGAAATTTTCCACCCGTGCGCACCCCGGTGCGGAGGACAGCATGAGCAACATTCAACTCGACATCGAGTGGACCGACGCGGCCACTCGCAAGATCAAGCAACTTATGCCGCGCGGCTCGGACGACGCCTTCCTCGCGCTGCCGCCGATCGAGTGCCTGCCGATGGAAGGCGACGTGCTTTTCCTCGGTCCGCAAGGCAAGCAGCAACCATTCATCGTCGCCGAGCGCCAGTATCACCACGACGGCGACGCCGACTGGACGATCATCCTGATTCTCGACGTTCCCAGCGCGTCGCACTGACGCGCCGCAGCGGCCGGGAATGCGCCCGGCCGCGCGCTCTGCGCATATCCGCGCTTCATTGGCGCGAGCTTGCTCGACGTGAGAGCGATCCGCTCTGCCCGCCCCGCATCGTGAGTCGCCGTGGCCGCGGGCAACATCGCTTGCACCACGTGCGCCATTTCCGTCATTCGCGGCCGCTCCGCGCCACACGAATACGACTACGGCACGACGCAATCGGCACGCCGCTGCATGGTCGCCCACAAAAAAATTGCCCACGCTTCAGAAGAAGCGTGGGCAAAAACCGTCGCCCTACGAGGATAGGCGACGGGGCCATCGAGATCCGCGCGTCGCGCGGATCGTCATCGGTTGCGCCGGTGCTCGCGGCCCGGCATTTGAAGACGCGGATACCGTTGATCGGGGCGCTCGCGACGCCCGCCCGACATCTCGCGCCATCCTCCCTGCCTTAACGATTCGAACTTATAAAGCACTTTGCGTGCCAGACGCGTTTTCAGATGCACACCATTGATTCAAAACGATATTTTTTCCTATCGTGACGATGTAACACCGCGTTGGCCGCCGTAACGCGCGGATGTTACGTAACGTCACGCAGGACCCCGAACGTCGGGAACGAATCCCCGCGCAGGCGGACGACGCGAAAAAAAACCCGCCGGGGAGGCGGGTTCTTCCATAAACGGGATCGTTTCGCGATCAGCGGAGTTGATTCACGAGCAGCGCCATGATTTGACGGGCTGGCGACGACGTATCGATCGCACCGGAATCGTCGACGACCGCGACGCGTGTCTGGTCGGGTGTCAACGCCTTGACGTTCACGCGATACTGCTTCGCCTGCTTTTCCTTCTTGCCATGGAACAGCTGGCTCCAGAAGCCCTGCTCAGCCGCGCTCAGATCCTTCGGATCGACATAACGGACGAAATACAGGCCCTTCGTGCGATCGCGATCGTCGACCGTGAAGTTCGCGCGATCGAGCGCGAGGCCGACGTGCAGCCACGAACGGTCGTACGGCTCGCCAAGCGTGACTTCGGACGGCACCGAGGCGGAGTCGACGTCGTTCGCTTGCGAAGACGTACGCGCGACGTTCTGCGCGGCGATTGCCGCAGCCGCAGCCTTCGACGCGTCGGTATCGGCCTTCTTGTCCTTCGGCACCGCGTTGTCCTTGATGTTCGCGATCGGCGGCTCGCCGTTCTTCGCTCGCTGCTCATTTTGTGCGAGCACCGCCATCAGTCGCTTCAGATACTCTGTTTCGAGCGCTGGATCGTTCGGCTTCGCTTCCCACTTGCTCGAATCGTTGCTGGCGCCGGTAAGCGCCTCCCGCATCCCCTTCTGACTGATGAACACGTAGGTGCCGCCGTTCGGCGCCGTATCGAGACGCGTGCGGTACTTGTTGCGCTCGGCGGTCACATACGAGTTGCCCATCGCCTTCGAGATCACGCTGCGGATCAGGCCGTCGTTGATCTGCGGGTGCGTTTCGTTCCAGTCGGTTTCCATCACGCCCTTGTCGCGCTGGTCGACGACGAGCAGAAAGCCCTGTTCCTGCCAGAAACGGCGAACCTGCGGCCAGATGTCGGCGGGCTTCTTGCCGTCGATCACGAGCCAGCTCTCGGTGCCGTCGCGCTGTATGTGCATGCCGGCCACCGCGGGCGCGACGGTGTCCGTGGCGGGGGCCGCCTGCTGGACCTGCTGAAGCGCGGACAGGGAAGTCGCGCCGCCCTGCGGCGGCAGCGAACGCTGATCGGCCGTTTCGTCGAGCATGTTGGGCGGCACTGCGAGCGACGCTTCCTTCGATTTGGAGTCGCTCTTGTAGTCCACTTTCGTGGGCGACGACGTACCGCAACCGGCAACGAGCGCACCGGTGGCGAGCACTGCAGCGAACCGCATGGTAAGACGAAGATCAGTCATGTTCGGGGAATCCTCTTCCGCTAAATCACGGCGCTTTCCGTGGATCAACCTTGCATTTTACCGGGGCCGCGCCGCGATGTGCAAAAAAGCGACGGGCAAGAAAAAACCCGCGTCAGCTTGAACTGACGCGGGTTCTTGTCTGGTCGGGGCGAGAGGATTTGAACCTCCGACCACCTGCACCCCATGCAGGTACGCTACCAGGCTGCGCTACGCCCCGAAAGAAAAAAATTATAACAGACAGTTCACCGGCTGAGAACGGGTCGCATGCATTTTGTACATTCGCCGGCGTAACTTTTTTGATGGCGCGGTGTGATCGATGCGAACGACCGGCGCACTCGCGAATACCGCGTCGCGAAGCGAATGGAGCCGGCCGTTGCGTCGCGGAGCGCTAGCGTGTGCGTGCGCTCGTCGCGTGACAACGTCGATGAGCGCGACGCTTCGTCAGATCGCACGCCGATCGACACGCGGCCAATGTCGCTCAATCAGGAAAAGCGGCGCCGGATGCCGACCGCCGCGACAACCATACCGCAGCACTCGCCCGCCGCTCAGCTGCTGGCGGCATTCGATCAAGTCGTCATGTTCGAGCGCTTGATGATCGCGCAGATCGACAAAACCAAACGAGCGTTTGATCCGACCGCCCCGCGTCCGCGGATCCGTTGTCCCGCCGTGCGCCGCGCCGCCGAGGCCCGGCGCCGACTGTTTGGTTACGCCGCTCTAGCGCGCTATGACACACTGCATGGCATCGACGTCTGCGCCGCGCATTCGCGGTGCGCCGCGTCGATCACGACAAGACATGGAGACAGACGATGCGGAATGCGGTCCGGCGCGGCCATCGCACGCCTTTGGCACTACTCGACAGGATGTCCGGCCTGCGACGCACGGCCGGCCTCGTTTCACTCGGCGCTTCCCGCGCGCTCGGTTGCGCTGCGCTTGCGCTCGGGCTGCTCTGTGCCGGTTGCGCCGAACCGGCCGCGCAGCGGGACGGCAACGCATCGGCTGCGCCGACCCGGATCGAACGCGCCAAAGCGGAACGTCTCGCCCGCGAGCGGCAAATTGCGCGCACCGTGCCGTCGCTCGCGTCGCTCAGCCTCGCGCAACCACGGCCGTACACGCTGCGCGACTCGGGCCAGAGCGGCGCGATGACGTTCCTGCGCGATGTCGATTTCCGCATCGTCGGCAACCTTGGCTTTTTCGTCCATCAATTGTCCGCAACCCTGTTGCCGACCCAGCGCGGCGCGCCGATCGTGTTCGACGATCCGACGAGCTTCGAGATCGACGTGCACGAAGGCACCGTCACGCTCGACGACGCGAAGCTGACCGCGCTCTTCAACACGTACATCTTCGGCTATCGCAACGCGCCGCTACGCAAGCTCGCGGTGTCGGCCGGCGACGGCGTGATTCATCTGCGAGGCGAGATGCAGCGCGACGGCTGGGTGCCGTTCTCGCTGACCGGCACGCTCGCGATCCGCGATGGCAGCCAGCTCGTGTTTCATCCGAGCGCCGTCCGCGTGTCCGGCATCGATGCGCAGCCTGTAATGCGCGCGGCCAATGTAAAGATGGCCGATTTGCTGAAGGTGGAGACGCCGATCGCGCGACTCGCCGGCGACGATCTGGTGATGTCGGTCGACAAGCTGATGCCGCCGCCGCGGCTGAAAATCCGGATTGCCGCGCTGCGCGTGACGCCCGCCGGCCTCGACCTTACGCTCGACGACGGCTCGCACGCCGGCTTCGCGCTCCCGGTGAACGCGTCACAACAGGCGATGTACATCCGTGGCGGCGACGTGAAGTTCATGCGGTCGATGCCGATGAACGCCGATATCCTGATCGGCCCGGTCGATCCGGCAAAGCGCGGCCAGAATTTCGTGTTCGACCTCTATCACTATCGCGATCAGGTATCGGCCGGCTACTTCAATTTCGACGAAAACGGCGCGATGGCGATCCGGATGCCGTCATATGCGGATCCGGCCGGCGGCGCCCCGCTCGGCAATGCGGCCGCTCGTCTGAACGACAGCTTCCTCGCCGCGCAGCAGAGCGCGTTGCGCGACGCGCGTCAGCACTGGGAAGCGTTTGCGGTCGCGGACGGCACGCCACGCTTCGGCATGCAGAAAGTGGCGATGCGCCGCACGTCGACGACGCCGTTCAACGAGCGGCACGTGTCGAACCGCAATCCGACGATCCATCTGCACAACGTGCACTTCAACCTGTCGGGCGACATCGGGTTCCATGTCGAGGATCTCGACGTGCAACTGATCGCGAAGCGGGCTGGCGAACCCGTCGACCTAGACGACCCGAACCAGTACGACATCCGCATTCTTGGCGGATCGGTCGTCGAGTCGTGGAAGGCGATGTCGGCGCTCTTCAACGACTACCTGCTCGACTACTCGCCGCGCTCGCTGAACGACCTGCAACTGAGCGCGGACGGCCAGGACCTGCGCGTGCAGGGCGGCATCAAGCTGTGGAATCACGTGCCCGGCGTGTGGCTGCCGACCGACATGAAGGGCTCGCTGACGGTCCTCGACGATCGCCACCTCGCGTTCAAGCCGTCGCAGGTGTCGGTGCTCGGCATCCCGCAGGCGAAGCTGCTGCGCTCGCTCGGCATCGAGCTCGCGTCGCTGACGCCGCTGCAGCGCCGCGGCGCGGAATTGCGCGGCGACACGCTCGTGCTCGACCAGTACACCGTCTTCCCGCCGCCGGTGCTGAACGGCAAGCTCGACCACGCAATGGTCGAGCGCGACGGGTTGCGCCTCACGTTCCGGCGCGCCGCCGATGCACCGGTGCCGAAGCGGCCGCAGATCGATGCGCCGAGCTACATGTGGATGGAAGGTGGCGACATGAAAATGTTCAACGTGCTGGAGCTGAACGTCCGTGCGCTGATCCGGAATTCGGCCGAAGCCGGCCCGATGCGTTTCGACCTGTACGACTACCGCCGCCAGGTTGCACAGGGCTCGGTGCGGATGCTGCCGGACGGCACGCTGGTCGTCGACATGGGCAAGCCGAACCCGCTCGCGGCACGCTGATCGCGTCAGCCAGCGGACATGAAAATGCCCGGCGGCGCTACGCCTACCGGGCATTTGCTGTTTCGAGCGTCGTGCTCGTTCGCGTTTTCAGTCGTGCTTCAGCCCGTCGATGACGTCGAGGAGCGCCTGCCGCAGCGCGACCACGTCGACCGCCACCCCGGGCCTGGCCACGCCGCGCACGTCGGCGGCCGGCATGCCGGGATCGGCCGGCTCTGCCGCCGCGCGTTCACCGCCCGGCGAATCGAGCCGGTTGCGCGCGCCGTTGATCGTGAACCCCTGTTCGTACAGCAACTCGCGAATCCGCCGGATCAGCAGCACTTCATGGTGCTGGTAATACCTGCGATTGCCGCGCCGCTTCACCGGCCGCAACTGCGTGAATTCCTGTTCCCAGTAACGCAGCACGTGCGGCTTGACCCCGCACAGTTCGCTGACTTCGCCGATCGTGAAGTAGCGCTTCGCGGGAATCGGAGGCAAGACGACTTTCTCAACCGTAGTGGTCATCGTCGGTTAACCGTCGGTAAAGGGTGCGCGGCGGCCGCGCGGAGACGTCGGCGCGCGGACGTTACTCCGCGCCGTTTTCGACCAGCGCCTTCAGCTTCTGGCTCGCGTGGAAGGTTACCACCCGGCGGGCAGCGATCGGAATCGCCTCGCCCGTCTTCGGATTGCGGCCCGGACGCTGCGGCTTGTCGCGCAGCTGGAAATTGCCGAATCCCGACAGCTTGACGCTTTCACCATTTTCGAGCGCGTCGCGGATCACTTCGAAGAACGCCTCGACCATGTCCTTCGCTTCACGCTTGTTCAGCCCGACGCTGTCGAACAACAGCTCCGCCAGCTCCGCCTTCGTCAGCGTTGGCGTCTCGGCGGACGCCGGCGCCGAAGCGTCGCGGTTCATGGCGCTGCGTTGCGCCGTCAGGAGGGCTTCGAATTCACTCGAGGTCATGTCGTTCATATCTGCCATACAGCGCGTTAAACCAAAACTTACGAGGGGAAAAAGCCGCCCGTGAACGGGCGGCCCCTCTCCTTAGCCGCGCAGGCGCGCACCGGCTCGAGCCATACGCTCGACCAGCGTCTGGATCGCCTGATCGACGACCTCGTCCTGTAGCGTGCCGGCCGCGTCCTGCAGCGTCACGCGGAAGGCAAGGCTCTTCTCGTGTGCGGCAAGACCACCGGAAGTATTTGATTTTGCACGAAATTCGTCGAAGAGTACAACCTTCTGAACGAATCGGCACGCGTCCTCGGCCAGCGCCTTCTTCATTTCGTCGAAAAGTGCCTGAACCTCCACCGCCTGATCCACCACGACGGCGATATCGCGCCGCACCGGCGGGAATTTCGACACGTCGGTCGGTGCCGGCAGTGCGCGCGGAATCAGCGCGTCCGCGTCGATTTCGAACATCACCGGCGCGTGCGGCAGCTCGTACTTCTGCATCAGGCGCGGGTGCAATTCGCCGATCCAGCCGACCGCACGGCCATCGAGTTCGATGCGCGCGCTGCGGCCCGGATGGAGGGCCGGATGCGCCGCCTTCACGAAGCGCGCGGCGGCCGGCGCGAGCAGCGCCTCGAGATCGCCCTTCACGTCGAAGAAATCGACTGCGCGGGTTGCCACCCCCCACTGCTCGTCGACCGCCGGGCCGTATGCGAGCGCGCCGACCCGCTTAGGCTGCCTGTAGCCTTCGACGGTCAGCTCGCCGGCCTTCACCGCAGGATCGGCGAGGAACACGCGGCCGGCCTCGAACACGCGCACGCGGTCCGCCCGGCGATTCAGGTTGTGACGCAGCACCGAGATAAGGCTGCCGAACAGCGTCGTGCGCATCACCGACAGCTGGCTCGCGATCGGGTTCAGCAGGCGGATCGGTTTGTCGTTGCCGGCGAAATCGAGCTCCCACTCTGCATCGACGAAGCTGAAGTTGACCGTCTCCGCATAGTCGCGCGCCGCGAGCGCATGGCGGATGTCGTGGATCGAGCGCTGAGTCTCGTTGGTCGCGCGCATCTCGCTCGTCGCGACGGGCGGACGCGCCGGAATCTTCTCGAAGCCGTAAATGCGCGCCACTTCCTCGATCAGGTCTTCCTCGATCTCGATATCGAAGCGGTGCGACGGCGGCGTGACGAGGAATGCGTCGTCATCGCGCTCGAACGGCAGGCCGAGGCGCGTGAAGATGTTCGCGATTTCGTCGGCGTCGATCTTCACGCCGATGATGCGGTTCGCGCGCGACACGCGCATCTTCACCGGCGCGCGCTGCGGCAGGTTGACCGCCTGATCGTCGACCGGGCCGGCCTTGCCGCCGCAGATCTCGAGAATCAGCTGCGTGATGCGCTCGACGTGCTCGACCGTGGTCGCGTAATCGACGCCGCGCTCGAAGCGATGCGCGGCATCGGTCGAGAAGTTGTACTTGCGCGCGCGGCCGCGGATGCTGTCCGGCCACCAGAACGCGGCTTCCAGATAGATGTTGGTCGTATCGAGCGTGACGGCCGTGCTGTCGCCGCCCATGATGCCCGCGAGGCTTTCGACCTGACGGTCGTCCGCGATCACGCCGACCGTTTCGTCAAGTTCGACCGTGTTGCCGTTCAGCAGCTTCAGCGATTCGCCGCGCTTGCCCCAGCGCACTTCGATACCGCCGTGGATCTTGTCCAGGTCGAACACGTGTGACGGACGACCGAGCTCGAACATGACGTAGTTCGAGATGTCGACGAGCGCCGACACGCTGCGCTGGCCCGCCCGTTCGAGGCGCTCGACCATCCACTGCGGCGTTTTCGCGCGCGCGTTCACGCCGCGGATCACGCGGCCGGAGAAGCGGCCGCAGAGATCCGGCGCGGCGATGCGCACCGGCAGCGTCTCATCGAGTTCGACGCGCACCGGACGGATGTCGACCGGGGTCAGCGGCGCGCCGGTGATCGCGGCCGTCTCGCGTGCGATACCGAACACCGACAAGCAGTCGGCCTTGTTCGGCGTCAGCTTGATTTCGAAGATCGTGTCGTCGAGATTGAGCGTGTCGCGGATGTCCTGACCGACCGGCGTGTCTTCCGGCAGGATCAGCAGGCCGCTGTGGTCTTCCGACAGCTTGAGCTCGCGCGCCGAGCACAGCATCCCCTGGCTCTCCACGCCGCGCAGCTTCGACAGCTTGATCGCGAACGGCTTGCCGCCTTCTTCCGCCGGCGGCAGTTCCGCGCCGACCAGCGCGACCGGCACCTTGATGCCTGGCGCGACGTTCGGTGCACCGCACACGATGTTCAGCGTCGCGCCGGTGCCGGCGTCGACCTGGCAGACATTGAGCTTGTCCGCATCCGGATGCTTGACGACTTCGAGCACGCGGCCCACGACGATCTTCGACGTCGGCGGCGCGGCCTTGCTCAGCGATTCGACTTCGAGCCCCGCCATCGTCAGCGCGTGCGACAGCTCGTCGGTCGTCAGCTGCGGGTCGACAAAGGTTCTCAACCAGGATTCAGGGAATTGCATGGATGTCTACGTTCGAAACAGGTTAGATCGACGCGCAGGCCTCGTCTGATCGTGCGACGGAGCGTGCGCGGGCACGTGTGGGCGCGGCGCGTGCGTTATGCGAACTGGCGCAGGAAACGCAGGTCGTTCTCGAAGAACAGCCGCAGATCCTGCACGCCGTAGCGCAGCATCGTCAGGCGCTCGAGGCCGCTGCCGAACGCGAAGCCGATATAGCGCTCGGGATCGAGGCCCATGTTGCGGATCACGGTCGGATGCACCTGCCCCGAGCCGGAAATCTCGAGCCACTTGCCGGCGTTCTTGCCGTGCTCGAACATCATGTCGATCTCGGCCGACGGTTCCGTGAACGGGAAATACGACGGACGGAAGCGCACGAGGATGTCGTCGCGCTCGAAGAATTTCTTCAGGAAATCGGTGTAGACGCCTTTGAGATCGGCAAAGCTGATGTTCTCGTCGATCCACAGCCCCTCGACCTGATTGAACATCGGCGAGTGCGTCGCATCGCTGTCGACGCGATACGTGCGGCCCGGCGCGATCACCTTGATCGGCGGACGGTTCATGCGCGCATAACGCACCTGCATCGGGCTCGTGTGCGTGCGCAGCAGCAGCTGGCGGCCGTCGGCGTCCTTGCCTTCGACGTAGAAGGTGTCCTGCATCGAACGCGCCGGATGGTTCTCCGGGCTGTTCAGCGACGTGAAGTTGTACCAGTCGGTCTCGATTTCGGGACCGTCGGCCACGTCGAAGCCGATCGAGCGGAAAATCTGTTCGACGCGCTCCCACGTGCGCATCACGGGGTGCAGGCTGCCCGCACCGGCGCCGCGGCCCGGCAGCGTGACGTCGATCGCCTCTGCGGCGAGGCGCTGGTTCAAAAGCGCGTCCGCGAGCGCCTGGCGGCGAGCGGTCAGCGCGGCCTCAACCTGCTGCTTCGCGACGTTGATGCGTGCGCCTTCGGTCTTGCGTGCTTCGGGATCGAGCTTGCCGAGGCCCTTGAGCAACTCGGTCAGCGCACCCGACTTGCCGAGAAATCGTGCTTTCTCGTTTTCGAGCGTGGTGATGTCGGCAGCCTGTTCGAAGGACTGCTGCGCGTCGGCGACAATCTGGTCCAGATCCATAGATCCCATCATTTCCAACGTCATTCGGTCTTGGCGAGCGAATCTGCCCGCCAAACAAAAAAGGGGCTCGGAAGAGCCCCGTTTTCGCTGCAGCGGCCGAAACTACCGGAACATCGCTGCAACTAACCACGCAGTGCTAATTTCGCAATTAGGCTGCAACGGCGGCTTTCACCTGCTTGACGATCGCAGCAAAAGCAGCCTTGTCGAACACCGCCATGTCGGCCAGCACCTTACGGTCGAGTTCGATCGACGCCTTCTTCAGGCCGTTGATGAACACGCTGTAGGTCATGTCGTGCTGGCGAACTGCCGCGTTGATACGCGTGATCCACAATGCGCGGAACACACGCTTCTTGTTGCGGCGATCGCGGTACGCGTACTGACCAGCGCGCATCACCGCTTGCTTGGCGATGCGATAGACGTTATTGCGACGGCCGCGATAACCCTTGGCCAGGTTGATGATCTTCTTGTGACGGGCCCGTGCGGTTACCCCACGTTTGACTCGAGGCATGTTTCTCTCCTTTGAGTATCAGTTGAGGGGTTACGCGAACGGCAGCATCGCGCGGACGGAGTTCAGATCGGAATCATGAACTGCCGTTGCGCCGCGCAGGTGACGCTTGTTCTTCGTGGTTTTCTTGGTCAGGATGTGGCGCTTGAAGGCTTGACCGCGCTTGACGGTACCGCCCGGACGCACCACGAAGCGCTTTGCAGCACTCTTCTTGGTCTTCATCTTAGGCATGACGAACAACTCCAGTTTATTAGATGGCGATGGGTGTGCGGTTGGCTTGCGCCCTTGACCCGCCCTTCGAAACCCAGTCCACTTGTGTACGGCGAACCGCTTGCGCAGCCGCCGTCATTGTTGGCGCGCCGCCCTGACCGGGCAGCGCACCGAACCACTATCGAACCTGCGCGACCGGCGCGCGGGCCCGTTACTTCTTTTTCTTCGGCGAGAGCACCATGATCATCTGGCGCCCTTCCATCTTCGGCATCTGCTCGACCTGGCCGACTTCCTCGAGATCCGTGCGCAGACGCTCGAGCATCCGCATGCCGATCTCCTGGTGAGCCATCTCGCGGCCGCGGAAACGCAACGTGATCTTCGTCTTGTCGCCCTCTTCGAGGAAGCGCACGAGGTTGCGAAGCTTGACGTTGTAGTCACCGTCATCGGTACCCGGGCGGAATTTGACTTCCTTCACCTGGATGACCTTCTGCTTCAGCTTCGCTTCGTGCTGCTTCTTGGACTCCTGATACTTGAACTTGCCGTAGTCCATCAGACGGCAGACCGGCGGAACGGCCTGCGGCGCGATTTCGACCAGATCAACGTCCAGCTCTTCCGACTTACGGAAAGCATCAGCGAGTTTTACGATACCGAGCGGTTCGTTCTCGATCCCGACCAGACGCACTTCCGGCGCAGTGATTTCACCGTTGATGCGATGCGACGACTTATCAGTAGCGATGTTACGTTTCCTCTAAAAATTAAAAAAACGAGCCGCGCTGCCAGGGCGGTTACTTGAACGAGCGCAGGTCTTCCTGCAGACGCTCAACGAAGGCTTCGACCGGCATAACGCCAAGATCGACGCCGCCACGGGCACGCACGGCTACCGTTTGCGCATCACGCTCCTTATCGCCCACGACGAGGAGATAAGGCACCTTTTCCAGCGTGTGCTCGCGTATTTTATAGCTAATCTTCTCGTTGCGCAAATCCGCCGCCACTCTAACCCCTTGTTTTTGCAACGTTTGGACCAGAGATTGCGCATATTCGGCCTGACTTTCGGCGATATTGAGCACAATTGCCTGGTACGGCGCGAGCCAGGCCGGCATTGCGCCGGCATGGTGCTCGATCAGAATGCCAAGGAATCGCTCCATCGAACCGACGATCGCACGGTGCAGCATCACCGGCCGGCGGCGGCTGTTGTCTTCCGCGACGTACTCGGCGCCAAGGCGCTCCGGCAGCACCATGTCGAGCTGCAGCGTGCCGCACTGCCACGAGCGGCCGAGCGCGTCCTTGATGTGGTACTCGATCTTCGGGCCATAGAACGCACCCTCGCCCGGCAGTTCTTCCCACGACAGGCCGCACGCCGTGAGCGCGTCGCGCAGGCCCTGCTCGGCGCGATCCCACGTTTCGTCGGTGCCCGCACGCTGCTCGGGGCGCAGCGACAGCTTGATGTCGATGTGCTCGAACCCGAAATCCTTGTACACGCTCATCGCGAGCGTATTGAACGCGATCGATTCGGCGATGAACTGCTCTTCGGTACAGAAAATGTGCGCATCGTCCTGCACGAAGCCGCGCACGCGCATCAGGCCGTGCAGCGCGCCCGATGCCTCGTTGCGGTGGCACGAACCGAATTCCGCGTAGCGCAGCGGCAGGTCGCGGTACGAGCGCAGCCCGTGCTTGAACACCTGAACGTGCCCCGGACAGTTCATCGGCTTGATCGCGTAGTCGCGCTTCTCCGACTCCGTCGTGAACATGTTCTCGCGGTAGTTCTGCCAGTGGCCAGACGCCTCCCACAGCGAGCGGTCCATGATCATCGGCGTCTTGATCTCGAGATACCCGGCTTCGTTCACGCGGCGGCGCATGTACTGTTCGACCTGCTGCCACAGCGCCCAGCCCTTCGGATGCCAGAACACCATGCCCGGCGACTCTTCCTGCATGTGGAACAGGTCGAGCTGCTTGCCGAGCTTGCGGTGGTCGCGCTTCTCCGCTTCCTCGAGCATGTGCAGGTACTGATCCTGATCTTCCTTCTTCGTCCACGCCGTGCCGTAAATGCGCTGCAGCTGCTCGTTCTTCGAGTCGCCGCGCCAGTATGCGCCCGCGACCTTCATCAGCTTGAAGACCTTCAGCTTGCCGGTGGACGGCACGTGCGGGCCGCGGCACAGGTCGGTGAAGCCGCCGTGCGAGTACAGCTTGATTTCGTCGCTTTGCGGAATCGATTCGATGATCTCGGCCTTGTACTTCTCGCCGATGCTGCGGAAATAGCCGGCCGCCTCGTCGCGCGACACGACCCGGCGGGTGACCGGCTCGTCCTTCTTCGCCAGTTCCTGCATGCGCTTTTCGATCTTTTCCAGATCTTCGGGCGTAAACGGACGGTTGTACGAGAAGTCGTAGTAGAAGCCGTTGTCGATCACCGGGCCGATCGTCACCTGCGCATCCGGGTACAGTTCCTTCACCGCATAGGCGAGCAAGTGCGCGGTCGAGTGACGGATGATGTCGAGGCCGTCCGCATCCTTGTCCGTGACGATCGCCAGCGACGCGTCGCGATCGATGACCGTGGACGTGTCGACGAGCTCGCCGTCGAGCTTGCCGCCAAGCGCAGCCTTCGCGAGACCGGGACCGATCGAGGCCGCGACCTCGGCAACTGTCACCGGATGCTCGTATTGTCGAACTGAGCCGTCAGGCAAGCGTATCGAAACCATAGCAATCTCCGTGATGCCGACAGTGGGCGGCAAACCAAGCACGCGATATCAAAGTCACGCGCGAAAATTTCGCGACAAAAAAAATGCGGCCCCGCTTTCGAGGGGCCGCATTCGATACTTCACTCAAACTGAAAGGGCGAAAACGTTCCTCGACTAGCGTCGCTCCGAAAAGGTTTCGGTCAACGTTCGCGGTGTCATAACCGTATTCGCCTTGTTCGCGTTGAGTTATTTACTGCATCAAACACCCGAAACCGGGCGTTCTCAATTCGTTGGTAGGCTCGATTGGACTCGAACCAACGACCCCCACCATGTCAAGGTGGTGCTCTAACCAGCTGAGCTACGAGCCTAGTGAAGCTAAAATTATATGGGTTGACTGCGCACTTGGCAAGCGTTTTTATGCGGCCGCAGCAAAACGGCGATATTCCGGCCCCGTTACTGTGGCCTCACCCTTTCCGTCCGGCCCGTACAACGCCCTGCACTTCGCCCAGCAATGTACACGCACGCTGCACCTGCGCCGAATTCGACACCTCGACCGTGAACTGCATGAATGCCGCGTTGCGGCGGCTCTGCGTCTTCACGCCGACCACGTTCATCTTCTCCCGCGCGAACACTTCGGAGATATCGCGCAGCAAGCCCTGACGGTCGGTCGCCTCGATCATCAGGTCGACCGGGTACACGGACATGCCGCGCCCGCCGAGCACGTCGGCCGACCAGGTCGTCTGCAGCACGCGCTCCGGCGCGCGCTCGGCCATCCGCCGGAACGTGGGGCAGTCGCTGCGGTGGATCGACATGCCCTTGCCACGCGTCACGAAGCCGCTGATCGGGTCGGGCGGCGCCGGACGGCAGCAGCGTGCAAGCTGGGTCAGCAGCGCGTCGACGCCGACCACCAGCACGCCGGTCGATGCGCCGTGCGCGACGCTGGCCCCGCTGCTGCGTTTTTCGAAATCGGCCGGCGCCTCGGGCGCGTGTTCGGGAGGGGGCGCATCCGACAGCGCCTGCTCGACGTTACGCAGGCTGAACTCTTCCTTGCCGACCACCGAGAACAGCTCATCGGGCGACTTGAAGCCGAGCTTCGCTGCGAGGTGGTCGAGGTTGACCGACGTCTTGCCCTCGCGCTGCAGCGTCTTCTCAACGAGCGCGCGGCCGTGCGCGATGTTTTCTTCCTGCTCGATCGAGTTGAACCACGCACGCACTTTCTGGCGCGCACGCGAACTCTTCAGGTAGCCGAGCTGAAGATTCAGCCAGTCGCGCGACGGGCCGCCCTCCTTCACCGCGACAATTTCGACCGTCTGGCCGTTCGCGAGCGGCGTGTTCAGCGGCACCATCACGCCGTCGACGCGCGCCCCGCGGCAGCGGTGGCCAAGCTCGCTGTGCAGGTGATACGCGAAATCGACCGGCGTCGCGCCCTGCGGAAGCGCGATCACGCGCGCCTGCGGCGTGAGCACGTAGATGTGATCGTCGTCGAGCGACGTCTCGCGCAATTGCGCCCATGCCTGGTCGCCCGACACTTCGGCGCCGTCCTCGACGTCGTCCTTCCACGCGAGAAGCTGCCGCAGCCACGCGATCTTCTCGTCGTACTTGTCGCTCGCCGAGAACTGGCCGCCGTAGCCGCGCGCGCCCGCTTCCTTGTAGCGCCAGTGGGCGGCCACGCCGTATTCGGCGAAGCGGTGCATTTCCTGCGTGCGGATCTGCACTTCGAATGCGCGGCCGTCGTCGCCGATCACGACGGTGTGCAGCGACTTGTAGCCGTTCGGTTTCGGACGCGAGATGTAATCGTCGAACTCCTTCGGCACCGGCTGCCACAGGTGATGGACGATGCCGAGCACCGCGTAGCAATCCTTGATGTCCGGCACGATCACGCGGAATGCGCGCACGTCGTACAGCTCGGAGAAGTCGAGTTCCTTGCCACGCATCTTCCGCCAGATGCTGTAGATGTGCTTCGGCCTGCCGCTCACGTCGGCCGGGATGTGCGCCTCCGCGAGCTCGTGCTGCAGCCGGTCGATCGCCTGCGCGACGTACGCCTCGCGCTCGACGCGCTTTTCGTCGAGCAGTTTCGCGATGCGCTTGTAAGTGACCGGATCCTCGAAGCGGAACGCGAGATCCTCGAGTTCCCACTTCAGTTGCCAGATGCCGAGACGGTTCGCGAGCGGCGCGTAGATTTCGAGCGTCTCGCGTGCGACGTCGGGCGGCGGATCGATCTTTGCCGCCGCGTAGTAACGCAGCGACTGCAGCCGCGACGCGAGCCGGATCAGCACGACGCGGATATCCTGCGCGAACGCGAGCAGCATCTTGCGCAGCGCCTCGATCTGCGTGCGCCGCTCCTGCGCGGCGTCGCGCCCTGCGTCGGGCATCGCGTTCTGCGCGCGCAGGCTGACGGTGCCGAGCCGCAGCAGCTTGCGCACGTCGGCGACGAGCCGCGCGACCTCTTCGCCGAACCGTTCGGTCAGCTCGCGCCCGGGATCGCTCAGGTGCGGCGTCAGCACGAACAGCGCGGCCGCCTGCATCGCGTGCGGATCGACGTTCAGCGTGCGCATGATCGACGCGGTGCCGGCCGAGTGGTCGGCGAGCAGCTCGCCCGACGACAGCCGCGCGTCGCCGGCCCGTTCGCGCACGAACGCGAGCACATCGTCGAACGACGGCGTCGCGACGGAGGAAGCGGAAACGGACTCGGTCATCGCACGGCCTGGCGTATTGCGGTCATCGTGATGCTTCGCTCAGCTCCGCTGGGCCGCAACGACGACGATCTCGACGAGCAGCGCCGGATCCGCGAGCTTCGCCTCGACCGTGGCGCGCGGCGGCGTGTTGCCCGGCGCGACCCACGCGTCCCATTCGGCGTTCATGCCCTCGAAGTTCGCGAGATCCGAGATGTAGATCTGCACCGACAGCAGATGCGCCTTGTCGCTGTTCGCTTCGGCAAGCAGGCGGTCGATATGGCCGAGCACTTCGCGCGTCTGGCCGCGGATGTCCTGCGTGGTGTCTTCGGCGATCTGGCCGGCCAGATACACGGTACCGTTGTGGATCGCGGTTTCGGAGAGACGTGCTCCGACGTGGTGACGAATGACTGCCATGGAAATTTCCGGTCGTATGGATGAGTGACGATTCGGCGGTGACGCGGCCCGCGTGCCGCCGAACCGCATATTATGACGCGTTTATGCGTTGCCTTCGACGAAAAACCGGCGCGCGAGCGCGATCTGGTCCGCGCTGACGAACGCCGGCGCGTGGCCGGCACCCGCGATTTCGGCCTGCGTCACGTGACGGCCGCGACGCACCATCTCGGCCGCCGTGTCGCGCGACAACAGGTCGGAGCTTTCACCGCGCACGACCAGCACCGACGCCTCCGTCGTCTCGATCGCGCGCCATAACGCGGCCTCGCCGAGCGCGGCGAGCTCCGGCGTCGTCGCCTTGAACGGCTCGGCAATGCGCGGATCGTAGCGCATCGTCCAGCCGCCGTCGGGCAGCTCGCGCAGCAAGGGCCCGTTGATCTCGCGCCATTCGTCGGCGTTCAACGCGCCGAACGGCAACGACAGCGACGTCAGGTAGTCGACGCCCTCCTGCTCGGTCGCGAAGCGCGGTTGGACACCGAGGTATTCGCCGATGCGCGCGAGCGATTCCGGCTCAATGCGCGGGCCGACGTCGTTGACGATCATCCGGCGCAGCGGCGCACCGCGCAGCCCGGAGAACGCCATGCCAATCAGTCCGCCCATCGACGTGCCAAACCAGTCAACCGATTCGACGTCGAGCCGGGCAATCAGCGTCACCATGTCGGCGACGTATTGCGGAATCGCATACAACCGCGGATCGGCGAGCCAGTCCGACTGGCCGCGCCCGACGACGTCCGGACAAACGACCCGATACGTATCGGACAGCGCGGCGGCCAGCCGGTCGAAATCGCGCGCGGAGCGTGTCAGGCCGTGCACGCAGACCAGCACGCGCGGATTCGCGGGGTCGCCCCACTCGGTATAGGCGACGTGGTGAAGTCCGGCGGCGCTCGCACACTGCACGCGTCGTTGACGGGGAACCGGAAGGGTCGCTGAGGTCGTGGGCATCGTTGGCATCCTGTGGAACGGTGACGGCGCGGCGGGCCGCGCTTGCATCCGACGAGCCGCCTGATGCAAACGATTGTAAACCGCTTCATCACGACGGGGCGTCACGCGGCCGCCGGCCTGCGGCGCACCCCTCGTTCGCAACGGCCCGTGCGTCGCCGCGCTACGAGCCGCGCAACTGCTCGCGCAGGAAATCGACGAACGACCTCACGCGCAACGGCACGTGACGGCTGCCGGGATAGACCGCATGCAGCGGTGCCGCTTGCACCGCGAATGCCGGGAGCACGCGCACGAGCCGGCCGGCATCGAGATCCGCGCCGACGTCCCAGATCGACTTCAGCGCAATGCCCGCCCCCTCGAGCGCGAGCGTGCGCGCGGCACCGCCGTCATTCGTCAGCAGCGCCGCCGTCACGTCGACGGCGACCGTGCCGTCGGCGCCGTCGAACCGCCACTCGGTGCGCGGCTGATCGCCCATCACGATGCACCGGTGCGCACGCAGTTCCGCCGGGTGAGCCGGCTGCCCGTGCGCGACCACGTAGCCCGGCGCCGCGCACAGCACGCGATGATTCGGCGCGAGCTCGCGCGCGATCATCGACGAATCGGCGAGGCTGCCGATCCGCACGGCGACGTCGATCTCCTGCGCGAGCAGGTCGACGATCGTGTCGGTCAGCATCAGATGCACGACCAATTCCGGATGCCGCCGCTGAAACGCCGCGACGAGCGGCGCGATCCGCAGCCGGCCCAGTTCGCCCGGCGCAGTCACGCGCAGCACGCCGCCGACCGTGCCGCGGCGATCGCTCATCAGCGTTTCGGCGCGATCGACCTCGGCCAGGATGCGCAGCACCTGCGCGTGAAACTGCGCACCGTCGTCGGTCAGCGTCTGCTGCCGGGTCGTCCGGTGCAGCAGTCGCACGCCCAGTCGGGACTCGAGATGCGCGAGCCGCTTGCTCACGACGGACAGCGACAGGTCGAGCTCGCGCGCGGCCGCAGACAGGCTGCCGGCCGACACGATTCTCGCGAAGGTGTCGAGGGCGGGGAGATCGTCGATCAGCATCGCGACACTCGGCTCGGCTCACCCTTTCCTTTTTTCGAATAATTCATTCGCTTTTTGCCCGTATTCCGATCAAGAACGGAAACCTACCATACCTGCTCCGCGTCGTCCCACGATGCGTCATACAGGACTCTTCAGCCATGCCGATTCGCCTTTCTTCAGTCGCTCGTCCGCTCGCCCGCGCAATCGCCGCCGCAGCCTGCGTGGCCGCGCTGTCGCCCGTCGCCTCGCACGCCGCCGAACTCGTCGAGCCCCACGGCCTGACCGTCGCGACCGACGTGCCGGCCGCGCAGGCGCGGGCGCAGATTCTCGCCGCGCGCCGTTACGGCACGTTCTGGGATACCGGCGATGCGGCCCTCGCGCGCGCGGCGCTCGCCCCCGACTTCATCGACCGCACGTTGCCGGCAGGGCGCGCGCAGGGCGTATCGGGCCCCATTGCGGCATCCGGAACGATGCGTGCGGCGGTCCCGGACCTGCGTTGCGATATCGAACAGATGATCGTCGCCGGCGACCGCGTCGTCGTGCATCTGCACTTTCGCGGCCATTTCACCGGCACGTTCAATGGCGCGGCCGGCCACGGGCAAACGGTCGACTTCATCGCGACCGACATCTATCGGATCGATCACGGCCGGATCGCGGAAAACTGGCATATCGAGGACAACCTGACGCTGATGCGCCAGCTCGGGCTCGTCGGCTGACGGAGGAAACGATGACCTACATCGACAACGATCCTTCCGCGCCAAAGCCGGGCCGCCGCACGTTTCTCGCGCAAGCCGGCGCGGGGGTGGCCGCGGGTATCGCGATGGCCGCAGGCGCGTCGCACTCGGCTGTCGCCGCGCCGTTACCGGGCGCCGCTGCAACGGACACCGGCCGGTTCTGGCCCGACGACACACGGCTCGCGATTTCGATCTCGATGCAATTCGAGGCTGGCGGCCAACCAGCGAAGGGTGCGGATAGCCCGTTTCCGCCCGTCGAATTCCCGGCGTCGGTGCCGGTTGACCTCGCGTCGGCCACGTGGTTTGCGTACGGCTACCGGGAAGGCATTCCGCGGCTGCTCGATCTGTGGGACCGGCACGGCGTGAAAGTGACGTCGCACATGATCGGCGAAGCCGCCCGGCGGCATCCCGAACTGGCACGCGAGATCGTGTCGCGCGGCCACGAAGCGGCCGCGCACGGACCCACATGGCGATCGCAATTCGCGATGAACCGCGATGACGAACGGCGCTTTCTCACGGAAGCCCGCGACATGGTCGAAGCGGTGACGGGGCAACGGCCGATCGGCTACAACTGCAACTGGCTGCGGCGCGGGCCACACACGCTGCCGCTGCTACAGGAGCTCGGATACGTGTACCACATCGACGACGTCAGCCGCGACGAGCCCTTCATCGAGACCGTCGGCGGTCGCGATTTCGCGGTCGTGCCATACACGCTGCGCAACAACGACATCCTGCTGATCGAAGGCCGCAACTACTCGCCAACGATGTTTCTCGAACAGATCAAGCTCGATTTCGATCAGTTGTACGCGGAAGCCGGGCAGCGCCGCAGATTGATGTCGATCAGCGCGCACGACCGAATCAGCGGCACACCGCAGATGGTGCGCGCATGGGACGCATTCCTGCGCTACGCGCGCTCGCATCCGGGCGTGGCGTTCATGCGCAAGGACGACATCGCGCGCTTTGCATTGCGCAGCCGGTCGACGCTCCGCGAAGCGGAAACGATCTGACCGGATTCCACCTACTTCTTCATTACGGGAGCACCATCATGGACGATCCGCTACATGGAAAGAAAGTACTGGTCATCGGCGGCACCTCGGGTATCGGCGCCGCGGCCGCGACAGCATTCGCACAGCGTGGCGCTGTCGTGACGGTCGCATCGCGCGATCCGGCGAAGGCCGGCGCAGACATCGGTAGATACGGGCAGGTGCGTGCCGAAGCGCTCGACATTACCGATACGGCCGCCGTCGAAGCATTCTGCGCGCGCGCCGGACAGTTCGACCATGTCGTGATCTCGGCCGCGCAGACCGCCACCGGCCCGCTCCGCTCGCTGCCGCTCGCGGACGCGCAGGCTGCGATGGACAGCAAGTTCTGGGGCGCATACCGTATCGCGCGCTCGATCGATATCGCAGCCGGAGGCTCGCTGATGTTCGTATCGGGTTATCTCAGCGTGCGGCCGAGTGCGTCGTCGGTACTGCAAGGCGCGATCAATGCGGCACTGGAAGCGCTTGCACGCGGCCTTGCGCTGGAACTGGCGCCGGTGCGCGTGAATACCGTTTCGCCGGGCCTGATCGCGACGCCGCTGTGGGACAAGCTTGCCCCCGACGCGCGCGACGCGATGTATGCGAACGCTGCACAGCGCCTTCCGGCGCGCCGCGTGGGCCAGCCTGAGGACGTCGCGAATGCGATCGTTTATCTGGCAGCCACGCGTTATGCAACGGGCTCGACGGTGTTGGTCGATGGCGGCGGCGCGATTGCGTGACGCGCGGTCATGGCAAAACGCCCCGCGTTCCGTCAGGAACACGGGGCGTCGGGCGCCGTGCGCAACAGCGTCGCTTACGCGACCGCGCTGAGGTCGAGCGGTGCGCCCGTTTTTGCCTGGATCTCTTCCGCGCTCACGCCGTCGGCGAGCTCGAGCACCTTGAGCCCATCCGGCGTCACTTCGATCACGCCCAGATCCGTGATGATCAGGTCGACCACGCCGACACCCGTCAGCGGCAGATTGCATTCGTCGAGGATCTTGTGCTGGTCGCCCTTCGCGACGTGCTCCATCAGCACGACGACGCGCTTCACGCCCGCGACGAGGTCCATCGCGCCGCCCATCCCCTTGATCATCTTGCCCGGGATCATCCAGTTCGCGAGGTCGCCCTTTTTGCTGACCTGCATCGCGCCGAGGATCGCGAGATTGATGTGGCCGCCGCGAATCATCGCGAACGAATCGGCCGACGAGAAGATCGACGAGCCGGGCAGCGTCGTGACGGTCTGCTTGCCGGCGTTGATCAGGTCGGCGTCGACTTCGTCCTCGGTCGGCGACGGGCCGATGCCGAGCAAACCGTTCTCCGACTGCAGCCACACTTCGACGCCCGCCGGCACGTGGTTGGCAACGAGCGTCGGCAAGCCGATGCCGAGATTCACGTAGAAGCCGTCTTGCAGTTCCTTCGCCGCGCGCGCGGCCATCTGGTCACGATTCCACGCCATGTCAGTCTCCTTTCGCGCGTACGACGCGTTGTTCGATGCGTTTTTCCGGCGTCGCGTTCAGCACGATACGCTGCACGAAGATGCCCGGCGTATGGACCTGGTCCGGATCGAGCTCTCCGTTCTCGACGATCTCCTCGACCTCCGCCACGGTGATCTTGCCGGCCATCGCGCACATCGGGTTGAAGTTGCGTGCGGTGCGGCGATAGATCAGGTTGCCGGACTTGTCGGCCTTCCACGCCTTCACGAGCGCGACGTCGGCCGTCAGCGACGGCTCCAGCACGTAGTGGCGATCGCCGAACTGGCGCGTTTCCTTGCCTTCCGCGATCACGGTGCCGTAGCCGGTGTTCGTGAAGAACGCGGGAATGCCCGCGCCGCCTGCACGCAGCTTCTCGGCGAGTGTGCCCTGCGGCGTGAATTCGAGCTCGAGTTCGCCGGCCAGATACTGGCGCTCAAACTCCTTGTTCTCGCCGACGTACGACGAGATCATCTTCTTGATCTGGCGCGTTTCCAGCAGCAGGCCGAGACCGAAGCCGTCGACGCCCGCGTTGTTGCTGATGCAGGTAATGCCCTTGACGCCGGAATCGCGCAACGCCGCGATCAGCGCCTCGGGAATCCCGCACAGGCCGAAACCGCCCACCGCGAAGGTCTGTCCGTCGCGGACGATCCCTTCCAGCGCGGCGGCCGCGCTTGGATAGACTTTGTTCATCTGTATGTCCCTTCCTCTATGGAAACCAGCGAAACCGGTTCACGCGCCCACTGGGCAGCACGCCCGCCGCATCATTCTATGCATGCGCGGCGATAGCTGCGTCGTAGCGCGCTGTTTTTATATCGCGACAAACCGCCGCGAGATGCCTGAAAGGGTACGATGCGGCGAGGATGCGGCACAATACGCAAAAATACATAAGCGTTTGCCTACGCTTGCCCGCGCCATGCCCGCTCTCGATTACCAGACAGCCTTTCACCTCGCGCCGCTCGGCCTCGTGATGTCGCGCGACCGCGTGATCGAGGATTGCAACGACGCGCTCGCGGCAATCTTCCGCTGCGCGCGGGCCGACCTGATCGGCAAGTCGTACGAGGTGCTCTACCCGTCACCGGACGAGTTCCAGCGCATCGGCGAGCGCATCACGCGCGTGATGATCGCGAACGGCACCTATGCCGACGACAGAATCATGAAGCGGGCCGACGGCGAACTGTTCTGGTGCCACGTGACGGGCCGCGCGCTCGATCGCACCGCGCCGCTCGCGGCCGGCGTCTGGACGTTCGAGGATCTGAGTGCGACACGCCGGGTCGCCGTCGAGCTGACGCCGCGCGAACGCGAGATCGCCGCACAGCTCGCGACCGGCAAAACCAGCAAGCAAATCGGACGCGTGCTCGACATCAGCTCGCGCACCGTCGACATCTATCGCGCACGGCTGATGCGCAAGTACGGCACGAACAACACGCCGGAGTTGCTGCAGCGCCTGCTCGGCCAATAAAGGCCGCGCGCAATGACAATCGGCCGCGTGACGCGGCCGATTCCGGAGATCGGGAAATGGCGACTCTCGGGCGCGCGGGCGCCCGGTTCGGCGCGACGGCGCTCAGTCGACCTTCGCCGCGAGCGCGCGCTCGATCGTGTCGCGAAGCAGTTGCGGCAGCGGCACAGACTTGCCGAGCGCATAGTCGACCCACACGCAGCGCGCATTGCCGCGCGCATAGACATGATGCGGGTCGTCCGCACGGGTGAGTTCGAATCCGGTATCGAAACTGCTGCGGCCAGGCTTCGCGGCCGACATTCTCGCGATCACGTCGCCCGGATAGTGCAGCTGCTTCAGGAATTCCATCGACGCCGTGACGATCACGGGCCCCTGCCCCTCGCCGTTGCCGCCCGCGATGCCGAGTTCCTCGAACCACGAAATCCGCGCCTGTTCCATGTACCGGAAATAGACGGTGTTGTTCACATGGCCGAACGCGTCCATGTCGCCCCAGCGGATCGGCATCGACATTTCAAATACGGGGGAATATTCGCTCATTGCAGTCTTCTTCGTTGCTGAGGGTCAGCCGCTCATGCGAGGCCGAAGCCGTCGTCGGCGGAGATAATCGAGCCATTGATGAACTGCGACTCGTCGGCCGCGAGCAGCAACAACAGCCCGTCGAGATCCTGCGGCTTGCCGACGCGCCGGCGCGGCAGCATCGACTGCAGCTTCTGGCCCTGTTCGGTTTCCCACAGGTAATGATTGATTTCGGTATCGATATAGCCCGGACAGATCGCGTTCACGTTGATCCCGTGGCGGCCCCATTCGAGCGCCATCGCACGCGTCATCTGCACGACCGCCGCCTTGCTCATCGCATACAGCCCGATCTGCGGAAACACGCGCAGGCCGGCGACCGACGCGATGTTGATGATCCGGTACGGCGGCTTGCCGTTGCCGTTCGCGCGCATCATCATCCGTTTCGCGACTTCCTGCGCGACGAAAAACGCACCGCGCGTGTTGGTGTCGAACACGAATTCGAAATCGGCCGGCGTCACGTCGACGAGCTTCTGCATCGTCGACACGCCCGAATTGTTGACGAGGATGTCGATGGTGCCAGCTTCCGTCTCCGCGTGCGCAATGGCCGCCTTGATGCTCTGCACGTCGGTGACGTCGAGCGACACGACGTGCGCGGCGCCGCCCGCCGCCTCGATCTCCGCACGCAGCTCCTTCAGACGCTCGACGCGGCGGCTCGCGAGCACGACTTTCGCGCCTGCCTGTGACAGCACTTGCGCGAAGCGCTGCCCGAGGCCGCTCGAGGCGCCCGTGACCAGCGCGACCTTGCCTTCCAGGTTGATCGATCGACCCATTGCACATCCCCTTTCGATGTCGTTTCGCCGCCGCGGGCACGCAGCCCGTGCAGCATAACCCTAGCACAAAAAATAGAACGATCGTGCTAATCTGTTCGCATGCTGTTGCGGCAAGCGTTTCGTTTCGCAGACAATACGCTCCCGAATAAAAGCATTCTAACGGTTAGAGGAACGCCAATGACCCCCGCAAGCCTCATCGAGCAATACGGCCCGCGCGAATCGATGGAATACGACGTCGTGATCGTCGGCGGCGGCCCCGCCGGGCTGTCGGCGGCGATCCGGCTCAAGCAGCTGGCCGCCGAGAAAGGCGCCGAGATCGGCGTGTGCGTGC